>DATKLR010000309.1:0-6925 GCA_035542295.1 Gemmatimonadales bacterium | reverse complement strand
GCGCGGCGAGTGGGGCTTCACCGGCTTCACGGTGTCCGATTACTACGCCATCTGGGAGCTGAGCTACCGGCCCGACACGCACGGCCACTTCGTCGCCGCCGATAAGAAGGAAGCCTGCGCCCTCGCGGTGAAGGCCGGCGTGAACATCGAGCTGCCGGAGCCCGACTGCTACCGATACCTGGTGGAGCTGGTGAAGGATGGGACGCTCCAGGAAGCGCAGCTCGACGATCTCGTCGCGCCGATGCTGTACTGGAAGTTCCGCCTCGGGCTGTTCGACGATCCATACGTGGATCCCGCGGAGGCCGAGCGCGTGGTGGGGCGCGAAGAGCACCGCAAGCTCGCGCTCCAGGCTGCGCGCGAGACGATCGTGCTGCTCAGGAACGAGGGCGGCCTCCTGCCGCTCGACCCGGCCCGGCTGCGCTCCATTGCCGTCATCGGCCCCAACGCGGACCGCCGGCTCCTCGGCGGCTACAGCAGCGTGCCCAAACGCTTCATCACCGTGCTGGAGGGGATCCGCGCCGCCGTCGGTGACCGCGTGGACGTGCGCTATAGCGAGGGGTGCAAGATCACGATCGGCGGGTCGTGGCACGAGGACGTGGTGGTGCCGAGCGACCCGGAGAGCGACCGGCGGCAGATTGCCGAAGCCGTCGACGTCGCCGGGGCTTCGGACCTGGTGGTGCTGGTGATCGGCGGCAACGAGCAGACATCGCGCGAGGGCTGGGGGCTCAAGCACCTGGGCGACCGGTCCAGCCTCGACCTCGTGGGCCGGCAGCAGGAGCTGGCCGAGGCCCTGATCGCCACCGGAAGGCCGGTGGTCGTTTGCCTGTTCAACGGGCGGCCCCTCTCCATCCGCTGGCTCGCCGAGCACGCCACGGCGATCCTCGAGTGCTGGTACCTCGGCCAGGAGGCCGGCACGGCGGTCGCCGAGGTGCTCTTCGGCCGGGTCAACCCCAGCGGGAAGCTGCCGATCACCTTCCCGCGGTCGGCGGGCCACCTGCCGGCGTTCTACAACTACAAGCCCTCGGCGAGGCGCGGGTACCTGTTCGACGACGTGTCGCCGCTGTGGGCGTTCGGCTACGGCTTGAGCTACACCACGTTCGCCGTGACGAACGTCCGGCTCACGGAGCCGGTGATCGCCCGCGCCGGCACGACCCGCGCGCTCGCCGACGTCACCAACACCGGTCAGCGGGAAGGGGCGGAGGTCGTGCAGCTGTACATCCGCGACCGGGTGAGCTCGGTGACGCGGCCGGTCAAGGAGCTGAAGGGGTTCACGAAGGTCGCCCTCAAGGCCGGCGAGACGAAGACCGTATCGTTCGACATCACGCCGGAGTCACTGGCGTGCTACGACCACGAGATGCACTACGTCGTCGAGCCGGGCGAGTTCGCTGTCATGGTGGGCACGTCCTCGCGCGACGCCGATCTCCAGAGCGTCACGCTCCGGGTGGAGCGTTGAGGAAGAGATGACGGCACAACCCACGACACCAGGAACCGAACGGCTGTCGGTCCGGGAGAAGGTCGGCTACGGCATCGGCGACGCCGCGGCCAACTTCATTTTCCAGACGATGGTGATGTTCCAGCTGGCCTTCTACACCGACACCTTCGGGATCACGGCGGCGGCGGCGGGCACGCTGTTCCTGGTGGTGCGGGTGTGGGACGCGGTTTTCGACCCGATCATGGGCGTGGTGGCCGACCGCACGACAACCCGTTGGGGCAAGTTCCGGCCGTGGATCCTCTGGACGGCGGTGCCGTTCGGGATCATGGGCTTCCTCACCTTCACCACCCCGCCCTTCGGCGCCCACGGCAAGCTGATCTACGCCTACGTGACCTACATCGTCCTGATGATGGTCTACTCCGCGAACAACCTGCCGTACTCGGCGTTGAGCGGGGTGATGACCGGGGACGTGGCCGAGCGAACCAGCCTATCGCAGTACCGGTTCGTGTTCGCGATGAGTGCCCAGCTGATCGTGCAGGGGCTCGCGCTCCCGATGGTGAAGCTCTTCGGCGGCGGGAACGACGCGCACGGCTACCAGGTCACGATGGGGATCCTGTCGGCGCTGGCGGTCGTCTTCTTCTTCATCACGTTCGCCAGTACCCGCGAGCGCATCGCCCCGGCGCCCGACCAGAAGACCTCGGTCGCGCAGGACTTCAAGGACCTGGGGAAGAACCCCCCGTGGATCGCGATGTTCGTCCTCACCATCGTGCTGTTCGTCACGCTGGCCCTGCGCGGCGGCACGGTGCTCTTCTACTTCAAGTACTACGTCGGGCGGGAGAACCTGTTCAGCCTGTTCAACGTCTGCGGCACGCTCGCCACGATCGTGGGCGTGATCCTCTCCAAGCCGCTCGCGGTGAAGTACGGCAAGCGGAATCTGTTCATCGGCGGCCTCGCCTTCACGATCGTCTTCACGGCGGCGTTCGCCGCCCTGCCGCCGTCCGCGGTGGCGGTCATGATCGTCATGGAGGTGCTGCGCCAGTTCGCCTACGGCTTCACCATCCCGCTGCTCTGGGCGATGATGGGCGACGTGGCGGACTATTCCGAGTGGAAGAACCACCGGCGGGCGACCGGTGTGGTGTTCTCCGCGATCGTCTTCGGCCTCAAGGCCGGCCTCGGCGTCGGCGGCGCGCTGGGCGGCTACATCCTGGCCGGCTTCGGCTACGTGCCGAACGCCGTGCAATCGGCGCACACGCTCGACGGCATCCGGCTGATGATGAGCTGGTTCCCCGCCCTGGGCTTCGCGCTCTGCCTCGTCTGCCTCATGTTCTACCCTATCGATCGGAGGCTCGAGCTGCAGATCTCCGGCGAGTTGGCGCAGCGCCGCCTGCAGTATGCGCCGGCGGGGGCCAAGCCATGACGTCAGCGTCCGTCGCGCCGCCCGCACCTGCGCTGCCTGGCCTCGGGACCACCGCGCCGCGGCAAGGTGGGGCGTGAGCGGGTCGCGCCTCGCCGCGACGGGCCTCCTCCTCGCGGCCGCGCTCGCCGGCTGCGCTCCCCGGCGAGCGCCCGGGACCGCGCCGGCCCCAAGTCCGACCCTGAAGGAGGCCTTTACCGGCGCCTTCCTCGTCGGAGCCGCCCTCAACCAGGCGCAGCTCTCCGGTCAGGATACGGCGGGCGCGCGCCTGGCCGCCGAGCAGTTCGACGCGATCTCGCCGGAGAACGTCCTCAAGTGGGAGGCGGTGCACCCGCGGCCCGGGCAGTACGACTTCGCGCCCGCCGACCAGTACGTCGCGTTCGGCCAGCAGCATCACATGTTCGTCGTGGGCCATACGCTCATCTGGCACAACCAGACGCCGCGCTGGGTATTCCAGGACGCGGACGGCCGGCCGGTGGGCCGGGACACGCTGATCGCCCGGATGCGTGACCACATCCAGACGGTCGTCGGACGCTACCGGGGCCGCGTGGGCGGTTGGGACGTGGTCAACGAGGCACTGGACGACGACGGGACGATGCGCCGTTCGCCCTGGGAAACGATCATCGGCGACGAGTACGTCGCCATGGCCTTCCGGTTCGCCCATGAGGCGGACCCGGCCGCCGAGCTGTACTACAACGACTTCTCCGTCGAGAACGCCGCGAAACGCCAGGGCGTGGTGGCGCTGATCCGGCGGCTCCAGGCCGAGGGAGTCCCGGTGACCGGGGTCGGCATCCAGGGCCACTACCGGCTGGACTGGCCGACCGCGGGGCAGCTGGACAGCACGATCTCGGCCTTCGCCGCCCTGGGCGTGAAGGTGATGATCACCGAGCTCGACGTGGACGTGCTCCCGCCTGCGGTCCGCCAGACCGGGGCGGAGATCACGCTCCGGGCGGCCGCCCGGCCCGAGTTGAACCCCTACGCCGCCGGGCTGCCGGATTCGGTGCAGCAGGCCCTCGCCCGGCGCTACGCGGAGCTGTTCCGCGTGTTCGTGAAGCACGCCGGCCAGGTCAGCCGGGTGACGTTCTGGGGCGTCACCGACGCCCAATCCTGGAAGAACAACTGGCCGGTGCCCGGACGCATCAACTATCCTCTGCTGTTCGACCGGCAGGGGAAGCCGAAGCCGGCGTTCGACGCCGTGATCGGCGTCGCGCGCCAATGGGCAGGAACCTCCGGAAGGCAGGGTTCCCATGACTAGTCGATCGGCCGTCGCAGGCCGCGCGCCGAAGCAAACCCTCGCTCGCATGCCCCGGCAGAGCCTCTCCGACCGGCTGGCGCGCCGAATCCGGGAGCTGATCCAGCAGGGAGAGTACCGGCAGGGGGACCGCCTGCCGGCGATCATGGAGATGGCGCGCAGCTTCGGTGTGGGGCACCCGACCGTCCGCGAGGCGCTGAAGAAGCTCGAGGCGGTCGGGGTCGTGGAGATCCGTCACGGCTCCGGCGTCTACGTCAGCCGGAGCGACGACGTCATGCTGCTGGCGACCCCGGACTACGCCCCCGTCGTCACCCAGAAGCTGCTCGCGGACCTCATCCGCTCGCGCATGCCGCTGGAGATGCAGTCCGTCGCGGAGGCCGTCCCGCACCTGACGGCGCGGCACATCAAGGAGATGCGCCGGCTGCTGAGCGAGGCGGAGAAGCATCTCGACGACGACGGCGTGCTCAACCGGGTGAACATGCAGTTCCACCGCCAGATCGCCGTCGCGTCGGAGAACGCCGTCCTGCTCCAGTTGCTGGACGTGCTGCGCGAGATGTTCCAGCACGAGCAGCTCATGATCCTCGACATCTTCGGGTCGCGGCGCGCGGACCATCAGGGCCATCAGGCCATCCTCGACGCCCTGGAGCGCCGGGACGAGGCACTCGCCGTCTCGCGGATGCGCATGCACCTGCAGGCCGTGCTGGACGCGGTGCTCCAGTGGGATCCCGAGCGGCATCCCGTGCACTGACCGCCGCGGCGCTGCTCGCCTGCGCGGTGGCTGGCCGCATTGCCGCGCAGGCGGGGCCGGCCGGCGCCGCTCCCACCTCCGCCGTCGATCGCGGCGGCCCCGGCGGTGTCTTCCACCGCGGGCCCGAGCGGCGTGCGAACGGCGCAAAGAACGATCCCACGAGACAGCCAACTCCCGTCCGGCGCCGCTTCACGCTGGCCGCCGCGGGCCGCTCGGCGCCCATCGTCGTCAGCTCGGCGGATTTCCCCGGCGTCGTCCGCGCCGCCCGCAGCGTGAGCGCCGACGTCGGGCGGGTGACGGGCCACGCGAGCGTCGTCTCGCTCGACGCGCTCCCCGCCGCGGCGGAGGTCGTGGTCGCCGGCACGCTGGGACGGAGCCCGCTGGTCGATGCGCTCGTGCACGCAGGGAAGCTCGACACCGCCGGCGTCGCGGGCCGCTGGGAAGCATTCTGCAGCCAGGTCGTGGAGCACCCGTGGCCGGGCGTCGCGCGCGCCCTGGTCATCGCCGGCAGCGACAAGCGCGGCACGATCTACGGCCTCTACGACCTCTCGGCGGAGATCGGCGTGTCGCCCTGGTACTGGTGGGCCGACGTTCCGGTCAAGCCGCGGCCGGCGCTGTTCGTCCTGCCCGGGCGGCGCGCCGCCGGGCCGCCCGCGGTCAAGTACCGCGGCATCTTCCTCAACGACGAAGCGCCGGCGCTCTCGGGGTGGGCGCGCGCGACCTTCGGCGGCTTCAACCACGCGTTCTACGAGAAGGTGTTCGAGCTGATCCTGCGGCTGCGGGGGAACTACCTCTGGCCCGCGATGTGGGGCAACGCTTTCAACGAGGACGACACGCTCGACGCGCCGCTGGCCGGCGAGTACGGGGTCGTGATGGGCACGTCGCACCACGAGCCGATGCTGCGCGCCCAGCAGGAGTGGGCGCGTCACGGCACGGGGCCGTGGAACTACGAGACGAACGCCGCGGTGCTGCGGGACTTCTGGCGGCAGGGAATCCGCAACATGGATTCCCACGAGAGCATGGTGACGATCGGGATGCGCGGCGACGGCGACATGCCGATGAGCGACAGCGCGAACATCGGCCTGCTCGAGCGGATCGTGGCCGACCAGCGCCGGATCATCGAGGAAGTAACCGGCCAACCGGCCTCGACCACGCCCCAGGACTGGGCCCTCTATAAGGAAGTGCAGACCTACTACGACCGGGGGATGCGCGTCCCGGACGACGTGACCCTGCTCTTCTCCGACGACAACTGGGGCAACGTCCGGCGCCTGCCGGACGTCGGCTCACGGCCGCGGGCGGGGGGCTACGGCCTCTACTACCACTATGACTACGTGGGCGGGCCCCGCAGCTACAAGTGGATCAACACCAACGCCATCCCCCGCGTCTGGGAGCAGCTGCACCTGGCGTACGCGTCCGGCGTGGACCGGATCTGGATCGTGAACGTCGGCGACCTGAAGCCGATGGAGCTCCCGATCCAGTTCTTCCTCGACTACGCGTGGGATCCCGGCCGCTGGCCGGCGGAGCGGCTGAGCGAGTACACGCGCGAGTGGGCCGCGCAGCAGTTCGGCCCGGAGCACGCCGCCGCCATCGCCGCGGTCCTGGCGGACTACGGCCGCTACAGCGCCCGCCGCAAGCCCGAGCTGCTCTCGCCATCCACTTTCTCCGTGGACGAGTGGGACACGGTGACCGGCGAGTTCCATCGCCTCACGGCCGAGGCGACGCGGCTCGAGCGGGAGCTGCCCGCCGCCGATCGGGATGCCTACTACGAGCTGGTGCTGCATCCGATCCTCGCCCTCGGCAACCTGTACGATCTCTACGCCACGGTCGCCCGGAACCACCGCGACGCGGCCGAGGGCCGCGCCTCCACCAACCCGCGTGCCGACAGCGCGCGCACGCTGTTCGCGCGGGACGCCGCCATCACCGCCTACTACAACGACACCCTGGCGGGCGGGAAGTGGCACCACATGATGGACCAGACCCACATCGGCTACACGACCTGGGACCAGCCGCGGCAGAACATCATGCCGGAGGTGCGGGAAGTCACCGTGCCCGACCAGGCCGAGATGGGGGTCGCGATCG
>DATKLR010000308.1:0-7090 GCA_035542295.1 Gemmatimonadales bacterium | reverse complement strand
CTCGCCCGAATCGCCGCGCACCACGAACGAGAGGCGGCGTCCGCCCTCGATCCAGTTCACGTTCTGTGGGCCCGACCGGCCGGACAGCGCGCGCGAGACGGCGCCCGCCTCGGCGCGGCTGCGCATGGGGATCTTCTGCTGAGCGTGTGCGGGCGCGGTCACGCCGAGGATCAGGCAGGCGACGAAGAGGCAGCGTACGGTGCGTGTCATGGCCGTTGGCAGGTGGCAGGTTGTAGGTGGCAGCACAGGTGGATATCCTACCACCTACCACCCACCACCTGCCACCTACATGGAACAAGCCACACTCGCCGGCGGCTGCTTCTGGTGTCTCGAGGCGATCTTCCTGGAGCTCAAGGGCGTGGAGCGCGTAGAGTCGGGCTACGCCGGCGGCCAGGTGCCGAATCCGACGTACGAGCAGGTCTGCACCGGGGCGACGGGACACGCCGAAGTCCTCCAGGTCACCTTCGACCCGGCGGTCGTCTCGTACCGGGACCTGCTCAGGATCTTCTTCTCGATCCACGATCCGACCACGCTGAACCGCCAGGGCGCCGACGTCGGCACGCAGTACCGCTCGGCCATCCTCTACCACTCGCCCAGGCAGAAGGCGGACGCGGAAGCGGCGATCGCCGAGGTCGCGGCGTCCGGAGCCTGGCAGGGCCCGATCGTGACGGAGGTCGTGCCCTTCGACGTCTTCTATCCGGCTGAGGAGTACCATCGCGACTACTACCGGCGGAACCCGCGCCAGGGCTATTGCCAGTTCGTGATCGCGCCGAAGGTCGCCAAGCTCCGCAAGGAGTTCTTCGAGAAGCTGAAACGATAGGTGGCAGGTTGTAGGTTGCGGGTTGTGGCTGCGCCGGGATGGCGCGCCCGCTTGTCTGGACCACCACCCACAACCTACCACCTACAACCGCCCTATTTCCGCTCCACCAGCCACAGGTCGGGCCGGTTGTCGTACACCAGACACGCGCCCAACCGGGCGTCGCGCGAAAGCGAGATCGTCCCCTGGCTGCACGCAACCGGCAACGCGGCATACCGTTGCAGCGGGCCGCCGCGCACAGCGAGGCGCCACAGCTCCGCCTGCCCCAAGCCCACCACCCGGGAGAAATAGAGATAGCCGTCCGAGGCCCACCGCTGGAGCAACAGATGCGCACCCGGCGCCGGCGGGATCGCGGCGATGGCTCGCCACGTGCCGTCGGTGAGCCGCAGCGCCGCGACGCGGGTCTGCCCGCTGATCGTCCCTGCCAGCGCCACTTCCTGGCCGTCGGGAGCGAGGCTCAAGCCGCTGGAGGGGAGGAGCGTGTCGCGCAAGGAGACCGATCGCAGCGTCTTGCCGGTCGAGTCCACGACCGCCAGGCCCCGGCCGCCGATCTGCTCCGCCAGGGCCGTCCCGTCGGGCCGCCACCCGATGATCGCTGTACCAGGCTCGGTCGTGACCGCGCGCCGCAGGCCCGTCTCCAGGGCGGTGATCTCCTGGCCGATGGCGTTGGGCTGGGTCCCGCCGCCGAGCACGATATCCGAGATCGCCCCCTGCTGGGGCAGCCAGAGCAGCAACTGCCGGAGGCCCGAATCTGACGTGACCGGACGCTCGCGGCCGCCAGCGAAGGGCACGGTGTAGACGTTGCTGCCCCACGCGTCCTGCTTCACGAAGGCTACGCTCCCGCCATCCGGTGCGATGGCCGGGTCCGTGTACCAGCTCGAGCTGTGGGTGAGCCGGCGCGACGCCCCGCCGACCGCGAAGGCCCAGACATCGGCGGTCTGGCCCGCGTCGCCAACGACGTACCCCGTCGGGGTGATGGCGACGCCGGTCCACTGGTCCGGCCGGATGCCCCCGAGATACTCGACGCGACGGCCCGTGAAGTGGCCCGAGCCGCTCACCGCGACGCGCACCAGGCGACCGACGGACCGGGAGCCGAGTTCGTAGATCAGGACATGGCGCCCGTCCGGGTCCCACCCCCCGCCACCGACCGAGGTGCTCAGCGAGTCGAGGATCCGGCCGCGCAGGTCGGCGATGGCCTGGTAGTAGGCGCTCCCCAGGAAACCGCCGAGGGCGATGAGCGGCCTGCTCGGATTGAAGCTCAGCGTGTTCAGCACCCACCGCCCGTTCCCGAGCACGATGCTGCCCCTGACCTGGCCGGAGTTGATGTCCACCAGGCGGAAGACGGGCTCGCCGCGGCGGGTGACCGCCGCCGTCCGGTTGTCCGCGAAGTCGAAGAGGGTGGCATCCTCCGCCACCTTGCGCGCGACGCCCCCCGCACGCGGGACGACGTACAGTCCCGCCTGGCCTCCCCCCGGCCGCATCCAGATCAGGAGGTTGGCCCCGTCTGGACTCCAGGTGGGTGCGCTGATGCCGCTCGCGCCCGAGACGACCACGGTGGGCACGCCGCGCGGCAGCTCCTGGACCACCACATCGCCGTCGCACGAGGCGCCGGTGCCCCGGCACTGCCCGCGGATGTACGCGAGCCAGCGGCCGTCGTTGGTCACCGCGGGCGCGTTGGCGTCGCCGGTGAAGGTGAGCCGCGTCCGGACCTCCCGGATCTCGCGCGGCGGGAAGAGCGCGCGGGCAGCCACCAGGCCGACGACGAAACCGGCCACGCCGAGCGCCGCCGGCAGCCCGCGCCGGCGCGTCCAGCGCCGTGCCGGCGCCGCCGCGAAGCGGCCCGTGGTGGCGGCCGGCCCCTCCAGGGCGCGCGCGAACTCGGCCGCGCTCGGGAACCGGTCCGCCGGCAGCTTCTCGAGCGCCTTGTGGACGGCCTCCGCCACGTGCGGCGCGATGCGCGGCCGCCGGGTCGCCACGTCGCGCGGCTCCTCCGTCATCACCGCCGCGATCACCGCCTGCGACGTGGAGCCCGTGAACGGCGGATCGCCCGTCAGCATCTCGTACAGCATTGCACCCAGGGAGTACACGTCGGTACGCGCGTCGAGCGCCCGGTCGCCGGTCGCCTGCTCCGGGCTCATGTAGTGCGGCGTGCCGAGCGAAAGGCCCGTTTCGGTGAGCCGCGAGCCGCCCGCGTTGCTGACCGCGAGCGCGATCCCGAAGTCGGTCACCAGCGCCGTGCCGTCCTGGATCAGCACGTTCTCCGGCTTGATGTCCCGGTGGATCACGCCCTGCCGGTGGGCGTAGTCGAGCGCGCTCGCGACCTCGCGCGCGAGACGCACCGCGTCGTCAATCGGGAGCTGCTTCTCCCGCTGGAGGCGCTGCCGCAGCGTCTCCCCCGCCACGTACGGCATCACGTAGAAGAGCAGGCCGTCCGCGCTACCCGAATCGAACAGCGGCAGGATGTGCGGGTGCTGGAGGTTGGCGGTGACCCGGATCTCGTTGAGGAAGCGCTCGCCGCCGAGGATGGCGGAGAGATCGGCGCGGATCACCTTGAGCGCGACCTGCCGCTCGTGCTTGACGTCGCGGGCGAGGTAGACGGTCGCCATCCCGCCCGCCCCGAGCTCGCGCTCGATGCGGTATCGATCGGCGAGGGAGGCCGCCAGCTTCTGGAGGTCGGTCATGGGCTACCGGTCGCCAAGATACCGAGCCGCGCGCTCAGCGGTCAGGGCCCCTTCGGGTGCACGCGGTCGGGCGCCGCCGGCTCGCCCTTGCGCTCGACCGGGCGCTCGGCGAGCAGCCGCAGCGCCTCGGCGACGGCGCGCTCGAGCTGGTTGTCGTGCCCGGCGAGCTGCGCCGCCGGATCCTCCTCCACCGCGATGTCGGGCGCGACGCCCTGGTTCTCCACGTCCCACTGCCCGTCCGGATTGTAGAAGCCGGTGCTCGGCGCGCTGATGAACCCGCCGTCCAGCAGCCGCGGCTCGCCGCCCCAGCCCACGAGCCCGCCCCACGTCTTCGTGCCGATGAGCGGCCCGATGCGCATCTGCCGGAACATGTACGGGAACATGTCGCCGCCGGACCCGCTCATCTCGTTGATGAGCAGCACCTTCGGCCCCCAGAGCGCGGCGGCAGGCGCGGTCACGGCGTTGTAGCGGTCGCCCAGGCGCTGGTTGAAGTAGCCGTGAAGCTGCCGGCTCATGATGTCGACCATGTAGTCCGCGATGCTCCCGCCGTGGTTGAAGCGCTCGTCGATCACGGCGCCCTGCTTCTCCTGCTGCGCGAAGTAGTAGCGGTTGAAGCTGGTGTAGCCGCCCCCGCCCGTGTTCGGCACGTAGACGTAGGCCAGCTTGCCGCCGGAGAGGGAATCCACCAGGTGGCGGTTGGACTCGATCCAGCTGCGGGTGCGCAGCGCCGCCTCGCTGGCGATCGGCACCACCGTGACCAGGCGCGAGCCCTCCGTGACCGGCCGCTCGTTCACGCGCAGCTGTACCTGCTTCTCCACCGTGCCGACGAACGGCTCGTACGGATTCTCCGGCGGCCGCAGCTCCCGCCCGTTCACGGCGAGGATGTAGTCGCCCTCGCGCACGTCCACGCCGGGGGCGGAGAGCGGCGCGCGGAGATCGGGGTTCCAGTTCTCGCCCGTATAGATCTTGGCGATGCGATACCGGGCGTCCGCGACCTCGAGGTCGGCGCCCAGCAGGCCGGCCGGGAGCGCGTCGGCCCTCGGCAGGTCTCCGCCGCCGGCGAAGCTGTGCCCGATCGTGAGCTCCGCCTGCATCTGGGACAGGATCTGCGTCAGGTCCGCGCGGTGCCGCACGTTGGGCAGGAACACCTCGTACTTCCGCTTGAGCGCCGGCCAATCGGCGCCGTGCAGGTTGGCGACGTAGAGGTAGTCGCGCTCGATGCGCCACGCCTCGTCGAAGATCTGCCGCCACTCCGCCACGGGATCGACGTCGATCCTGAGGCCCGACGTCGCCAGCGCGCCCTTGTCCGCCGCCGGGGCCGCGCCGGTGGCGTCCACCACCGCCCAGTGCCCGTTCGGCTCTCCGTCCTCGCCGGCGCCCTGATAGAGGAGTTTCTTCCCATCGGCCGAGAGCGCGTACTCCTCGGCCGCAGCGCCCACGAAGTCGATCGCCTTCTTCTCCTTCAGATCGTAGCGGTGCAGCACGTCGGCGTGATTGGGCACGCGCTCCAGGTAGAACCATTGACCCGCCGCGCCGGCCCTGAGGCCGACATAGTCCCGGCTCGGGACATCGAGCGAGAGGATCCGCTGAGACAGGCCGCCGAAATCGATGTGCACGGCCACGGAGTCGCGGCCCCCGCCCCGATGGCGCGCGCTGGTGTCCGGCTTCGCCTTCCCGCTGTCCGACGGCTCGTCACCGGGTTCCGGCAGGAGCGGCGACGAATCGGCCTTCGACAGCACGGCGAGATACACGCCGCGCTGCACCGGCCGGTCGTAGGAGCTCATGTCGAGCCAGCCGGTGTTGAGGGCGAAGTCCGTCGAGGCGAGAAAGAGGAGGTACTTGCCGCTCCGGTCCCATGCCGGAGCGATCACATCGGAGAGCCCGTCAGTGAGCTGACGCGCCGAATCCCCCGCGACGTCGTACACGAATACCGCGTGGAATTGCGATCCCTGCAGCCGCTTGGTGTACGCGATCCAGCGGGAGTCCGGCGACCATGCCGGCGCCATGTCGCGATCGGGCCAGGTGTAGTTGTCCTGGTCCACGTGCCGCTCGCGGCCGGTGGCCACGTCGAGCACCCAGAGGTTCATCTCGGCGTCAGTGAACAGGATCTTCGTGCCGTCCGGCGACCACGCCGGGGCGTAGAAGTAGGTCGGATGCTCGAGCGGGATCGCGCGCGGCGGATTCAGGCCGTCCTGATCGCCGATCATCAGCCCGTACTCGCCGGACGCGTCGCTGAACCACGCGATCTGGCGCCCGCCGGGCGACCAGACCGGGGTGCGGTCCGCTACGCCGGGGGAGCGGGTGAGGTCCCGCCAGCTGCCCTTGTCCGTCGGCACCGTGATCACGTCCCCGCGGGCCTCGAACAGCGCCCGGACGCCGGTGGGCGAGAGCTGCGGCGCCGTGAGGGACTTGCCGACGTCCACCGCATGCGGCATGGCCCAGGGGAAATCGCCGGCCACATGGATGTCGAGCTTGGTGTCGGTCCGCGTCGCGGGATCATAGAGATGGATGTCGCCCGCCTGCTCGTAGGCGACGACGCCGTCGCCGGCATTCACGCTTTCGACCTCGTAGTCGCTGTAGTGCGTGATCTGCGCGAGCGACCGGGTCCCGGTGTCGTACGCCCAGACGTTGTTCGTCCAGTCGCGGTCCGAGATGAAGTAGATGGTGCCGCCGAGCCACACCGGCTGCTGGTCGCGGCTATCCGTCCACGGGAGCGTCTGCATCGCGTGGGTCTGCGCGTCGAGCACGCGGATCGGCTGGTTCTGGCCGCCGCGGTAGTTGCGCATCTCGTTCTCCCACGGGCGCACCAGTTGATAGGCGATGGAGCGGCCGTCGGGGGAGATCGCGCCGGCCAGCGCGCGCGGCACCGGCAGCGGCTCCGGCAGCCCCCCGTCGAGGGAGACGGTCCACAGCTTGGGCTCGTTGTCCGGCACGCCGGTGCGCGTGGACATGAAGACGATGCGCCGAGCGTCCGGCGTCCAGCCGCGGACCTCGTCGGGCCCCGGGTGCCAGGTCAGCCGGCGCGGCGTCCCGCTGTCCACGCCCACGACGTACACGTCCGCGTTGCCGCCGTACTCGCCGGTGAAGGCGAGCCACTTGCCGTCGGGCGAAAAGTGCGGATCCCGCTCGACGGTGGGCGAGGAGGTCACGCGGCGCGCGTCGCCGCCGGCGCGCGGCGCGAGCCAGATGTCGCCGGCGTAGGCGAAGGCGACGTAGCGCGCGCTGACGTCCGGCTGGTGGAGGAGGCGGGTGGACTGGGCCGGGAGAGTTGCCGGGACGAGGGCGGCGAGGACGAGCGCTGCCGAACGGAGCTTCATGTGCGACTCCGGGCAATGGCTTGAGTTGATGGGCCCCGCTAAGATGTGCGCCCGCGCGTCGAAGCGCGAGCCGGCTCCGTCAACGCTTCACGACCTCCCGCCCGCGCCCAGCTCCCGCTCGATCGCGTAGCGGTCGGCGAGCGTATTCGACAGACGAGCGATGATATCGGTCACGGCCACGCTCTCACGGCGTCGCGCGCCTGGCGCCGTGCCGCACCTCGACCGGCCAGTTCAGCACGAACACCATCTCGGTCATCGGGCCCTCGTCCACCATG
>DATKLR010000307.1:0-3753 GCA_035542295.1 Gemmatimonadales bacterium | reverse complement strand
CGTGGACATTCCCGAGGGCGAGGTGAAGAAGGCAGAGCTGGCGCTCGCGGTGCAGCTGATCGAGCAGGCGGCGTCCGAGGAGTTCAAGCCCGAGGCGTACGAGGACAACGTCAAGAAGCGGATGCTCGAGAGCATCCAGCTCAAGGTCGAAGGGCACGAGATCACGTCCGAGCCGGCCGCCGCGCCGGAGACGCAGATCATCGACCTGATGGAGGCGCTGAAGGCCAGCCTCGCGAAGAGCGGCGCGGCCGGCGAGGCCGAGGAGCGGAAACCGGCCAAGCGCGCACCGCGCCTGAGGCTGGAGAAGGCGGACGAGGCGCCGAAGAAGAAGCGGAAGGTCTCGTCGGGCTGATCCCTTGAAGGGCTACGCGGCGAAGGACGTCGCCAAGCTCCTCGGTCTTTCCCCCACGCAGGTGCGGGCGTTCGCCCGCAGCGGATTCCTCCAACCCGACCGCGGCTCCAAGCGCGAGTTCCGGTTCTCCTTTCCCGACCTGGTGCTGCTGCGCGCGGCCAAGGGGCTGGCGGAGGCGCGCATCCCGCTGCGGCGCATCACCCGCGCGTTGCGGAGGCTCCGCCAGCAGCTCCCGGCCGGGCGCCCGCTCTCGGCGGTGCGCATCACGGCCGAGGGGGATCGGATCGTCGTGCACGACGGAGCGGCGGCGTGGAACCCGGAGTCCGGGCAGCTGGTGCTCGACTTCGCCGTCTCCGAGCTGGCGAGCCGCGCGGCGCCGCTGGCGCGGAGGGCGGCGCAGGCCGCACGCGACGCCGAGGAGGAGCTGGGGGCAGACGAGTGGTACGACCTCGGCTTCGACCTCGAGGCGGTGGACGTGGCCGAGGCGCGGGACGCGTATCGGCGCGCGCTGGAGCTGGACCCGCATCACGCCGACGCGCACGTCAATCTGGGCCGTCTGCTGCAGGAGGGAGGCGAGCCGGGCCAGGCGGCGTCGCACTATCTGGCCGCGCTGGAGGTGCGCTCGGAGGATGCGACGGCCTGGTTTAACCTGGGGATCGCGCTGGAGGACCTGAAGCGCCGGCCGGACGCCATCAAGGCGTACGAGCAGGCCATCGGCATCGAGCCGACCCTCGCCGACGCGTTCTTCAACCTGTCACGGCTCTACGAAGCGGCCGGCAAGCGCGCGGCCGCGCTGCGGAGCCTCAGTCGCTACCGTCTCCTGGCTGAACGTCGCGCCACCTGACGCTTCGTGCAATTCCTACCGCGACATCGAGGATTGGATCGCTGCCGCGCTGGTGACACGCCGTGCCGACGCATAGCGTAGTGCCAGCGTGAGCGGATCGTGAGCGAGACTCTTCCCCGGTTGATGCTGGCGTTGGCCGGCCGCTACGCGCTCGGTCAGGAGATCGGGCGCGGCGGGATGGCGACTGTCTACCGGGCGCACGACCTCAAGCACGACCGCAGCGTCGCCGTGAAGGTCCTCTCGCCGACGCTCGCCGCCTCCATCGGCACGGACGATTTCCTCAGGGAGATCAGGTTCGTCGCCGGCCTCACCCATCCGCACATCCTGCCCTTGCACGACTCCGGCGAGGCGGAGGGATTCCTCTACTACGTGATGCCGTACGTCGAGGGCGAGACGCTGCGCGACAAGCTCAAGGCGGAGAAGCAGCTCTCGGTGGAGGAGACGCTGGCGCTCGCCCAATCGGTGGCGGAGGCCCTCGACTACGCGCACCGCCGCGGCGTGATCCACCGGGACATCAAGCCGGAGAACATCCTGCTCCAGGAGGGGCAGGCGATCGTGACCGACTTCGGCGTGGCGAGCCCGCTCACGCGCACCGCGGCCGAGTCGCGCACCGAGGTCGGGTTCGCGATCGGGACCCCCGAGTACATGAGTCCCGAGGCGTGCTCCGGCGAGGGCGACCTCGACGGCCGGAGCGACGAGTACGCGCTCGCCTGCGTGCTGTACGAGATGCTCGCCGGCCATCCCCCCTTCACGGCCGCGACGCCGCAGGCGGTGGCCCTGCGGCACATCTCGGACGCGGTCCCGCCGCTCGCAACCGTCCGGCCGGACGTGCCCGGAACCGTGGCTGCCGCCATCGAGCGGGCGCTCGCCAAGGAGCCGGCGGACCGCTGGCCGTCGCTCCAGGCGTTCGGCGAAGCCCTGCGCACCGCCTCCGCCGGGCACGACGCGGCCGCCGCGCGCTCGGTCGCGGTGCTGCCGTTCGCGGGCGCGGGCGCCGGCTCCGAGGAGACGATCCTCGCAGACGGGATCGCCGACGAGATCATCAGCGCGCTCACCCGCATCGAGGGACTGCGCGTCGTCTCGCGCACTGCCTCCTTCGCGGCCTGCCGCACGGAGCAGGACGTCGGGGCCATCGGCCGCCGGCTCCACGTACGCTCGGTGCTCGAGGGCGGCGTGCAGCGGCAGGGCGACCGGCTGCGCGTGTCGGTGCGCCTGGTGAGCGTGGCCGACGGCTACCTGCTCTGGTCCGACCGGTACGACCGCGACATGCGGGACGTATTCGCCATTCAGGACGAGATCGCGCGGAACGTTGCGCGGGCCCTGAGCGTCATCCTGACCGACGACGAGCGGCGCGCCCTGGCGCGCGTGCCGACCAGGAACGTCGAGGCGTACGAGGCCTACCTCCGGGGCCGCGTCTACTTCCGCCAGACGCGGCGCAAGAGTCTCCGGTACGCGCGGGAGATGTTCCAGCGCGCGATCGCGCTCGATCCGACCTTCGCCCTGGCGTGGGCCGGGGTCGCCGACAGCTGCTCCCTGCTCAACATGTTCTTCCCGCAGACGGAGCCGGACATCGGCTCCGCGGACGAGGCCAGCACCAGGGCGCTGGCCCTCGAGCCCGACCTGCCGGAGGCGCATGCGGCACGCGGCTTCGCGCTGTGGCTGCTGAAGCGCGCCGACGAGGCCGTGGCGGAGTTCGAGACCGCTATGCGGCTCGACCCGAAGCAGTTCGAGGCGCGCTACTTCTACGCGCGGCTCAGCTTCCAGCGCGGCGATGCGGAGCGTGCAGCCGAGCTGTTCGAGGACGCGGCCCGGGCGCGCGAGGACTACCAGGCACGCTTCTTCGCCGCACAGTCGTATGCCACGCTGGGAAGGAAGGCCGAGGCGGAGGCCGCCTACCGGCGCGCGCTCCACGTGGTCCGGCAGCACCTGGCTCTGAACCCCGACGACCCGCGCGCGGCAACGATGTGCGCGGTGTCGCTCTGCCGCCTCGGCGACCGGGAGGAGGGCCTCCGCTGGGCCGAACGCGCGCGGGCGATCGATCCCGAGGACCCGGGCGTGCTCTACAACGTCGCGTGCCTGTACGCTCTCGAGGGGAAGGCCGACGAAGCCATCTCGTGCCTCGCCCAGGCGTTCGAAGCCGGCTTCGGCGCCCGGGAGTGGATCGCGCAGGATCCCGACCTCGAGTCGCTGCGCGACGACCCGCGCTTCCAGGCGCTCGTCAGAACCGCGAAGGCTGAAGGAGACCAGCCGCGATGACGCTGCCGACCTACGTTCCCGAGCGGACCCCGTCCCCGCGGGCCCAGGAGTTGGGCCAGAGGCTCGCGCTCGTCATCGCGGAGTACCAGCAGAGCAACCCGGACGTCAGCGACGAGGAGATCCGCGTCGCCACCGAGATAGCGGCGGGCCACGTGTCCGCCCGCCGCAGCGGTAGACAGGCGCTGATCGCCGCCGTCGTGGCCGCGGTCGCGGCCCTGGGCGCATACCTCTATTTGCAGCGGGGATCCCCCGCAGCGGTGCACGTGCCGTCGGTACTGATCGCGACGGCAGCGGTCATCGT
>DATKLR010000306.1:0-10095 GCA_035542295.1 Gemmatimonadales bacterium | reverse complement strand
CGCACCCGGCTACCTTCCGTAGCTTCGCTGGCATAGGCCTTTACGCGGGAACGACTTGGAGAGCATGAAGACGTACTCGGTTACGCCGAAGGACATCGAGCACCGCTGGTTCGTGGTGGACGCGACCAACGTGCCGCTGGGGCGCCTGGCGTCGAAGGTCGCGCAGGTGATCCGAGGCAAGCACAAGCCGACCTTCTCGCCGCACCTGGATACCGGGGACTCGGTGATCGTGGTGAACGCGGCGAAAGTGCGGCTGACCGGGCGCAAGCTCGAGCAGAAGCGGTACTTCAGCCACTCGGGATACATGGGCCATGAGAAGTTCGTGCCGCTGAGCAAGGTGATGGCACAGCGGCCGGAGAAGGTGGTCGAGCGGGCGGTGTTCGGCATGCTGCCCAAGACTTCGCTGTCGAAGCAGGTCCTGCGGCTGAAGCTGCGGGTATACGCCGGCGCGGAGCACCCGCACGCGGCCCAGCAACCGACGGCGCTGGGGATGGCGGACGCCGCACCCGGGAGGAAGGCATGACCATCGCCGACGTCCCGATGCGGTTCCACGCCGTGGGCCGGCGGAAGACCTCGGTCGCGCGGGTGTACTTGAAGCCCGGCTCGGGGAAGTGGGAAGTGAACGGGCGGACGCTGGGCGACTACTTCCCGCGGGCCTCGCTGGTGCAGCTGATCCAGCAGCCGTTCACCGTCACCGACACGCTTGGCGCCTTCGACGTGAAGGCGAACGTGAACGGGGGCGGGGTGACGGGGCAGGCGGGGGCGCTGCGGCTCGGCATCGCGCGGGCGCTGGTCACGGTGGACGAGCAGCACCGCCGCAAGCTCCGGGAGCAGGGACTGCTGACGCGCGATTCGCGCGCGGTGGAGCGGAAGAAGCCCGGCCAGCCCGGCGCCCGGAAGCGGTTCCAGTTCAGCAAGCGGTAGCGATCGCCGGATATCCTTCACACCGCTGGATCCCGCCTGGGGTGTTCGCCGCTGGCGAATGCGGGCGGGAGACGAAGGCGGTGGACGACGAACCCCACAACGCTGTGAGAGGGTGATGGCCTTTCCCGAGATTCAGGAACTGTTGGAAGCGGGCGTGCACTTCGGGCATCAGACGCGGCGCTGGAACCCGAAGATGCGGCGCTTCATCTTCGCCGAACGCAACGGCATCTACATCATCGACCTGGAGAAGACGGTCCGGCAGCTTCGCATCGCCCAGGACCTGATGCGCGAAGTCGTGGGGCGGGGCGAAGGGGTGCTGTTCGTCTGCACGAAGAAGCAGCTCAAGGCCATCATCCAGGCGGACGCCGAGCGGTGCAGCGCGTACTACGTGACCGAGCGGTGGCTCGGCGGCACGCTGACCAACTACGCGACGATCAAGAAGCAGATCCGCCGGCTGAAGGACCTCGAGCAGGGGCAGGAAGAGGGGACCTTCGAGTTCTTCACCAAGAAGGAACAGCTCCTGCTGGAGCGGGAGCGGGTGAAGCTCGAGCGGAACCTGTCGGGGCTCAAGAACATGGGCCGGCTGCCGGGCGCGCTGTTCGTGGTGGACGCCAAGAAGGAGCGCATCGCGGTGGCGGAGGCCAACAAGCTCGGGATTCCGGTGGTGGCCATCGTGGACACCAACGCGGACCCCGACCTGATCACGGTCCCGATCGCGGGGAACGACGACGCGATCCGCTCCGTTTCCCTGATCAGCGGCGCCGTCGCTGACGCGATCGCGGAGGCACGGGCCCGGATGCCGGTGCGGGAGGAGACCGAGGAGGCGGAGTTCGCCGCGTACTCGACCGACGCCGGCGCGACCGAGGGCGGGGAGAGCGACGCGGAGAAGCGCCGCCGCCGCCCGCGGCGCAAGCGGCGGCCGAAGCCGGAGGCGATCGTGGCGCGGATCAAGACCGAGGAGGGCGCGCCCGCCGCGCCCTCGACGCCGACCGCCGCGGCCGAGGACGCGACACCGTAGCGCGAGGTGGCTCGAGGTCGTGGCGCCGCCGCCGTGCCCGGTTGGGCGGGCGGCGGTTTTCTTGAGGTGAACGGCTGTTGCAGGCGAACGGATGCTGCAGGTGAACCCTGGTGGAGACAATGGCTGACGCAATGACGGGCATCAACGCGAAGGACGTGGCCGAGCTGCGCCGCCGTACGGGCGCCGGCATGATGGAATGCAAGAAGGCGCTGGCGGAGACCGGCGGCGACTTCGACAAGGCGACCGAGTGGCTGCGCGCGCACGGCGTGGCGCGGGCCGACAAGCGCGCCGATCGCTCCGCCAAGGAAGGCCTGGTCGAGGCGTACGTGCACCACGCCGGCAACATCGGCGTGCTGCTCGAGCTGAATTGTGAAACCGACTTCGTGGCGCGCACCGACGACTTCCGCGCCCTGGCCAAGGACGTGGCGATGCACATCGCCGCGGCCGCGCCGCAGGCGGTGAGCGTCGACCAGCTCGACCCCGCCGTCGTCGAGCGGGAACGCCGCATCTTCACCGAGCAGGTGGCCCAGGAGGGGAAGCCCGAGGCGGTCCGCTCCAGGATCGTCGAGGGGAAGCTGAAGAAGTTCTTCAGCGAGGTGGTGCTCCTGGAGCAGCCGTTCGTGAAGGACGACAAGCGGACGGTCGGCGAAGTCGTGAAGGCCGTCTCCGGCAAGGTCGGCGAAAACGTCGTGGTCAAGCGCTTCGTGCGCTTCCAGCTGGGAGAGTCTGTGTGAGCCTCAAGTACCGGCGGGCCGTCCTCAAGCTCTCGGGCGAGGCGCTCGCCGGAGAGAAGGGCTTCGGCATCGACCTCCGCGTCATCGAGCGGCTGGCGGACGAGGTCAAGGTGGTGCGGGCCGAGCAGGCGGACGTCGGGCTGGTGATCGGCGGCGGCAACATCATCCGCGGTACCGCCGCCAGCCGGGAAGGGATGGACCGGGTCTCCGCCGACTACATGGGGATGCTGGCCACGATCATCAACGCCCTGGCGGTGCAGGACATCCTGGAGCGCAAGGGCGTGGACACCCGCGTCCTCACCGCCATCCGGATGGAGGCGCTGGCCGAGCCGTACATCCGGCGCCGCGCGATCCGGCACCTGGAGAAGGGCCGCGTGGTCATCTTCGCGGGCGGGACCGGGAACCCGTATTTTTCCACCGATACGGCGGCGGTCCTGCGGGCGCTCGAGATCGAAGCACAGATCCTGCTCAAGGGCACCAATGTCGACGGCGTTTACAGCGCCGATCCCCGGAAGGACCCGAAGGCCCAGTTCATTCCTGAGGTGTCGTTCCAGGACGCGATCGTCCGGGGCCTCGGCGTGATGGACGCCAACGCGTTCGGGCTGTGCAAGGACAACGCGCTGCCCATTCAGGTATTCAACATCAACCAGCCGGGTGCGGTCCTGCGGATCCTGCAGGGCGACCGCATCGGCACCCTGGTACGATGACCACTATTCCTCTGCCGGAGATCGTCAAGCAGGCGAAGGCGGCGATGGACAAGGCGATGGAGAACGTCCGTCGCGAGTTCGCCACCATCAGGAGCGGCAAGGCCACCACGTCGCTGCTGGACCTGGTCCGGGTGCAGGCGTACGGCGGGACCGAGATGCCGCTCAACCAGGTCGCGTCGGTCGCCGCCCCGGAGCCGCGCCTCCTCACGGTGACGCCGTGGGACAAGTCGCTGACGCAGGCGATCGACAAGGCGCTGCGGGAGAGCGACCTGGGGCTCAACCCCGTCACCCAGGGCGGGGTGATCCGCGTGCCGCTGCCCCCGCTCACCGAGGAGCGGCGCAAGGAGCTGGTCAAGGTCGTGCACAAGCTCGCCGAGGAAGGCCGCGTCGCCGTGCGCCACGCGCGCCACCAGTCCAAGGAGGCCCTGAAGAAGGTGGAGCACGTCTCCGAGGACGACCAGCGGAAGGCCGACCACGAGCTCCAGAAGGTCACCGACGACCACATCAAGAACATCGACGAGCTGGTGAAGGCGAAGGAAAAGGAGATCATGGAAGTGTGAGCGACGCCGACGCGCTGCTCGAACGCGTCCGCTCCGGCGGGGAGGTCCCCCGGCACATCGCCGTCATCATGGACGGCAACGGCCGGTGGGCCCAGGAGCGCCACCTGCCGCGGCCGATCGGCCACCGCGAAGGGATGAAGGGGGTGCGCGAGGCCGTCGAAGGGAGCCTCGCGGCCGGCGTCGAAGTGCTCACGCTGTTCGCCTTCTCCGAGGAGAACTGGAACCGCCCGCCGATGGAGATCGGCGCGCTGATGGGCCTGCTGGAGGAGTATATCGCGCGGGAAACGGCCGAGCTGCGGGCCAACGGCGTCGAGGTCCACGTCCTCGGAGACCTGACGCGCCTCCAGCCCCGGGCGCGCGAGGCGGTGGACCGGCTGCTGGCCGACACGCGCGGCGGGACCAAGCTGCTCCTCAACCTCGCGATCTCCTACTCCAGCCGGGCGGAGATCGCCGGGGCGGCGCGGCGGCTGGCGGAAGACGTTCTGCAGGGCCGGCTGGCTCTGGAGGACGTGGACGAAGATGCGGTGAGCCTCCGCCTTCACACTGCGGGGCTTCCGGATCCCGACCTCCTGGTGCGCACGTCGGGGGAGCAGCGCATCTCCAACTTCCTGCTGTGGCAGCTGGCGTACACGGAGCTGTACATCACGCCGGTGCTGTGGCCGGACTTCACGCGCGCGCACCTGTTCGAAGCCATCCTCGATTACCAGGGGCGCGAGCGCCGGTTCGGTCGCGTCACGGCCTGATGGCGACCGAGCAGCTGGGACGCCGCGTCGCGTTCTCTGCGATCGCCATCCCTGCGGCCGTCGCGGCGGCGTACGCCGGCGGCTGGATCCTCGCCGCCTTCCTCTCCGTCATCGGGGTGCTGGCCACCGGCGAGATCTACGACCTCGCGGCGGCGACGGGCGTGGACCCGATGCGCCGGTCGGGCCTCGCGGCGGCGGCCGTCCTGCCGCTCGCGACGTACTGGGCCAAAGGCTCGGAGCTCCGCTTCGCCGAGCCGGCGCTGTACCTCGGGGCGCTGTGGATGCTCGCGGTTCTCGTGCTCGCCGCCTGGCGCCGCGGGCCGACGCAGCGGCCCCTCTCCGCCGTCGCCGTGACCGTTCTCGGCGTTCTCTACGCGCCCGGCCTCCTCTGCTTCGCCATCGTCCTGCGCCATCCCACGGGCGTGGGGCCGAACTCCACGGTGGGCGCGGCGCTTCTGTGCTTCCCGCTGGCGCTGACCTGGATCGGCGACACGGCCGCGATGGCCGGCGGCAAGCTGATCGGCGGCCCGCTCCTGGCACCGGTTCTCTCGCCGCGGAAGACGTGGGCCGGGGCGGCATGCGGACTCGCGGGAAGCTTGCTGAGCGCGTGGGCCTATGCGGCGCTGATCCTCAATCCGATGGGCCGGCCGCTCAGCGTGCCTGCCGCGCTGCTGTGCGGGCTGGCGATCGGCGTCTCCGGCCAGGTCGGCGACCTGGCGGAGTCGCTTTTCAAGCGCGAGGTCGGCGTCAAGGACAGCTCCGCCCTGATCCCCGGCCACGGCGGGATGCTCGACCGCGTGGACTCGCTCCTGTTCGTTCTCCCGGTCACCGCCGGACTGTTCCGGCTGTTCGGCCTCACGTGACCGGCGTTGCCGTCCTCGGCTCGACCGGCTCCATCGGCCGATCGTCCCTCAAGGTGCTGGCGCGCCAGCGCGAGCGGTTCCGCGTGGTCGCGCTCACCGCCTTCGGCCGGAGGGAGCAGCTGGAGGCGCAGGTCGCCGCCTTCCACCCCGCGTTCGTCGGGCTGGTGAGCGGTGATGCGGTCAACGGGTGGAAGGGGGGCGCCGAGTGCCTCGTCGAGGCGGTGACGCGGCCCGACGTGAGCATCGTCATCAACGGCATCGTCGGTGCCGCAGGGCTCGAGGCCACGCTCGCCGCCTTGCAGGCGGGCAAGCGGGTCGCGCTCGCGAACAAGGAAACGCTGGTGATGGCCGGCGAGCTGGTGATGCGCACTGCGCGCGAGTGCGGCGGCGAGATCGTGCCGGTGGACTCGGAGCACTCGGCCGTGCTCCAGTGCATCGCCGGGCGGCCCCGTGCGGGGCTCGAGCGGCTCATCCTCACGGCGTCGGGCGGCCCGTTTCACTCGTGGGAGGCGGAGCGGGTCCGCCACGCCACGGTGGAGGAAGCCCTGAACCATCCGACCTGGCGGATGGGGCGCAAGATCACCGTGGACAGCGCGACCCTGGCCAACAAGGGGCTCGAGGTCATCGAGGCCCATTTCCTCTTTGGCCTGCCGTATGAGCGCATCGAGGCGGTCGTGCACCCGCAGTCGGTCATTCACTCGTTCGTGGAATTCGAGGACGGTTCCGTGCTCGCGCAGCTCGGCTTCCCCAACATGGAACTGCCGATCCTCTACGCGCTGACCCACCCGGAGCGGGTCGCCGACGACGGGATCGTCCGCTTCGATCCGGTCGCGGCTGGTCCGCTCACCTTCGAGCCGGTGCGCACCGAAGTGTTCCCGGCGCTTGCGCTGGGGATGCGGGCGGGCCGCACCGGCGGCTCCGCGCCGGCGGTCTTCAACGCGGCCAACGAGGTCGCGGTCGCAGCCTTCCTGGGCGGCCGGGCGCCGTTCGGGCGGATCGCCGAAGTGATCGCGGCGGTGCTGGACGAGCTGGTCGTCACGGAGGTGTCGAGCGTGGAGGCCGTGCTGGCCGCCGATGCGTGGGCGCGGCGGCGCGCCGGGGAGCTGCTGCAGTGTTCCTGAACGCCAATCCGACCCTGGTCGCGATCGTCGCCGGCATCATCGTGATCGGCGTCCTCATCTTCGTCCACGAGCTGGGGCACTTCCTGGCGGCCAAGGCGGTCGGGATCGCGGTGCTGCGCTTCTCGTTCGGCCTCGGGCCGCGCACGCCGATCGGCGTACAGATCGGCGAGACGGACTACTGTATCTCGTGGATCCCGTTCGGCGGCTACGTGAAGATGGCGGGCCTGGAGGACGAGGGAGCACCCGGCGGGCTCGAGGGCGCGCGGCAGGAGCACGCGGTGGCGCCCGAGCGCACCTTCGACGCCAAGCCATTGTGGGCCCGGATCGTCGTGATCCTGGCGGGCGTCGCGATGAACGCGCTCTTCGCCGTCGCATTGTATGTGATCGTGGCCCGCGTCTACGGCGTCCGGTTCGACCCCACCGTCACCGTCGGGGCCGTGGACGCGGCACGGCTCCCGATGGGCGCTGGCGGACTCCGCTCGCTCCGGCCCGGTGACCGGATCGCGCGCATCAACGGCGATTCGGTTTCATCCTGGGACGACGTCCTGCAGGCGCTCCTGACCGCGCCCGGATCGCGGATCACCATCGAGGTGGCGGGGCGAAGCACGCCGATCCTGGTCGACGTCTCCCGGTCGGACGAGGCGGCACGCGACTCCCTGGCCGGCGCCATCGAGCCGTGGCACGAGCCGATCGTGGGAACGGTCGTGTCCGGGCTGCCCGCGGCACAGGCCGGGCTTCGCCAGGGGGACCGCATCGTGATGGCGGGGGGCCACGCGGTGCCGTCGTGGGAGGTGCTCGTCGGGATCATCGAGGGCAGCGCGGGGAAGCCGCTGGAGTTGGAGGTGCGCCGGGGTGGTCAGGAGCTGCGGCTGACGCCGACGCCGAGAGCCACACGGACGCGGGACCTGAGCACGGGCGAGACCCGGGTGGTCGGCCGGATCGGGATCGGGGCCCCGAGCCTCCCGTCGCGCCCGCTCGGGTGGCTGGCTGCGACGAAGGTGGGGCTGGGCCAGACGGCGCGGGCGGGTGGCCTGATCCTCTTCACGCTCAAGGGCCTGTTCACCGGCGCGGTATCGGTCCGCGAGATCGGTGGCCCGATCCTCGTGGGACAGATGTCCGGCGAGGTCGTGCAGCGCGGGCTGGACTATTTCCTCTCGTTCATCGCCCTCTTCTCCATCAATCTCGCGATCCTGAACCTGCTGCCGATCCCCGTCCTGGACGGCGGGCAGCTCGTCTTCCTGCTGGTCGAGGGTGTGCGCGGCCGGCCGCTGTCTCTGGAGCAGCGCCAGCGGCTGACGCAGATCGGCTTCTTCATCCTGGTCGGGATCATGGCCCTGGCGCTGGCCAACGACTTCTTGAGGTTGTTCCACTGACGTAGACGTGAGAAGTGAGAAGGCTGGGGCGTGAGACGGCGACCTGAGACGTGAGAGGGTGAGAGGCTCACGCCCTTGCCCTCTCACCCCTCACGCTTGCCCAGCAGCCGCTTCATTGCTCCGATGGCAACCTCCGCGGTGGATCGTTTCCCGCCCAGGAGGCCCTCCAAGTCATCCGCAAGCTCGGCCGCCGTGGGATAGCGCTTCTCGCGGTCCTTCTCCATGCACGTCAGCACCACCTTCTCGAACGCCTTGGTCAGCTCGGGCCGCCGCTCCCGGAGCGGCTGCGGCGGCTCCTCCACGTGGAGCCGCGCCAGCTCGTACCAGTCGCTCGACCGGAAGGGCAGGGCGCCGGTGGCTGCCCGGTACATCGTCACGCCGAGGGCGTAGATGTCCGTCCGGCCGTCGAGCGGCTGGCCGCGGGCCTGCTCCGGAGAGATGTAGTGCGGGGTGCCGATCGTCAGGCGCTTCCCGGTGGTCGAGACGTAGCTGGCGATGGCGCGCGCGATGCCGAAATCCGTGAGCACTCCCGCGTCGTCCTTGTCGAACAGGATGTTCTGGGGCTTGATGTCCCGATGGATCACCCCGGTCTCGTGGGCAAAGGCCATGGCCCGCGCCACGTCTCGCGCGATGCGCATGACGTCCTGCTCGGGGAGGGCCGCGTCCTCGTCCAGCCGGGCGGCCAGGGAGCCCTGGAGCTGCGGCATCGCGAAGTAGACCGCCTCGCCGTGCTGCCCCACGTCGAGGATCCGAATGATGTTGGGGTGCCGGAGCTCGCCGGCCACCGTGGCCTCGTTCAGGAACCGCGCGGTGAACTGGGCGTCCCCGGCGTACTTGGGCTTGAGGAGCTTGAGGGCGATCCCCGGGCCGCCGTCCCGCTCGCTGGCGGCCAGCACCCACGCCATCCCGCCCCCTCCCAGGAGGGCCGTGACGGTGTACGGTCCGACGGCCTGGCCGACCAGCGACTCCGGTGCGAGCGCCAAAGAAGGCCCCTTGAGTTCGGATTTGCCGACGGTTAACTTACTCTGCTAGGCGGAATTAGACTATCGCTCCCGACGCGCGTGACGGGAGCCTTGCAGGGGAACCGCATGACCTACGACAAGGCGGCAGCGGCCGCCAAGTACCGGCTGCACGAGCAGGACACGGGCTCGACCCGCGTGCAGATCGCGCTCATCAGCGCACGCATCAACTCGCTCACCGGCCACTTCCGAGAGCACGGGAAGGACCATCACGGACGCCTGGGGCTGGTCCGGATGGTCGGCCGCCGGCGCCGTCTGCTGGACTATCTCAAGCGAACGGATCTGGTGGCATACCGCCAGCTCATCGACGAGCTGGGGCTCCGTCACTAACAAGCCAGTTGCGGGAGGGGAGTTGCGAGGCTTCCGCCGCTCGGTAGCAGAGCGGTCGTTGCTCGCATCTCGTGACTCGCAGCCCGCAACCGACACCATCACAGGACACGTACCCACATGATGCACCGTCTCGAGCGGTCGTTCGCCGGCCGCACCTTCCGCATTGAGTGCGGCCGCCTCGCCAAGCAGGCCCATGGCGCCGCCCTCGTCCAGTTCGGCGAGACCACGGTCCTCGCCGCGGCGTCGGTCGCGGACACCGTCAGCACCCAGCCGTTCTTCCCGCTCCTGGTCGAGTACCGGGAGAAGTTCTACGCCGCGGGGAAGATCCCCGGCGGCTTCCTGAAGCGCGAGGCGCGCCCGCACGACGAGGAGGTCCTGGCCGCGCGGCTGATCGACCGGTCCATCCGTCCGCTGTTCCCGGAGGGGTTCAAGAACGAGGTCCAGGTCTTCGTCTACGTGCTCTCGGCGGACCAGGAGAACGATGCCGACGTGCTCGGCATGGTCGCGGCCTCCTTCGCGCTGGCCTCCTCCAAGATCCCGTTCGCCGGCCCGATCGCCGGCGTGCGCGTGGGCCGGGTGGAGGGGAAGTGGATTCTGAATCCGACCTTCCAGCAGCTCGAGTTCTCCGACGTGGACATCGTGGTCTCGGGCACGGCCGACTCGATCATGATGGTCGAGGGCGGCGCCGGCGAGATCTCCGAGG
>DATKLR010000305.1:0-2493 GCA_035542295.1 Gemmatimonadales bacterium | reverse complement strand
CGCTCTGGTCGCGACCAACGCCGTGGCGAGCCTGGCGGCGACCGACCGGGTGCGGGCGCGGGAGTTCGTCGAGGCGCTCTGGAACGCACCGACCCCATCAGGTCGGTACCGGTACTACGACGGGATGTGGTATCTGATGGGGCTGATGCACTGCGGCGGCGCCTTCCGGATCTGGACTCCCGGGTGGGCGTCTCGCTGACGCCTCACCGACCCGGGTGATAGGCGTACATCCCCAGCATCGTTCCCACGAAGCCGCCCGCGACGCGCGTACTCAAGATCGTGCCGTCCGCGTCGCCCTTGAGCAGCACCCAGGCGCCGGGCCGGTACGCGTAGGAGAAGTCGTAGCGCGCGCCCCGTGCGCGGATCCTGAGGTACAGCGTCGCATCCGGTGAGCCCTCGAACGGCGCCGTGGCGACCACCGCCGTTCTGCCCTGCGTGCGAGGCCCGGCCCGTTCCTTCAGCGCGATGACCGGCCGGCCGTCCGCCAGCGTCAGGCCCAGGAAGTACCAGTAGTCGCTGCTCTGGAAGGCGACGATGCCGGCCTCATCGCCGTCCACAAGCGGCCGGTAGCGCATCGCGACCGTGGCCGTCGCCCAGGCGTGCTGCTGGCGCCGCGCCACGAACGCCGGCGGGAGGGGCCCCTCGAGCGGCGCCGGGCGGGCCTCGAGCCTCAGCCAGCCGGGGTCGGACGACAGGTCGACGAACGGCTGCCGGACCGTGCGCAGGAAAACCCATTCGGGCGAGAGCAGGGGCGCTCGGAAGTCGTCGCGCACCGTGAAGTTGCCAGAGCGCGGCGGATATCGGCCCGAATCCTGGGGCAGGTTCGGCGCGTGCACGGCGTACGGCACGGTCGCGTTCCCGGACAGGATGATCGGCCACCCGTCGCTCCACCTGACCGGGAGCATGAACGTCTCGCGTCCGGTGTTGAAGGTGAAATCCTCGTATGGCCGCGTGCCGAGGAACACCGCCCACCACTCGCCGTTCTGCGTCTCGACGAACTGCGCGTGGCCGGTCGCCCAGACGGGGAACGGCCGCGCGGGATCGAGCTGCCGCTGGGTGAGGATCGGCTCGACCGGGCCCGGTTCGTACGGGCCGAGCACGGTCCGGCTGCGGAACACGACCTCGGAGTGCTGCTCGGCCGTGCCGCCCTCCGCACAGATCAGGTAGTACCAGCCGTCTTTCTTGAAGACGTGGGGTGCCTCGATCCAGATCGGGTGTTGCGAGATGTCGACGCCGCCGTTCACGATCATCGTCCGCGGGCCGGCGAGCCGCCGCGCGGTCGTGTCGTACTCCTGGATCCAGATCGCCCGGTGGCCCTGGCCGTAGAGCTGCGGGCCCTCCGGCAGGCCGTTGTTGACGATGTAGACCTTGCCGTCGTCGTCGAAGAACAGCGACGGGTCGATGCCGTCGACGTGCAGCCAGACCGGATCGGACCACGGCCCTTGGGGATCGGTCGCCGTCACCAGGAAGTTGCCGCCGCGGTCCACGAGCGTGGTGATCATCCACAGCTTGCCCGGGCGGCAGCTCAGGCTGGGTGCGAAGATGCCGCGCGAAACGCCCGCGCTGTCCAGGTTCAGCTGCGACGGCCGGTCGAGAATGGAGCCGATCTGGCGCCAGTGCACGAGATCGCGGCTGGTGAACAGGGGGACCCCGGGGTAGTACGCGAAGCTCGACGTGGCGAGGAAGTAGTCGTCGCCCTCGCGGCACAGCGTAGGATCGGGATAGAAGCCGGCGAGGATCGGGTTGGCGTACTCGCCGGGGCCGGCGGGGAAAGCGTGGTAGACCGAATCGTCGCCGGCGTACTCGAACCAGTCGAAACGCGCCTCGACGCCGGGGGCGGGCGCGGCGGGTGCCGGCGGCCGCAGGCCGGTGCCGCGGGCGCAGGCGGCGAGCGCCACGGCGGCGCCCGCGAGGAGGATGGGCTGGAGCTTCATCGCATCTCCGAGGAAGACGCTGACGAGCCGCCGAGCGCTACGGCCGGCGGAAGCTCTCGGGCGGACCGAGATAGGACGGTCGGACCTCGGCGCGCTCGACGACCAGCTTCTGAAGGACAACGCCCGGGTCCACCATCCAGAAGTGCAGGACGTGCTCGCCGGGCCCGGCCAGGCGGTGACGTGTGACCGTCACGATCGCGTTGTCGCTCACCCACCGCTCCCAGGCCCGGAGCGTCGTGTCGGCGGCGACGTTCACGGTCTGCGGCGGCTGGTCGTCGAACGAGACCGCGTACCTGAGTCCCGTCGCGTGCACGTCGAGCGTCGGCGAGACGATCGCGCGCACGGCGACGTCACCGCCTTCGAAGAGGTAGAGCTGATAGTCGAGGTGCGGGCTGCCCCCGGCCGGCAACTGGCGCGGCGCCGTGACGGGGAAGGCCGTCATCCCTGAGAGCGTACGCCCCAGGCCCGGAATGATCGTCCACGCTATCGACTGACCGTTCACCGCGCGCGTGAAGTGCTCCGCCTCGATCGAGACATAGCCGCCGCCCTCGACGAAGCC
>DATKLR010000304.1:0-5702 GCA_035542295.1 Gemmatimonadales bacterium | reverse complement strand
GCCGAATTCCTGGCCCGCGAGGCACCGCGGCCCGGCCTCGCCTGGGACGCCGGGTGCGGCTCCGGCCAACTCTCCGTGCTGCTGGCGGAAGCGTTCGAGCGGGTGGTCGCGACCGACGGAAGCGCGGAGCAGCTCGCGCGCGCCGCGCCGCACCCCAAGGTCGAGTACCGCCGCGCGGCCGCAGAGTCGAGCGGCCTGCCCGACGCATCGGTGGACCTGGCCGTCGCCGCCCAGGCGGCGCACTGGTTCGACCTGCCGGCCTACTACGCGGAGGTACGGCGGGTCGCGAAGAAGGGCGCACTCGTCGCGCAGACGGTCTACAACCTCGTCGAGGTCGATGACGCGATCGACCTAGTGGTCCGGCGTTTCTACGCGGACAAGCTCCAGCGCTACTGGCCGCCGGAGCGCCGCCACGTCGAGCAGGACTACGCGACGCTCCCCTTCCCCTTCGAGCGCGTCGCGGCCCCGAAGCTGGAGATGCGCGCGACCTGGACGCTGCGGCATTTCCTGGGCTACATGCGCAGCTGGTCCGGCGTGGTCGCGATGGAGAAGGCCCTCGGGCCTGAGCCGCTCGGCGCGCTGGAACGCGAGCTGGAAGCGCTGTGGGGCCCCGAAGGCTCCGCGCGGGCCGTCAGCTGGCCGCTGACGCTGCGGGTGGGGAGGATCTAGGTGGTAGGTTGTAGGTGGTAGGTTGTAGCGTGCAGACTCACCCTCCGGAGATCTAACATGGTCGCACGTCTGCTCCCCGCCGTCACGCTCGCGCTCCTGGCGGCGCTGCCGGCCCGCAGTGCCGCGCAGGAGGCCGCCCGCTCCACACGCCCGATCAAGGTCATCGACACCGACTTCATCGACTCGACCGCGAAGGCCTGCAACGACTTCTTCGATTACGCGAACGGCGCCTGGATCAGATCGGACACCATTCCCGCCGCGTACTCGTCCTCGGGCGTCACGCGGGACATGAGCGACGCGAACGAGCTGGTCGTCCGCTCGGTCCTGGACGACGCCGCTCAGCGGAGAACGTCGGAGCCTCCGGACTCCACCTCGTGGAAGCTGGGAACCTTCTACGCGTCGTGCATGGACTCGACAGCGATCGAGGCGGCAGGGCTCGCGCCGGTCCGGCCCTGGCTCAGGGAGATCGACCAGGTCACCACGCGCGCGCAGCTCGTGCCTGAGCTCGCGGCGCTGCATGTGCGAGGCGCCAACGTCGCCTTCCGTTTCGGCCCCGACGTGGACCCGCACGACGCCGCGCACTACCTCGCGTCCTTCGGGCAGGGCGGGCTGGGCCTGCCGGACCGGGACTACTACACGACCGCAGGGGCCTCCGCCGACTCGACGCGCCGGGCCTACGTGGAGCACCTCCAGCGTCTGTTCGTCCTCGCCGGCGAGACGCGGAACCGCGCCGCGCGCGACGCGAGTGACGTGATGGCGCTCGAGACCGAACTGGCGAACGCGTCGCTGACGCGCGTCGCCATGCGCGACCCGGCCGCGACCGACCATCCGATGACGATGCGGCAGCTGGATACGCTGACCCCGCGCGTGCCATGGGCCCGCTACTTCCACGCCGTCGGCCTGACGGTGCCGGTGACCAAGGTGAACGTGGGCATGCCCGAGTTCCTCCGGCGCGTGAACGCGCTCCTCGCGACGGCGCCGCTGGCCCAGTGGAAGGCGTATCTGCGCGCGCACGTGCTCACCGAGGCCGCCTCCTGGCTGAGCACGCCGTTCGTGCAGGAGGACTTCGCCTTCAGCTCGCGCTTCACCGGGGCGAGGCAGCTGCTCCCGCGGTGGAAGCGCTGCCTCCGCGAGACCGACGGTGACCTCGGCGAGGCGCTCGGCCAGGCCTACGTCGCCAGGACGTTCCCGCCCGAGGCGAAGGCGCGCGCCCAGGCAGTGATCGAGGACGTGCGTGCCGCGTTCCGCGAGCGGCTCCAGCACCTCGTCTGGATGTCCGACACGACCCGCGCGCAGGCGCTCGACAAGCTCGACCACATGGGCGAGAAGATCGGCTACCCCGATCACTGGCGCGACTACAGCAATCTCGTCGTGAAGGAGGGCCCGTTCGTCCTGAACGTCGCGCGGGCGAACGCTTTCGAGTGGCAACGCACCATCAACCGGCCCGGCCAGCCGGTGGACAAGACCGAATGGGGCATCACGGTGCCCACGGTGAACGCCTACTACGACCCGACCAAGAACGAGGTGGTCTTTCCCGCCGGCGCGCTCGTCCCCCAGACCTTCGATCCGAAGGCCGATGACGGCGCCAACTACGGCTCCCTGGGCGGGAGCTGGGCGGGGCACGAGATCACGCACGGCTTCGACGACGAGGGCCGCCACTACGACGCGGCCGGCAACCTGCGCGACTGGTGGACGCCCGCCGACTCGGTGCACTTCTCTGCGCAAGCCGAGAAGATCGTGCAGCAGTTCGACGGCTACGTCCAGGTGGACACCTTCCACGTGAACGGGAAGCTGACCGAGGGGGAGAACATCGCGGACTACGGCGGACTCCTGATCGGCTACGACGCGCTCGAGCGAGCGCTGCAGCGCGACGGGAGGGCAGGCCCCATCGAGGGCTACACGCCGGAGCAGCGCTTCTTCCTCGCCTACGCCCAGAGCTGGCGCGTCCACAACCGGCCCGAGCGGCTGCGCACGCGGGTACGGGTGGACCCGCACGCCCCGGAATTCTGGCGCGTGAACGGCCCGCTCTCGAACATCCCGGCGTTCGCCCAGGCGTTCGGCTGCCGGCCGGGCGATCCGATGGTGAGAAGCCGGGACGGCATTCCGCAGATCTGGTAGGACAGGATGTAGGTGGTGGGTTGTAGGTGGTAGGTGGGGGACACGAAACGGAAGGTGGTGGGTGGCAGGAACACGCTCTTCCTACCACCCACCACCCACAACCTGCTTCTTTCTCTACTGCAGCCGAGCGTACTTCGCTTCGAGCTCCTCGTGCGTCTCCATATGGGCGGGGTCCGGAATGATGACGCCGTCCACCGGGCACACCTCGAGACACTTCGGATTGTCGTAGTGGCCGACGCACTCCGTGCACTTCTCCCAGTCAATCACGTAGACCGGGTCCCCCTGTGAAATCGCCTCGTTCGGGCAGTCGGGCTCGCAGGCGCCGCAGTTGATGCACTCTGCCGTGATCGTCTTGGCCATCGCTACTCCCTCGAATTGGGTCAGGCGCGGCCCATCCCGGACGAGGACCGCAGTCGAATGGGGAGTACCGCAAAAAGGATGCGAGACCGGGCCGGTAGCGGGCCGTCTGCCCGAGGCGATGAGAACCGGTATCAGGGACAGGGCGTTCAGGGGCCGAATCGACGGCTGGGCCGCGCTCTCAAGGCATCCGACCTGGGCTCGGGCCCCTCAGTTCGTGAGCCCGGAGAGCCAGTGCAGGATGTTCAGAGCCAGCTGCCGGTCGTCGCTGCCGGGATACTCCATCCCGAGTCGGACCTCCTGGCCCGGCGGGCGGAAGACCTGCGCCGTGAGCATCGCGGCCTCGCCGAGCACGACCACCCTGCCCCGGCCGTACTTGAGCGCGACCCCCTGCGAACGCCCCGCTGCCGAACGACCCTCCGAATAGGTCGACTGCCGGGTCGGGTAGTCGCGGGCCGTCGCAGCGAGACTCAGGAACGGGATCGAGCCCGGCGGCCCCTTCAGCGACTGGCCGGTGAAGGCGATGGCCGTGTTGACCCGCTCGTCGGGGCCACGGCCGTCGGTCACCGGATGGGCGAGCAGCGTGCCGCTGTCGCGCGAGAAGACGAGCCAGCTGTAGTGGTCGGGCACACAGTGCTTGTCGTCTTCCGTGAAGCAGTTGACCATCTCCACGCCGAAGCGCTCGGCAAGCGCCCGCGCTGCCTTCCCCATCGGCGCGTGATCGGCGATCAGCAGCAAGCTGCCCCCCGCCGCGACCCAGTCGCGGACGGCGTCGGCCTCGGCGGACGAGAACGCTTGAAAGTCCCAGTCGAGCGCGCGGTGGAAGCCGACCAGGTCCGCGAGCATCGCCAGCACGCCCCTGGCGCCCAGCGCGTTGGCGATCACGAGGACGCGAGCGCCGGCCAGCGTCACCGCGCTGAAGCGGTTCCGGTTGCCGACGACCTCGTACCCGTCGTGTCGCAGCAGCTCGGCGAACGCGCGGTAGTTGCCGGTCGCCGTGTGGAAGTTCTCGTGCGCCGCGTCGATGAGAACTGTCGGATGCTCCGCCACGTAAGCGGGCCGCTCCACGCGGGCGATGAAGTCGGGATCGGGCCGCTGCTGCGACGCGAAGCGCTGGTATGCCAGGCCGACGATGATGGCGCCGAGCACCAGCACGGCGATGAGCGACGCCGCCACCGGATGGCGCCCAATCCGCCGCCCGAGCCAGCCGCGGTCGTCGGGAAGACGCATGGCTGCCATCGCTCAGCCGAGGATGCGCGGGGCGATGTCGCCCGCCGCGCCCCGGAGCCGGACGTCCGCGATGCCGTCGAGCTCCGTGGGCCCCGGATCCACGATGACGACGGACGCGCCGGACGCCTTGGCGGCGTGGGCCACGCCCGCGGCCGGATAGACCGCCCCGGTGGTACCGATGACGAGACACGCCTCCGCGTCGGCCGCCGCGGCGAACGCCGCCTCGACCGCGCGCGGCGGGAGCATCTCCCCGAACCAGACGACGTCCGGACGCGTCAGGCCGCCGCACTCCGCGCAGTGCGGCAGCGTCTCGAGGCTGGTCGCGTCCACGGCGCCGCCCGCGACCCGGTGGTTGCAGCGCGCGCAGCGGTCGTGGAAGAGGGAGCCGTGCAGCTTGATCGGGAGGGCGCGCGCCGCGGACCCCGCATCCAACGCGACCTCGTGTGCCGCGCGCTCGTGCAGGTCGTCCACGTTCTGCGAGACCAGCGTGACGCCCGCGCGCGCGAGCATCCAGCGCGCCAGAGCGAGATGCGCCGGGTTCGGCCGGCACCTCCCCACTTCGGCGCGCCGCCAGCCGTACCACTCCCACACCAGCCGCGGGTCGCGGCCGAAGGCGATGGGCGTCGCGAGATCCTCGGCGCGGAACTGCTTCCAGAGCCCGCCCGCGCCACGGAACGTCGGGACGCCGGACTCCGCGGAAACGCCCGCGCCGGTCAAGACGACGACGCGCAGCGCCTTCGCCAGCATGCGTTTCGCCTCGATGACCTCTTCCGCGCTCGGGCCGCTCACGCCGGCACCGCAGTCTGGTCCTTCGGCGACCTGGCCATCACGCGGCACAGCCACACGCCGAGGAACACCGAGAGGACGAGCGCCGCGAGCGCGGCGAAGTGCACGAGGCCCGCGATCGCAGTGTCCCTGGGCAGGAGGTGGAGGCTCCCCAGCAGGTAGTTCCAGTCGTGGATCGGGTCGCCGCCGCCGAGCGAGACCAGGGGCAGCTCCTCGGCGCGCGCGTCCCCGATGTAGACCGCGAGGTTGGAGAGGCTCATCGACAGCCACGCGCCGCCCACCGCGACGCCGAAGTAGTCGCGCTGCCTGAGCATGATGAGCGCGACGGCGACGGGCGCCGCCAGCTGGGTGATGCTGCCCCCCGCGATGCCGAGCCATTCGCCGAACGGCCCGAAGAGCACGTGCCCCAGCTCGTGGATGGCGAGCGTGAGGCCGGAGAAGATGCTGCCGTACTCGGGATCGCTGTAATGCCGCCACCCCGCCCAGGCCAGGTACGCGAGCACCAGCGCCCGCGGCCACCACAGCCGCCCGCGCGCCCACGC
>DATKLR010000303.1:0-4327 GCA_035542295.1 Gemmatimonadales bacterium | reverse complement strand
GCCATGGTGAAGGGAATGGTAGTCTGGCAGGTGCCCCTCGAGCGGTACCCCGACACCTACAACGGGCACGCACTCTGGTACGCGGCGCTGGCGGCACAGAAGAACTACCTGTCGCTCTATCTGATGAACGCCTACGGCGATCCCGGGGTCGCCCGCCGGCTCAGGGACGGGTTCAGGGCGGCCGGGAAGCGACTGGATATGGGCAAGTCGTGCATCCACTTCAAGGCGGCCGACGACCTCGCACTCGACGCGGTGGGGCAGGCGATCGCCAGCACGCCGCTCGAGCGGTGGGTTGCGGCCGCCAAGGCGGTCCGCCGCAAAGGCTGAGCGGCTACTTCCCCAGCACGAACCCCACGAACATCTCGCGCTCCGCCGCCGGCTGGTAGGAGTTGCCGTCGGGGTCGGGCTCCGTGTAGCCCATGTACTGCACGGCGAAGATGTTCCGCACTTCGGCGAGGATCTGCGCCCTCGTCCCGCCCACCGACACGCGCCAGGCCAGCCGCGCGTGCAGCAGCGTGTAGCCGTCCACCGATGCCGCGTTGCTCGGATCCACGTACCAGCGGCTCACCGTCTCGCTGGTCACGCCGAGGGTCGCGGGTCCGATGGAGTATGCGCCGTCGGCCACGAGCCGGTGCTCCGGCGAGTTGGGCAGCCAGTGCCCGTTGACGTCGCCGTATGCGCTCACCGAGTTCGTGTACTTGAAGTCCGACCAGGTGTACGCGAGTCGCAGCAGGAGCGGAGAGACCGGCGCCCAGGCGACGGACGCCTCGACGCCGTACCGCCGGCTGGAGCCCGCGTTGCGGTAGAACGTCTCCAGCGGGCGGCTCGCCACGCGATACCGGTCGAAGTCGTTGTCCGTGTTGAGACGGAAGGCGCCGACGTCGAACACGACGGTGCCCACCGCGCCGCGCGCCCCCACTTCCTCGCCCAGGGACGTGGCCGCCTTGAGGCTCTGGTTGAAGCCCCCGATCTGAACCGGATTCGCGGACAGCTCCTCGGTGGCCGGCGGGAGGAATCCCTGGCCGACGTTCCCGTAGAAGCTCAGCCCCGGGCTCGGGTTCCAGGTGATGCCGCCACGTGTCGTCCAGGCCCAGAAGTCGGCGTTGCCCGACAGGTCCACGCCGCCCGACTTGAGATGGTCGGTGAGCTTGTTCCCCACGTAGTCGTACCGCAGGTTCAGCATCACGCTCCACTGCCGGCCCACGTCGATCCGATCCAGCGCGAACACGCCGGCGCCCGACTGGCCGAACGTCTGGTCGCTGAGCCGGTCCGGCCCCTCGACCGCGCCACCGAGGTTGGCGTGCGTGTAGTCGTCGATCGACTGCCACTGGAGATCGGTGCCGACGCTCAGGTGATGCTGCAGGGCGCCGGTCGGGCGCTCGATCGTGTACTGCAGCGTCGCGCCCGGCGAGAGCATGGAGCGGTGGTCCACCGACGAGGGAACCGATTCCCTCCACGCCGTGTGGCGCACGAAGATGTCGCCGGAGAGGCTCTGCGCCACGCCGAGATCCCACCGGCCCACGACACCGCCGACCAGGCGCTTGGTGTCCTGGTACTCGTTGTAGGTGAGCGCGTCGGGGTTGGCCTGGCGCCGATCCTGGGCGAGCCAGGTCAGGTTCAGCCCTTCGGCGTTCTGGTTGAAGCAGGTCGTGTAGCCGAGGATCGGCGTCAGATGCAGCGCGGCTGATGGGCTCCAGTGCGCCTTCGCGTACAGGTTGTCGCCGTGGAAGGCGGTGTGGACCCGATACCCGTCGCCGGTGTTGTGCGTGTACGACATGCGGTAGTTGACGTCGCCCAGCGTCCCGCCCAGGTCCGCGGTGCCGCGCCAGAAGCCGTTGGAGCCGTAGGTACTGGACAGGTCGCCGTGCGCCGGTAGCGCGGCGCCGTCGGCCGTCGTGATGTTGATGACGCCGGCGGCGGAGCCCCCGCCGTAGAGCGACCCCGCCGGCCCACGCTGCACCTCGACCTGGCTCACGGTGGGCCAGTCGATGTCGTACAGATCGGGCGCGAAGCCGGTGGGATCGTTCAGCGGCAGCCCGTCGAGGAGAATGCCGATGCCGCGGATCCCGGTCTCGGCGAGGATGCCCTGGCCGCGACTCTCGAGATGCACGCGCTTGCCGTCGGCCTGATTCTCCACGCGAATGCCGGGCACGAGCATCATCGCCTCATCCACCGCGATGCCGCGGGGCAGGTCGAGCTGCTCGGACCCGACGACCTTGATGGCCGCGGGGTCGTCGGTCAGCGGGATGGTGAGTCGGGGAGCGGTGACGACGATCGCCGGCAGCACCACGGTGTCGCGGCGGGCTTGAACGTCTTGGGCCGTCGCGGGGCGCGGCAGCAGGAACAGAACGAGCGCTAGAGCGGGTGTCAGTTTCATGTCGGCAATATTCCACGTGCGCGGGGTGGGAAAAAGGCGGCGCGCGTTCGGGTTTGTCGGCCGCCCGGTCAGCTTGAGATACGGTCGGGGAGTGGACAGCGTTGCGCGCCGGTACCCAGGTTTCAGTATGGAATTCCGAGCGGCGGCATTGCTGTTCGACCTCGACGGAGTCCTGGTGGACTCGCACGCGGTGGTGGAGCGCACCTGGCGTCGGTGGGCGGTCCGGCACGGCCTCGACGCAGGGCCGCTGCTCGCCGTGGCGCACGGACGCCGCACGCGCGACACCCTGAAGGCCGTCGTGCCCCACCTCGATCCCGCGCCGGAGGTGGCGTGGCTCGATGCCGCGGAGCTTCAGGATCTCGAGGGCGTGGTCGCCGTGGCGGGTGCGGCGCCGCTCCTGGCAGCGCTGGCGAATGGCCGCTGGGCGGTCGTGACCTCCTGCGGACGGGCGCTGGCCGCGCAGCGGCTGGAGCAGGCGGGCCTTCCGCTGCCCCCGGTCTTGGTCACGAGCGAGGACGTCGCGCGGGGGAAGCCGGCTCCGGACGGCTACCTGCTCGCGGCGGAGCGCAGCGTCGCGGCGCCGGCCTCGTGCCTCGTGTTCGAGGACGCGCCGCCGGGCATCGCAGCGGCGCGCGCCGCGGGGTGCCGGGTCGTCGCGCTCGCGACCACGCACGCGGCGGACCGGCTGGCCGACGCCGAGGCGCTGGTCCCCGACCTCAGATCCGTGGGACTGCGGCCGGACGGCGGAGATCTCGTCGTCACGATCAGGTGATGCGGGGTACGCCTGTGCCGCGCGGCGGCTCTCGATTACCGTTCGCGCCATGATGACGCTCCGATCGCTCGGTCGCTCGAACCTCAGGATCACGCCCATCGGCCTCGGCTGTTGGCAGTTCTCCGAGGGCGGAGGCCTGGGCGGCAGCTACTGGCCGACGTTGCCGCCGGACGTCGAGAACCGCATCGTCGCGGTGTCGCTCGAAGCCGGGATCAACTGGTTCGACACGGCGGAGCTGTACGGCAACGGCAGATCGGAGGCGGCGCTGTCGCGCGCGCTTCTCGCCGCGGGCCGGAAGAACGGCGACGTGGTCGTGGCGACGAAGTGGATGCCGTTGCTGCGCACGGCACGATCCATCACGGCGACGATCGCCGAGCGCCGCGCCCGGCTCGCGCCGTTCGGCATCGATCTCCACCAGGTGCACCAGCCGATCGCGTTCTCGTCCACGGCCGCGCAGATGAACGCGATGGCCGACCTGGTGGAGGGAGGCGCGGTCCGCACCGTGGGCGTGAGCAACTTCTCGGCCCGGCGGATGCGCGCGGCACACGCGGCGCTGGCGGCGCGGGGGCTCCCGCTGGTCTCCAACCAGGTGCTGTACAGCCTGCTCCATCGCGGAATCGAGACAGACGGCGTGCTCGCGGTGGCGAAGGAGCTCGGCATCACGATCATCGCCTACTCGCCGCTGGGCCAGGGCATCCTGTCCGGCAAGTTTCACCGCGACCCCACGCTCATCCGCGCGCGCTCGGGGCCGCGGAAGTGGCGGTTCGATTTCCGGCACCGCGGCCTCGAGCGGAGCCGCGCGCTGGTGGCCGCGCTGGAGGAAATCGCGGCGGCGCACGGCGCCACGCCGTCGCAGGTGGCGCTGAACTGGCTGGTGAACGCCAACGGCGAGACCGTCGTAGCGATCCCGGGCGCGACGTCGGCGGCCCAGGCCGAGGAGAACGGCGGTTGCCTGGGCTTCACGCTCACGGAAGCCGAAACTCGGCGCCTCGACGAACTCTCCCGGCAATTCCGGTAATCGCGGCCGGGTTGGGGCGGGCCCGCCCTAACGCCCGACTGACGCCAGTCCTCATATTCGGGCCGATCCTTCGGGAGGCCCCGTGCTGCATCTCGTGCTCGCCGCCGCGCTCGTCTTTCAGGAGCCGCAACAGCCACCAGCGCCACCCCCACCGGACACG
>DATKLR010000302.1:0-7545 GCA_035542295.1 Gemmatimonadales bacterium | reverse complement strand
GGTGGAGACGGGCGCGAGTTTCGGGTGGCGCTCCGTGAACCAGCCCCCCGCCGCACAGGTGATGTTGAACATCCGGCGCACCGCTTCCGCGTCCGCCCGCGGCTCCAGGCCGACCGCCAGCACCACCATGTCCACGGGCAGTTTCCGCACCTTGCCGAGCAGGGTGTCCTCCGCCTGCAGCATCAGGCGTCCATCGTTCTCCGGCGCGGGATAGACGTCGGCGACCTTGCCGCGGATGAAATGCGTGCCCTCCTCCGCGACGCGATTGTAGAACTCCTCGAACGACTTCCCCGGCGTCCGCATGTCGATGTAGAAGTTGTAGACCTCGGCCCCGGTCCGTTCCTTGAGGAGGTGAGCCAGCTTCAGCGAGTACATGCAGCAGACCCGGGAGCAGTGCTTGTTGGTGTGCTCGTCCCGGCTGCCGATGCAGTGGATGATGCCGACCGTCTGCGGCTTCTTCCCGTCGCGCAGCACCACTTCCCCGTTGGTCGGGCCCGAGGCGTTGAGCAGCCGCTCCACCTCGAGCGCCGTGTAGACGTTCGGATAGGTGCCGTACCCGTAGTACGGCAGCCGCTTCGCGTCGAAGACCTGAAAGCCGGTCGTGAGCAGGATCGTGCCGATCTCGATCTCCTCGATCCGCTCCTGCTGCATGAAGTCGATGGCGTTGCGGTCGCCACAGGCTTCGACGCAGGTCTTCTTGCACTTGTGGGACTTGAACTCGATGCAGGCCTCGGGATCGATCGTGACGAAGTTCGGCACGGCCTGTGGGAACGGCAGGTAGACGGGCCGCCGCTTCGACATGCCGAGGTTGAACTCGTCCGCCCACTTCGGCGTCTGGTAGATGCAGGCCTCGATGCACTCGAGGCACCCGATGCAGGCGTCCTCGATGATGTAGCGGGGCTTCCGCTTCACCTTCGCCTTGAAGTTGCCGACGTAGCCGCTGACCTCGGTGACCTCGGAGTAGGCCCACAGCGTGATGTTCTTGTGGGCCTTCACCGCGGTCATCTTCGGCGTCAGGATGCAGGCGGCGCAGTCGAGGGTCGGGAAGGTCTTGTCGAACATCGCCATGTGCCCGCCGATGGTCGGCTCCCGCTCCACCAGGTAGACGTGTTTCCCGGCGTCGGCGAGCATGAGCGCCGCGTGGATGCCCGCGATCCCTCCGCCCACCACCAGGACCTCGCCCCGCACCGGCACCCGCCGGGTCTCGAGCGGAGTCTGGTGCCGCACCCGCGCCACTGCCGCCCGCACCAGCGCATCGGCCTTCTCGGTCGCCGCCCGCTTGTCGGTGGTCACCCACGAGTCCTGCTCGCGGATGTTCACCATCTGGAACAGGAACGGGTTGAGGCCGCCCGCCGACACCGCCCCGCGGAAGGTCTTCTCGTGCAGGTGCGGCGAGCAGGACGCCACCACGATCCGGTTGAGCTGGTGGTCCTTGATGTCCTGCTTGATCAGCTCCTGCCCCGGGTCGGAGCACATGTACTTGTAGTCGCGGGCGACCACGACCCCTGGGAGCTTCGCCGCGTGCTCCGTGACGGCCTTGACGTCCACCGTCCCGGCGATGTTGGTCCCGCAGTGGCAGACGTAGACTCCGATCTTCACGGCGTCCGGGCCGTGTTCAAGCGTCGACATGTGCATCGCTCCTGACTGTGGCGCTGGCCGCGTCGGCCAGTTGCGCCAGGTCTTGGACCGCGAGTGAGCCCTCGAGCTGAGTCGTCTTCAACGCATCCTGGAACATCACCAGATCCTTCGGACAGCTGACCACCAGCGCCTCGACGCCGCGCACGCCCGCGGCCTCCTTGACGCGCGTCTCCGCGGGGCGCTCGCGGATGCCCGCGACGTCCTCCATCCAGATCCGCCCCCCGCCGGCGCCGCAGCACGCCGCCTCGTCCCGGCTCCGCGGCATCTCGACCACGCGGGCCCCGAGGGCCGCCAGCGTGCGGCGCGGCGCCTCATACACGCCGTTGTACCGCCCCAGATAGCAGGGGTCGTGATAGGTGACCGTGCGGCCCACGGGCGTCGTGACCGTGAGTCGCCCCGAGTCGAGCAGCCGGTCGAGCAGCTCCGCGAAGTGCAGCACCTCCACGCCGCTTGGCGAGCCGCCCCCGTTCCCGGCGTACTCGTGCTTCACCGCGTGATAGGTGTGGGGGTCCGTCGTGACGATCTTCTGGAACTTCACGCCGGCCAGCGTCTTCAGGTTCTTGTCCCGGAGCACGCCGAATAGCCCTTCCTCCCCGATCCGGCGAACGTCGTTGCCCGCGTTCTGCTCCGCCTCGTGGAGGATCCCGAAGTCGAGCCCCGCGCGCTGGAACACCCGGGCCGCGGCGCGCGTCACGTGCTGCGCCCGCGGGTCGAACGAGGCATAGTCCCCGACGATCCACAGGTACTCGACCGCCTCTTTGCGCGCGTCCCGGACGGGGAAGTCCAGCCCCGTCGTCCAGGAGGCCCGCGTCCGCGCGGACTTCCCGAAGGAGTTGCCGTAGCGGCCCAGGTTCACCAGCACGTCCTGGAGCCGCTTCTCCATCTCCCCCTGCGAGACGAGGTAGCGGCGCATCTCCACGATGAGCGGCACGTGCTCATTGAACACCGGGCAGCGGGTCATGCACGCCAGACAGGTCGTGCAGGCCCAGATCTCCTCCGGCTTCACTACCTCGCCGACGAATGGCGGGGCGGCGGGCGGGGCCGGTGCGGCGGATGGTGCGGCGGCGGCCGCCGGCGCGGGCGCATGCACCGCGCCCAGGACCATCTCCTTGACCTTGTGCACCAGCTCCTTCGGCGAGAGCGCGAACCCGGCTGCGTGCGCAGGGCAGGCCCGCTCGCAGCGGCCGCACTCGGCGCACGCCAGGCCGTTGAAGAGCTCCCGCCAGGTGAACTCCTCCAGCCGGGATGCGCCTTCCGACTCCGCCGGCATGGCGCCGGGCTTGAGCGAGGTGAAGAACACCCCGAACGGGGCGAAGAGGAGATGCGCGTGCTTGGAGTACGGCAGGTACGCGAGGAAGAAGAGCACCGTGGCCATGTGCGCCCACCACATGGACAGGTACAGCCCCGAGGCGTTCGCCTCCCTCGCCACCTGCGAGACGAGGAAGGTCACGAGCAGCAGCGCGATGAGCCCGAGGACGGTGCTCGCGTCTCGCGTGCGCTCGAGCCCCTGCGGCGTGAAGATGTACCGGCGCACGGCCGCGACGACGATGCCCAACAGCGCCAGCGCGCCGAGGATCTCCATCGGATACCGCATCCACGGCACGTCGTCCGAGAACGGGATCGGCAGGAAGGGGAGCAGCCCGCGCACCAGGTTCCACCAGAAGCTCGTTGCGAAGAAGACGAACGCCCAGAAGATGGCCAGGTGGGCGACGCCGATCACGGGCTCCTCGACCAGCCGCCGCTGGAAGAACACGTTCGTCACCGTCATGACGAGCCGCCGAGGCACATGATCCCACCGCACCTCGCCGCGCCCGCGCAACAGCACCCGGACCAGCTGGTAGACGCGCCGGACGAACAGGCCGATGGCAACGGCCGCGAGCACCCACAGCCCGACCCATCCCGGCACCGCGAGGTACCGTGTGAGAGAGGGATCCGGCATCGGGGCGCTCACTTCTTCCTCGCCTTGACCGCCGCCGTCAGGGCCGGCAGGAACTCGAGCACGTCGCCCGCATACCCGTAGTGCGCCACGGAGAAGATCGGCGCGTGCGGGTCCGTGTTCACGGCGACGATGAGGGCGGCACCCTTCATCCCCTCCACGTGCTCGGGCGCTCCGCTGATGCCCGCCGCCAGGTAGAGTTTGGGCTTCACCGTCGCGCCCGACTTGCCGACCTGCCGGGTCAGCGGGAGCCAGCCCTGATCGATGACGGGACGGGAGGCGGACACGGCGCCGCCCAGCGCCTCCGCGAGCTCCTCGGCCAGCGCGATGTTGTCCTGCGTCTGGATTCCGCGCCCCACCGACACGAGCACGTCCTGCTGCGTCACGTCCACGTCGCCGGGCTCCGGGTCGACGTACGTCTCGAACCGCACCCGGAGGTCCGCGGGCAACTCGACCGTCACCTCGGTCACCGGCGGCGCACTTGCCGGCGCGGCGCTCGCCGGCCGCGAGCCGGGGAGGACGCCGATGATCGCCGGGGCGCCGGAGATGGCGACCGTGGCCTCGAGCTTCCCGCCGTACAGCACGCACAGCGCCTCGAGCCGGCCGTCCACGGCCCGCAGGTCGCGGCAGAAGTTCACGAGCGAGACCGTGAGCCGGGCCGGCAGCAGGCCGAACAGGTCCGCCGCGACGTTCGAGAGCGGAACCAGAACCGCCCGCGGCTTCTGCTGCTCGATGAGCGCGGCCAGCGCGAGACACGAGGCCTCGGGGTTCGGCTCCGCCAGCGCGGCGTGGTCGATGGAGATCACGCCGTCCGCGGCGAGTCCCGCCGCCAGCCCCTGCGCCCCGTGCCCGAGCAGCACCGCCTCGAGCTTGGTGCCCGCCCCCAGTCCGTCCGCGATCTCCCTGCCGAGCGTCAGCAGCTCGGGCGTCAGATCCGAGAGGCGCCCTCTCCAGTGCTCCGCCAGCACCCAGATGTTGCCCGCCATGGCCGCTTCCTCCTTACGCCAGACCGCGGGACGACAGGATCTCGGCCACCTTCGACGCGACTTCCTCCGGACTGCCCTCCAGCATCTCCGCCCGCCCCGCCGCCTGCGGCTTGGTCATCGAGACGATCTCGAGCAGGGATCTCTCTTCCTGGGCCGGAGCCTCCACGCATTCGAGGGTCCGGGACTTCATCGCCGCGCGCACCTTGGCCACCGGCACGTAGCGCGGCGGCTTCGGCGCCGCCTGCACGCCGAGCACAGCGGGGAGGCAGACGCTGTAGCGACCCCGGGTTCCCCCGGCGTATTCCTTGAAGACGATGGCCCGGCTCCCGTCGGCCTCCGCCTCCACGCCGGTGACGATCCCCAGGTAGGGGAGCTTCAGCCGCTCCGCGAGCGCGGGCGCCACGACGCCGTCGAGGTCGTCGATCGCCTGACAGCCCGTCACGACGAGCTGCACCGGCATCAGGTTCGGTACGGCCGGGAGCACCCGCGCCAGCAGCGCGGCGGCCTCCGCCGCCGTGAAGATCGCCTCGCCGGCCGCCACCTTGATCGCCCGGTCCGCCCCCTTGGCCAGCGCGGTGAACAGGACCTCGTCCACGTCGCGGCTCTCGATGGCGAGCACCGTCACGGTGCCCCCGCTCTTGTCCTTCAGGAGCAGCGCCTGCTCCAGCGCGTGGTCGTCCCGCTCGCTCACGATCGGCCGGACCGCCTCGACGTCCAGCGACTTCCCGTCGGGCGCGATCTCCAGCTCCTCGACGATGTCCGGAACCATCTTCATCAGAACCAGGATGTTCATGGCGCCCCCGGGCCCTCGAGGGCCTCGGCGAGGAGTTCCACCACGTCCCGCACCACCATCTTTTTCTCGTAGCCCAGGACCTTCAGCGAGTCCTCGAAGCGCGACACCTCGTAGGGACAGGACACCGCCAGCACATCCGCCCCCGTGGCGACCGCCTCCCTGACGCGGCGGTCCGCCAGCCGCTCCTGCCCCTTCGACTTGAAGAACGTGTCCAGCCACATCCCGCCGCCGCCGCCGCCGCAGCACAGGGAGTTGATCCGGTTGTGAACCATCTCCACGAGCTTGACGCCCGGCAGCGCCTGCAGCAGCCGGCGCGGCTCCTCGTACATCCCGTTGTGGCGGCCGAGCACGCACGAATCGTGGTACGTGACCGTATACCCGAGCTTCTTCTTGAGGAGGGGCTTCAGCGCCGTGAGGTGGCGGGCGAAGAACGGCGTCGTGTGCTCGACCGGCGCCGTGAGCCCGTGGGCCGGATACTCGTGCACGAACGCGTCGTACGCGTGCGCGCCAGAGGTGACGATCCGGTTGAACGTGTACTTCCCGAACACCTTGAGGTTCGCGTCCGTCAGCGTCTCGAACAGCCCCGTCTCCCCTGCGAGACGGGCGCACTCGCCCGCGCACTTCTCCTCGGTGCCCAGCACCGCGAAATCGACGCCCAGCGCGTGCAGGACTCTCGCCGTCGCGCGGCAGTTGTCCTGGCCGCGGGGGTGGTACGCCGTGTAGCACTCCACGAACCAGAGCACGTCCACGGGCTTGGGATCGGCGGACAGGATGCGCACCGGGACGCCCGCGCTCGGGACCCACGCCGCCCGCTTCCGGGCCGACTCACCCTGCGGATTGCCGTACCGCAACGTGTTCGTCAGCGCCTTCTGCAGCTCGGCGGGCACCTCCGGGAGCCTGGCGAAGATCTGCTCCTTGACCAGCGGGAGGAGCACCTCCGTCAGGCGGAGCCCGCGCGGGCACTTGGCCATGCACGAATAGCAGGTGACGCAGAAGAGGAGGCTGTCGCTGGCGAGCACCTCCTCGACCAGGCCTTCCCGCAGCATCCCGATGATGCGCCGGGGCGGGTAGTCCAGGACGTCGCCGTAGGGGCACGTCCCCGCACAGGTGCCGCACTGGATGCAGGTGAGCAGATCGCGGCCCCGGGGAGATGCCAGCAGACCGTCCAGGGTGATCTCTTGCGGGGCCTCCGTCAGCGACGCTGCACCGACCATGCGCCCTCCTGCCGCTTCTCTGGGAATCGCTCTTCGTCGCACCAAAGACTGACGCACATTCCGCGCCCGCAGCGGCGAGAATGCGGATGTGCGCATGCTCCACGCCCAGAGCGAGTTGGCTCACGACGGCCCGCATGGACGGCACGTCGATCCAGTCGAAATGGGAACGTCTTGTCGGCACAAAACACGACCGCCGCGCAAGGAATTCCCGCGCGGCGGCCCGCAGTAGTACGGTAATTTGGAGTAGAGTTGTTCCCTATCTAGTGAGCGGAGCCCCTCTTCATCACCGGCGCGAGCAGCTCGTCGAGCGTGACGCCCTTGAGGGCGATCTCGTAGCTCACGCGAGTGGAGGGGATGGGAATCCGGATCAGGCGCGCGAGGTCGATCGGCGTTCCGATGGCGACCGCCTCGACGCCGTGCTCCGCGGCGCGGCCGATGGTCGCCTCGAGATCCCGGATCTGGGCGTCGCCGTAACCGAGGGCCGGCAGCGCGCGCTTGACGTGCGGGTACCTGGCCAGCGTGGCCGCGATCTCTCCGACGGCGAAGGGGCGCGGGTCCACGAGCTCCCGCGCGCCGGCGTCCCAGGAGGCGAGCACGGCTGCCCCGAAGGCCATGCCGCCGTGGGTCAGCGTCGGGCCGTCGTCGATGGCCAGCACCTTCTTGCCCTTGAGCACACCGGGGTCGGCCGCCTTCACGGGGCAGGCCGCCTCGACGATCCGGGCGCGGGGGTTCAAGCCCCGCACGTTCTCGCGCACCTTCGCCACGGCCTCCGGCGGCGCCGTGTCCACCTTGTTGATCACGACGACGTCGGCCAGTCGGACGTTCGTTTCACCGGGGTAGTAGCTGATCTCGTGCCCGGGGCGGTGCGGGTCGACGACCGTGAGATACAGGTCCGCCCGGATGAACGAGGTGTCGTTGTTCCCCCCGTCCCAGAGCACGACGTCGGCCTCCTGCTCCGCCGCCCGCAGGATTGCGGCA
>DATKLR010000301.1:0-16675 GCA_035542295.1 Gemmatimonadales bacterium | reverse complement strand
CGTGAGCCGCTGATACGGATCGTCCACGCCCACGATCTTGAACCAGCCGCCCACGTCGATGAACAGCGGGTCGAGCGGCTTGAGACGCACGCCGACCTCGGCGCCCGGCTCCCAGCCCGTGAAGTGCTGCTTCTGGATGACTTGGCCGGAGCACCCCGGATACGCGCACGGCATGGCCTGGGTCGATCCCGCGAGGGGCACCGCCACCGGCGGATAGGACACCTGGGTGATCGTGCGCCACTGGTATCCCACGAACTCGCCGATGTAGACCATCAGCCGCCGGCGCGGATCGTTCAGGGAGAGAGCCGCCGGGTAGTAGCGCACCGCGAAGTCGAGACTCCAGGCCGCGTAGCTTGAAGTGGATCCGCTGCCGGTCGGCGGGCAGCCCCCGATCGGACAGAGCCCGATCGTTACCGTCCCGGGCACATTCAGGTCGGTGACGACGGGAGTCCCGTAGTAGGTCGGTGACCCCGTGCTGTAGTGGCTCCCGATCAGGCCGACGGTCCACCGCCCGAAAACCAGCGGCTCGAGGCCGAAGCGCTGCCGGTCACCCACCAGCGCGGCGAGGTCGAGAAACGCGGTCCGCGCCGGTGCCGCGGCGGCGACGGGAGCGGGCGGGGCGATCGAGGGCTCAGGCGCCTGAGCGGCGAGGGACGTGGCGACCAAGAGCGGCAGAACGGCGAAGCGAAGAGAGCGCATGACCACCGCCCCTTCACGGGTGATTGCGAAACCTAGATCGGCGCATAGGATTGAGCCAGTCCCCTCGGGAGGCTGCCATGCCGGAGACTGAGGTCGGGTCGGTCACCCACTACTTCGACCGCCCGAAGGTCGCCATCATCAAGGTCACGGGCGACGCCATCGCCGTCGGTGATACGATCCACATCAAGGGCGCGCACACCGACCTCACCGAGAAGGTGACCTCGATGGAGGTCGAGCATCAGAAGATCCAGACCGCGATGAACGGCGACGAGTTCGGCCTCCTCGTGGCGGACCGCTGCCGGACCGGCGACAAGGTCTACAAAGTCACGCCCTAGAGTCGTTTCGACCTCAGGGAGTCGGCGCCGCAGCCCGAGCGCGGGAGGCGCCCGGGCGCCACGCCCTGTGGGCGAAGCTGCTGCGGTTCCTGGGGTCACGGATCGAAGGCTGAGTCTTCCGTATGACTTGGTGACGCTCCGGTGACGGGCAAACGCCATCATGGCCGTCGAGATCCGTAGACGGAGGCCATGGTGAGACTCCATCGGACCAGCACTCCCGGCCCTGCGAGACCAGAGGGATCCCGCGTCAGGACTCCCGGCCGTGGGGTGCCAGGCGGGCGCAGGGTCCTGCCGGTTGGCGCAGCGCTCGCCCTCATGTGTACCGCCGGCTGCAATGAGCGTCCGGTCCCGACGGCGGCCCGGAGCGTGGAGCGCGCCCTCGCCGTGACGGCTGCCGCTTCCGGCCCCGCCTGTGCCGCGGGCACCTGTCTCCTCACCAACAGCCTGCGGCCCATGCGGTCGGGCCTCTATCAACCGGACTCCGCGGGACTGCTCGTGCCCTTGGGCAATGCGGTGCTGCAACTCCGGCCGGGGGACAGCGTGACTCTCTCGGCCACCGTCTCGCCCGATCTGGCAGCCGGGTTGCCGTCGGACGAGCAGGTCGTGGTGGTAGCTGGGGGCGACACCGTGCTGGTGGCCCTGCGAACTGACTCGACGGGCACCGTGGTCTACCGTGCCAACGTGGCGGCCGACTCAGTGCGGTTTCAGGTCGGTCTCACGCGACGCCTGACGGCCGTGCCGCGCTCCGGGGCCTTCAGCGTTTCGCTCAGCTACGGGAGCGCGCCGCTGCTGGAGGCGTGGACGCCGTGGGTGACTGGATCAGCCCGGCCGGCGGGTGCGGCCCGGGCGGAGGCGACCTCGGCTGCGACCTGCACGGCCACGGCACCCGGGCCAGCCACCGGCCCCGGCGCATGCACGGCGATCACCGTGGGCATCGCCCCGTACGCGCCAGGCGATCCCTTCGGCGATTTCCAGAGCGATCCGGGGACCGGGGTGAGCAACCCGATCACGGTGACCTTCTCGCAACCGGTCCAGAGCGTGACGCTCACGATCGAGGACCCGACCTACGACGGCAACGCGATGACGGCCTACCGGGCCGATGGAAGCGTGGCTGGGACGGTGAGCTTCGCGGGGAGTGGGGTGCCGGGAATAGATATCCCGGATTCCGAGACGATCACGGCGGCCGGGATGGTGCGGATCGTGCTCACGCCGGCGCCGTTGGACTACGTAGCGTACAGCGGGCTGACGTTTGTGCCTGAGGCCGCGGCGGCGGCGGTGAAGATCACCAAGGCCACGGCGGAGATGGTCGCACCGGAGGGGCTGGGACGCGACGCGCTGGGGTTGAGCGTCGCGGTGGTAAGTCGCGCGACGGGCCAGTACCTGCCTAACCGGCTGGTCACGCTGTCGCTCACAGTAGTCGAGCGCGACGCCGGGCATGCGCACTCGGCGTCGGCGGGTTGGTCGCCCTCGTTGAGTCCGCGCATGACTCCCTGATTGGCTACCGGGACGAGCACCCGGACAACCACTGGGGCACGCCGGCGATGGTCGTGGCGCTGGGCGCTCTGGCCGACTCATTCTACGCCAGGTACTCGAAGCGGCTCGAATACAACGACATGAGCTTGCAGTTGGGCGGTGTGCTCGACCTCAACCGCGACTGGAAGCCGCCGCACGACGAGCACCGCGTAGGCACCAGCGCCGATCTGCGGACGTTCTCGCGCAATGCGCGCGAGCTGCGGTTTGTTCAGCGGTCGTGGGAGTTGCGGGGTGGCTCCGTCCTCGACGAGACGGACTTGGACCAACCACACTACCACCTGCGCTTCTGAGGGCAATCCTATGTCGAATCGAGTCGCGATTCTGGTACTGCTGACAATTCCTAGCCCTGTCCTGGCTCAGGCGGTTCCCGGAACGAACCTCACAGTGGATGTGACGGTTTCGCGGATTGCCATGTGGGGTGACACGACCAGCGTACAGTTCAGACTGCACAACCGACTAGACAGTCGTGAGCAGCTCTTCACCTACACCGTGGACGCGCCCGCGCCGGTGGCCAGGATTCCGACACCCGAGCCGACGGCGGCTTGGATGGTCAGCACGGACTACCGCGGACGCTCCGTTGCTGATTGGACCGCTCTCGACTCCGTCGTGCCGCCAGGATCGGACAGTCCAGACCTGCTCTATCTGGCAGTCGGGTTGCCCGCCATTGTGGCGAACTGGACGCGCGGGTACTACCCGCCTCCTCGGCTCACCGCCGCCGACACCAACCCACTGGTGCGCCCTGCGGATCCCCTCGAGGAGAACAGCATCAAGGGGTGGACTGTGGGGATCGGGCCCTTCCCGGCGGACCGGAGGCCGGCCGATCTGCTCGCGAGGCTCCGCATGTGGGCAGACAGCTCGTGCCACATCGGATGGATCAGAAACCGAAGAATCTGCCATGAGTTTGGCGAGAAGCTCCGCGAGGCGGCACGAGACCTGGTGCGTGGCCACGCCAGCGAGGCCGCGGAGGATCTGCGGGAGTTCGTTCGGGAGCTGGGCGAGCGCTTTGGCCGAGGGGAGGGGGAACAGGCACACGAGGAGCGCGCGGCCCGTGACCGCGTGCGCGAGCCGATCAGCGACGCCGCTTACTGGCTCCTCAAAGTGAACGCGGAGTACATCCTCGCGCGACTATAGCACGAGGTGCCGGAGGCGCGGCATCGGGCGGCCGTGCGGGACTGCCCTGCCGCCCTATGAAGCCAGCGCGCGCACCGTCGCCGCGACGGCGGCGGTCGAGCGCACGAGGAAGTCGTAGTCCAGCGTCTCCGGCGTGTCGCTCGCGCGGTGATAGTGCGGGTTCCGCAGGTTGGCGGTGTCTGTGATGAGCAATGACGCGAAGCCTTCGTCCCAGAAGCGCGCGTTATCCGAGCGGCGCACGTCGGGCATGAGCCAGCCCCGGAGCGGGACGGCGAGCGGCACCACGGGCAGGTACGCCTGCGCCGTCCGTTCGAATACCTCCAGCAGGTCGCGGGACCCCCAGTCGCCGACCGCGGCGAGGAAGTAGCCCCCCTTCGGCATCCGCTTCACCAGCGGCACGCCGACCGGCAGCTTCTGCCGCTCCGACGTGTATCCAAGCATCTCGAGGTTCAGCGTCCCCGCCACGGCGCGCCCCGCCGCTCGGAGCATCCGCGCGTGGGCGAGGCTCCCGAGGGCGTAGTGCAGGGGAAGGGCCTGCAGCTCCTCGAGGTTCCAGCCCGCGAACTGCACGGTGGCCTCGAGCGGCGCGCCGCGCAGCAGGCGGGCCGTTTCGAGCATCGCCGCCACACCGGTGGCGTTGTCGTCCGCACCGGGCGTGCGCGAGCGCGAGTCGAAGTGGCCGCCCACCACCACCCAGGGCCGCGCCGGATCGGCCCCGTCCCGCGTGGCCAGCACGTTGTGGAACTCCGCCCCGCGCCACTCGAAGAGCTGCCGCTCGACCCGGAGCCCCGCCGCGCCCAGCTCCAGCGCGACGTGGTCCTCCGCCTCCTTCAATGCGTCCGGCGCCGCGACCGGATGCCGCACCACGGCCAGAGCGCGCACGTCCGCCTCGAGCCGGCCGCGGTCCGGGCGGAGGACGTCCGGGGGGGCGCCGCCGCGCGTGCGGGAAGCGGGGTCTGGAAAATCGTGCGCCTCCATCTCCATTATTGTGCTCCCACTTCGGAGGATTCCATGAGCACGCGGGCGTTGGTCGTGGCACTGATCGTCCTGGCCGGCTGCGCGAAGCCCCAGCCGTCGGGACAGACGTCCGCAGCCGGCGACACGTCGGGCACCCACGGTCTCCCGATGATGCAGCAGCGCCTGCTCGAGGCGTCGAACATCGCGCTGCCGCCCGGCGTCGCGCCGGAGAGCCTCCCGCAGCCCAATTCGGCGGGGGCGAAAGCGCTCACCCAGTATTGCACGCAGTGCCACGCCCTGCCATCTCCCGCCATGCACGGCCCCGCGGACTGGCCGAGCGTGGCGCGGCGCATGTGGGTGCGCATCGACATGATGGCGGGTGCGCTCGGCATCCAGACGCCCAGCTCCGCCGAGCGCGCCGAGCTGCTCGGCTACCTCCAGAAGAACGCGCTCAAGGTCGCGGCGAACCTCCCCGCCGGCGCGGGGAAGCCCGTCTTCGAGCGCGTCTGCGCCCGCTGTCACGAGCTGAACGATCCCAGGATGCACACGGCCCCCGATTGGCCCGTGGTCGTGATGCGCATGGAGCAGGACGCGGAGAAGATGAGGGTGAGCGGCATTTCGCGCGCCGATGCCGAGCAGATCATCACCTACCTCCAGGCAGCCTCGACCCGGAAGCGCTGACTTGACGAAGCTCGTCCTCGCGCTGGATCAGGGCACCACCGGGAGCACCGCCCTCGTCGTCGACGAGGGCGGGCTCGTTCTGGGGCGCGGGTATCGCGAGATCACCCAGCACTTCCCGCAGCCGGGATGGGTGGAGCACGACCCGGAGGAGCTCTGGAGCGCGACGCTCGCCGCGGGCCGCCAGGCCGTAGCCGCCGCGCGCGCCGCCGGCCGCGACCTCGCGGCCATCGGGATCACCAACCAGCGCGAAACCACGGTGCTGTGGGATCGCCGCACCGGCGAGGCTCTGCACCGGGCCATCGTCTGGCAGGACCGGCGGACGAGCCGACGCTGCCGCCGGCTCGACCGCAGGCTGATCGCCCGCAAGACCGGCCTCGTCCCGGACGCGTATTTCTCCGCCACGAAGGTCGAGTGGCTCCTGAAGCAACTGAAGCCGAAGCCGGCCGCCACCGCGTTCGGGACGGTGGACAGCTGGCTCGTGCACCGGCTCACGAGAGGGGACGTCCACGTCACCGACCCCACCAACGCGTCGCGCACGATGCTGTACGACATCGGGGCGCTGCGTTGGGACGAGGGCCTGCTGAAGCTGTTCCGCGTGCCGCGCGAGATCCTCCCCGAGGTCCGGCCGTCGTCCGGCCTGTTCGGCGTCGCCGACGCCGAGTGGTTCGGCGCGGAGGTGCCGATCGCGGGGATCGCGGGCGACCAGCAGGCGGCGCTGTTCGGGCAGGGGTGCTTCGCCGCCGGCACGGTCAAGAACACCTACGGCACCGGCGCCTTCCTCCTGCTCAATACGGGGAAGAGGCTGGTGCGGAGCCGGCGCGGGCTGCTCACCACCGTGGCGTGCGACGCGCGCGGCGGAAGTGCGTACGCGCTCGAGGGCTCCGTCTTCATCGCCGGCGCGGCGATCCAGTGGCTGCGCGACGGCCTCGGCGTCATCGCGGAGGCGAAAGAAACCGAGGCGCTGGCGGCGAGCGTCCCCGACACCGCGGGCGTCGTGTTCGTCCCGGCGTTCACGGGTCTCGGGGCGCCGCACTGGGAATCCTCGGCGCGAGGGGCGATCTTTGGGCTGTCACGGGGTACAACCAAGGCCCACCTGGTCCGCGCGGCGCTGGAAGCAATGGCGTACTCCACCCGCGAGGTGCTGGACGCGATGGCCGCGGACGCGAAGATCCGGCCGCGCGACCTCAGGGTGGACGGAGGCGCGGCCGCCAACGATTGGCTGATGCGCTTCCAGGCCTCGGTCCTGGGGCTCCGCGTTACGCGCCCGGACGTGGTCGAGTCCACGGCGATGGGCGCGGCGGCGCTGGCCGGCCTGGCGACCGGCGTCTGGAAATCCTCCGCCGAGTTCGCTGCCGCCCGGCACTACACGGCCTTCGAGGCGGGGAGACGGGCGACTGCAGGCTGGGACGCATGGAAGCGGGCCGTCCGGGCGACATTGTCCTGGGCGAGGGACGCCTGACGCCTGGCGTTGCAGGCTAACACCAGTGGCGACTTGTGGTTAGCTCAACCACGAACGTGGCGTCGCAGTATGGCCCACGACTTGCGGACTGCTTTTGTCGGGTATATTGACCACTCACGGGCCTGAGGCAGTGTGGAGTCTATGAGAGCTCGAACGAAGTTCATCATCGGTGGCGCGCTGGTCCTCGGCAGCGTCGGGTACCTGATGGCGTCGGGGATCAAGGAGACGGGGGTGTACTACCTGACTCCGAGCGAGCTGGCCGCGAAGGTCGGCAGCGACCACTCCTTCTACAACGTCGGCGTCAAGATGGGCGCGCGGGTGGTGAAGGGCACGATTACGCGCGACGTGGCGACGCAGACGATCACGTTCCGCGCGACCGACGGCGTGCAGTCGTACCCGGTGGTCTACCGGGGTCTTGCGCCGGACACGTTCACGGACGAGGTGGACGTGGTGGTCGAGGGGCGGCTCCAGCCCGACGGCACCTTCCGCGCGACGACGCTGCTGGCCAAGTGCGGGTCGCGCTACGAGGCGGTCCCGACGCGCACGACATGACCGAGCTCGGGAACATCTGCCTCTGGATCGCGCTCCTCATCGGGCTGTGGGGGAGCGCGGTCGCGTTCATGGCGGGCCGCACGCACCGCGCCGATCTCGGGCGGAGCGCCGAGCGCTCGATCTTCGTGCTGTGGGGCCTGCTGGTCGTCGTTTCGGCGGCGCTGATGCGCGCGCTGCTGACGCACGACTTCAACATCGAGTACGTCGCGGCGTATACCAGCCGCAACCTGCCGGTCTTCTATACCTGGTCGGCGTTCTACGCGGGGCAGAAGGGCTCGCTGCTGCTGTGGGCGCTGGTGGTCACGAGCTTCGGCTCGATCGCGCTGCTGGTGAACCGCGGGAAGCACCAGGACCTGACGCCGTATGTCGCGGGGACGATCGCGGTCATCGCCGTCTTCTTCATCGCGACGATGGTGTTCGCGGCGAACCCGTTCGAGCGGCTCGGCTTCACGCCGCCCGACGGCCGGGGGCTGAACCCGCAGCTCCAGAATCCCGGCATGGTCTTCCACCCGCCGATGCTCTACCTCGGCTACACCAGCATCAGCATCCCGTTCGCCTTCGCCGTGGCGGCGCTGATCTCGGGGAAGCTGGACACCGGCTGGCTGCATGCGATCCGCCGCTGGACGCTGCTGTCGTGGCTGTTCCTGTCGTGCGGGATCGTGCTGGGGATGTGGTGGGCATACGTGGAGCTGGGGTGGGGCGGCTACTGGGCCTGGGACCCGGTGGAGAACGCCTCGTTCCTGCCGTGGCTGACGATGACCGCGTTCCTCCATTCGGTGATGATCCAGGAGAAGCGCGGGATGCTGAAGAAGTGGAACATCGGGCTGGTGGTGGGCTCGTTCCTGCTGTCGATCTTCGGGACGTTCCTCACGCGTAGCGGCGTGATCTCGTCGGTACACAGCTTCGCGCAGTCGAACGTCGGATACTTCTTCCTCATCTTCCTGATCGCCGCGGCGCTCGCGGGATTCGGGCTGCTCTGGTACCGCTGGCCGATGCTCAAGGCGGAGGTGCAGCTCGAGTCGATGGTGAGCCGCGAGGCGGCGTTCCTCTTCAACAACCTGATCCTGATCGTGATCGCGTTCGCGGTGTTCTGGGGGACGATCTTCCCGATCATCTCCGAGGCGGTGCGCGGGACCAAGGTGACGGTGGGGCCGCCGTTCTTCAACCAGGTGAACGTGCCGCTGGGGCTGGGGCTGCTGCTGCTGACGGGGATCGGGCCACTGATCGCCTGGCGGAGGGCGTCGCTGGGGAACCTCCGGCGCCAGTTCCTGTGGCCGACGGCGGCGATGCTGGTCGTGGCGGCGGCGCTGGCCGCGGTGCGGATGACGGACGCCTGGGCGGTCGTCGCCTACGCGCTCGGCGCCTTCGTGGTCGCGACGGTGGTGCAGGAGTTCGTGCGCGGCGTGGGGGCGCGGCACCGCCTGCACGGCGAGGCGCTGCCGGTGGCGTTCGTCCGGCTGGTGGGGCGCAACCGGCGCCGCTACGGCGGCTACGTGGTGCACCTCGGGATCGTGATGCTGTTCGCGGCGTTCGCGGGGCTCGCCTTCAAGCGGGACACCGAAGTGACCCTGAAGCCCGGGCAGTCGGCGGACGTGCGGTCGCCCTACGGCTGGACGTACCACATTACGCACCAGGGCGTCTCGCAGTACGACGAGCTGAACCGGTTCGTCACCGCCGCGAGCGTGGACGTGTCGCGGGACGGCAAGTACCTCGGCACGATGAAGAGCGAGAAGCGGCAGTACCTCGATTCGATGGGGCAGCCGACGGCGGAGCCGGCGACCGAGGTGGCGATCCGCAGCGACGCCCGCGAGGATCTGTACATCGTCTTCGCCGGGGCGGTGCAGGGGACCGAGGAGGCGGTGTACAAGATCGTGATCAATCCGCTGGTGTGGTGGGTGTGGTACGGCGGGCTGGTGCTCGCCTTCGGCGGCCTGATCACGCTCTGGCCGTCGGCCCAGGGCCCGACGCCGGCGAGCCGGCGGCGGGCGGAGCCCGCGGGATATGTGGCGCAGGTCGGCGCTTAGTCTCCTCGCGGTCGCGCTCACGGCGACGGGTCTCGCCGCGCAGACGGCCCGCGACAGCGCGCTCAGCCGGCGGCTCAAGGCGCGCCCGGCGGATTCGCTCGGCCGGCTGGAGGTGCCGGAGGCGGCGGGCCGCGGGGTCCGCCCGGTCACGGCGCAGGACAACGCCGCGCTGGTCATGGCCCTCGAGCACAAGATCCGCTGCACCTGCGGCTGCAACCTCGACGTGTACACCTGCCGCACCACCGATTTCACCTGCACGACCTCGCCGGCGCTGCACCAGCTGGTCCTGGCGCGCCTCGACTCGGGGATGACGGAGGCGCAGGTGCTGGACGCGTTCCAGAAGCAGTACGGCGAGATGATCTTCATGCAGCCGCCGAAGCACGGCTTCAACTGGGCTGCGTACCTGATGCCGTTCATCGGGCTCGGCGTGGGGATGGGGCTGGTCGTCGGCCTGGTGAAGCGCTGGGCGAAGGCGTCGCCCCGCGCGCCGGCGCAGCCGGCCGCGGCGGCGCCCGCTGTCGGCGCGACGCCGGAGGAGATGGACAAGCTGAAGCAGGAGCTGGAGAAGTTCGAGGCCTAGCGTGGCGATCCTCATCGGCCTCGTCGTCGCGATCGCCGCGGTGCTGCTGGTTCTGGATCCCATCCTGCGGCCCGAGCGCGCGGCCGCCGTGCCGGACGTGGAGCCGGAGGAGGACCCGAAGGAGATGAAGAAGGAGCTGGCGCTCGCGGCGTTGAAGGAGATCGAGTTCGACCGCGCGACCGGGAAGCTCTCCGACGGGGACTACCAGGCGATGCTGGCGCGGTACACGAAGGAGGCGGTGGAGGCGCTGCGCGCAGCGGAGGCGCCCGCGGCGGGGGGCGGGGGCGGGAACGGTCACGGTGCTCCGGCGACCGCGCCGGCCGGGGACGATCCGGTCGAGCGGCTCATCGCCGAGGCGCGGAAGGCAAGCCAGGGCACGCGGTTCTGCACCAACTGCGGCGCGGTGCTGGAGGGTTCCGGCCGCTTCTGCATCGAGTGCGGCGCGAGGGCGTAGCCGCGCGCGACGCCGAGCCCTCCGCTCGGCGGTAATCGGTCCACCAGCTTTCCGATCCCGTCCCGACGGCCCCCGGCGTTCGCGGCGGGGCCGCATCTTGTGTTCCGCGGCCCGTCCGGCATACTCAGCCGAGCCGAGGAGGGTGCCATGGGAGCCAGCAAGAAGACCGCGAAACGCCGGAGCCCCAAGCGCCGCGCCGGGGAGGCACGAGGCGGCAGCGACACGAACCACCTGATCGAGGCAGCGCTGGCCCAGGAGCAGTTCCTCCTCAAGACGTTGATGGACTACACCCCCGACTCGATCTACTTCAAGGACCGCGACAGCCGGTTCATCCGGATCAGCCGGGCGCTGGCCCGCCGCTTTGGACTGGAGGATCCGGCGCAGGCGGTCGGCAAGTCGGACTTCGACTTCTTCTCGCGGGAACACGCGCAGCAGGCGTTCGAGGACGAGCAGGCGATCATCCGCGAGGGCCGGCCGATCAGCAAGGAGGAGCGGGAGACGTGGGCCGACAAGCCCGACGCGTGGGTGACGACGACCAAGGTCCCCCTCCAGGACGCGTCGGGGAAGCCGATCGGCACGTTCGGCATCTCGCGGGACATCACGGCGCGCAAGCGGGCGGAAGCGGATCGCGAGACGCTGATCGGCGAGCTGCAGGCGAGCCAGGTGGAGCTGGTGGAGGCGCGGGACGTCGCGGAGCGCGCGGCGGCCGCGAAGGCGGCGTTCCTGGCGAACATGAGCCACGAGATCCGGACGCCGCTGAATGGCATCCTCGGCATGGTCGAGATTCTCCTCGACACGGAGCTGACGCCGGAGCAGCACCGCGCCGCGGAAATCGTGAGGAACTCGGGCGAGGCGCTGCTCGAGATCCTCAACGACGTGCTCGACTACTCGAAGATCGAGGCGGGGCACGTCGAGCTGGAGGAGACGGCCTTCGACCTCCCGGCCCTCGTGAACTCGGTGGCGGGCCTGCTGGGGGCGCGGGCGTTCGAGAAGGGCCTGGAGCTGGTCGCCGACCTCGCGCCGGACCTCCCGCCGCAGGTGCGGGGCGATCCGGGCCGGCTGCGGCAGGTGCTGACCAACCTCGTGGGGAACGCGATCAAGTTCACGGCGTCGGGCGAGGTCGTCCTGCGCGCGGAGCCGGTGTGGGCCGACGGCGAGCGCGTGGTGGTGCAGTTCGTGGTGCGCGACACCGGGATCGGGATCCCGTCCGACAAGCTGGAGCTGGTGTTCCAGGAGTTCGCGCAGGCGGACACCTCGACGACGCGGCGCTATGGCGGCACCGGGCTCGGGCTCGCGATCTCGCGGCGGCTGGTCCGCATGATGGGCGGCGAGCTGTCGGCGGAGAGTGTGGAGGGGCGCGGGACCAGCTTCCGCTTCGCCGTGCGCCTGCAGGCGGTGCGCGGCGCGCTCGCGCCGCTCAGCGCGCTGTCCACCGACGCCCTGGTCGGGGCGCGCGTGCTGGTCGTGGACGACAACGCCACCAACCGGCAGGTCGTCCGCCGGTTCCTGGAGGACGCGCAGGCGGTCGTCGCGGAGGCGGCCGACGCGTGGGCCGCGCTGAGCGCGCTACGGGCCGCGACGGACGCGGGGGCTCCGTTCGGCCTCGCGGTCATCGACGGCCACATGCCGGACGTCGACGGCTTCGCGCTGGCGCAGCGCGTCCGCGGCGACGACCAGCTGGCGGCGACGCGGCTCATGATGCTCACGTCGGCGGGCCGGCGCGGGGACGCCGGGCGCTGCGAGGAGCTGGGCATCACCGGCTACCTCACCAAGCCGGTCTCGCGGATGGAGATGCTCGAAGCGGCGATCGCGGTGCTCGTCGGCGAGCCGCAGGGCGGCCGCCTGGTCACGCGCCACACGATCGCGGAGTCGCACCGGCAGCTCCGCATCCTGCTCGCTGAGGACAACCTGGTGAACCAACAGGTGGCGCGGGGCCTGCTGGTCAAGCGCGGGCACGCGGTGGACGTCGTCTCGAACGGCCGCGAGGCGCTCGAGGCGCTGCGCGCGGCCAGATACGACGTGGTGCTGATGGATGTGCAGATGCCCGAGGTCGACGGGCTGGAGGCGACGCACCGGGCTCGCGCGATGCCGGGGTGCGAGAAGATACCGATCATCGCCGTGACCGCGCACGCGTTCGCCGAGGACCGCGAGCGCTTCCTCGCGGCGGGAATGAACGCGGTCGTCACCAAGCCGTTCAAGGCGCACCAGCTCTTCGCCGCCGTGGAGTCGTTGGCGGCGGAGGAGCCGGCGGCCGGCGCCGGGCCCCCGGCCGGGGCGGGGAAGCCGTTCGACGTCGCGACGTTGCGCGCCGCGCTGCGGGACGAGGGCATCGAGGAGATGCTCGACGTGCTCGTCCCCACATTCCTCCAGGAGGCGCCCGGCCGCGTGGCGGCGGTCGAGGACGCCGTCCGGTCAGGGGACGGCGAGCGGCTGCGCCAGGCGGCGCACGCCTACAAGTCCTCCGCGCGCCAGCTCGGGGCGGCGGCGCTCGGCGACGTCCTCCAGGCGCTCGAGCGCGCGGGGAAGGACGGCGATCTCGCCGAAGCCGGCCGGCTGGTCGGCGTGATGCGGCGAGAGCACGAGCGTGCCTGCGAGGTCGTCGCCGCCGCGGCCGGGCGGCGGTGACCTGGCGGCGTGCGCGGCTGTGCTTCAACCTGGGGCCCCATCTGTCCGTACTGCTTTCAGCCGCTTCGTGCCGTACCGCACTTCACTTTCATCGCGAGACGCTCCTCATGCCGACACGTAAGACGTTGTCCGCAGCCCTGATAGTCGCCCTCGCCGCGTTCGCGGCGCCGGGCGCCAGCGCCCAGCGGCCCGGCGGGCCGCCCAACCCGCAGGGTGGCCAGGCGCCAGCCTTCCAGGGCGGCGTCGGCTTCCGCGGCCAACCACAGCAGCCGCAGGGACCGCGGCCCTACGCCGAGGTCATCACCGACAAGGCGGTCTCCGACACCGGCGTCTTCATCACGCACCGGATCGGCGATCAGCTCTTCTACGAGATCCCCAAGGCGATGCTCGGCCGCGTCTTCCTCCTCAAGGTCGCGCAGCAGGGCACCGTGCCGGGCGTCGGGTACGCCGGCGAAGAGGTCACCGACCGCGTGGTGCGCTGGGACCGGATCCAGGACAAGATCTTCTTCCGGATGGTGAGCTACGGCGTGCAGGCCGACAGCAACCTGCCGGTCTACCGCGCCGTCTCGCTCAGCAACCAGCCGGCCGTGCTGATGACCTTCAACATCGCCGCGTACAGCCCGGCCGACTCGAACATCGTCATCGACGTGACCAACCTGTACACGACCGACGTGCAGGAGCTGAACCAGAAGCAGCGCTTCCGCTCGCGGCGCATGGACCCCGCGCGGTCGATCATCGAGAAGGTGAAGACGTTCCCGCAGAACATCGACGTGAGCGCCCTGCAGACCTTCGAGGTGGACTCCATGCCGGGCGCCGGCGGTGGCTTCGGCGGCGGGCGGGGCGTCAACACGATCTCGATGCTGCTTCACTACTCGATGGTGCTGCTCCCCGCGGAAGCGATGCAGCCGCGGCTGTGCGACAGCCGCATCGGCTTCTTTGACGTCTCGTTCGAGGACTACGGGCAGGATCGCCCGGTGGTTCAGCGCCGCTGCTACATCTCCCGCTGGCGGCTGGAGAAGAAGGATCCGAGCGCCGCGGTGAGCGATCCAGTCAAGCCGATCGTCTTCTACATCGACCCGGCCACGCCCACCAAGTGGGTGCCGTGGCTCATCAAGGGCATCGAGGCGTGGCAGCCGGTGTTCGAGGCGGCCGGATTCTCGCACGCGATCATGGCGCGCCCCGCGCCGACGCCGCAGGAGGACCCGAAGTTCGACGTCGACGACGCGCGGTACTCCTTCGTCCGCTGGCTCCCCTCGACCACCGAGAACGCCTACGGGCCGCACATCAGCGACCCGCGGACGGGCGAGATCCTGCAGTCGTCGGTCGGCTGGTACCAGAACATCACCGCGCTCCAGCAGGCCTGGTACTGGGTGCAGGCTGGGGCCGTGGACCCGCGGGCGAAGACGCTCCCGTTCCCCGACTCGCTGATGGGGCAGATGGTCGCGTACGTGATCACCCACGAAATCGGTCACACCCTCGGCCTGCCGCACGCGCACCTCTCGTCGGGCCTCTATCCGACCGACTCGCTGCGCAGCAAGAGCTACACGTGCGCGAACGGCACGTCGTACTCCATCATGGACTACGCGCGCAACAACTACGTGGCGCAGCCGGGCGACGACGTCTGCATGATCCCCAAGCTCGGGCCGTGGGACTACTACACCATCAACTGGGGCTACCGGCGCTGGCCGGGCCTCACGACGCCGGAGTCGGAGCGGCCGGCCTTGGATTCACTGGCGCGGCTCCAGGACACCCATCCGGAATACCGCTTCGGCGACATGGATGGGATCGATCCCAGGGCCGAGCGCGAGGGGCTGGGCGACGACCCGGTGAAGTCCACCGGCTACGGGCTCCGGAACCTCAAGCGTCTCATCCCGATGATGATCCCGGCGACGACGGCCAACGGGCTCGAGGGCTACTCCGAGCTGAACGACATGTACGGCCGGCTCATCGGGCAGTGGGCGCTGGAGATGAACCAGCTCGCCGTGGTGCCGGGCGGCGTCTGGCGGCACGAGAAGTACCCGGACCAGCAGGGCGTGATCCACGAGGCGGTGCCGCGCGACCGGCAGGCCGCGGCCGTGAAGTTCCTGGTGGACAACGCCTTCACCACGCCGACCTGGATGCTGGATTCCGACATCCTGCGGCGTATCGAGCCGACGGGGAGCGTGGAGCGGATCCGCGTGCGGCAGACCGCGCTGCTCACGACGCTGCTCCAGGATTCGCGGCTCTCCCGGATGGCGGAGCAGAGCGCGTTCGCGACGGCCGCCCATCCGGCGTACGGGATTGCCGACCTGCTCGGCGACCTCCGCAAGGGCCTCTTCACCGAGGCGTCCGCCGCCCGTCCCGTGACGGACGTGTACCGGCGCAACATCCAACGCGCGTTCGTGGACGATATGGACCGGCTGGTCAACACGCCGCTGAACGCGAGCGTGCCAACGCGGCTGCCCAACTTCCCCGGCTTCACGCCGCCGCCGCCGCGGCCGGCCGACGCCCGGGCGCTGGCCCGCCTGACGCTCCAGGAGCTGGACACCCAGCTGCGCACGGCGCAGGTGCGGACGACCGACCCGGTGACCAAGGCCCACTGGGCCGATCTGCGGTTCAAGATCGACCGGGCCCTCAATCCGCGCGGCGGCGCGACGGAGCCGCGGCCTATGGCCGGCGGCTTCCCCGGCATGTACGACGGTATGATCGACTGGTAGGAGAGGGGTTCGGATCTGCGGAGTTGCGGTGACGGTCGCGGCTGCGGCGCTCGTCTTGAGCGGCCGCAGCCGCGCGCCGGATAGGGAGGCGGCTCGGAACGGTCCTCACGCCGCGCGCGCCGTCTGCGGCAGCAGCTCCCGGTAGCCATCCAGAAGCCGGCGATTGACGGCGGGCCACTGATACCGGGCGGCGGTCTGGAGCGCGCCGGCGCCCAGCTCCCTCAGTGCCGCCGGGCGCGCCAGGAGGTCGTGGATCTGTCGGGCGAAGTCGTCGGGCAGGCCGGGCCGGGCGAGGACGCCGTTCTCGCCGGGCTTCACCAGGTCACGCACGCCTCCCCGGTCCACCGTGACCACGGGCAGCCCGGAGGCGAACGCTTCGAGAATCACGTTGCCGAACGTTTCGGTGGTGGATGGGAACACGAACAGGTCCGCGGAGGCGTACCAGCGCGCCAGATCCGCGCCCTGCTGGAAGCCGGCGAAGTGCGCCGCGGGCAGGAGGCGCTTCAGCTCGGCGGTCATGGGCCCATCGCCCACGAGCGCGAGCGTGAACCTGTCGCCCAACTGCGCCAGCCGCTCCGTGGCGGCGACCAGATCGAGGAGATTCTTCTCGCGGACCAGCCGGCCAACGTAGAGCAGCACCGGTCGCTCCGGTGCGCCCAGCTGTCGCCGCAGCGATTCCGACCGGAAAGCGGGCGAGAACGCGCGGCGGTCGATGCCGCGCTCCCACAGCTCCACCCGGTGGATGCCGTGGCGCTGCAGCTTGGCCCGCGTGTCGGCCGACGGCGCGAACGTCGTCCTGCAGCGGTCATAGAACCAGCGGAGGTAGCGCCAACCCTGGAATTCGAAGCCGCTCAGCCCGTAGAACGGGAGGTAGCTCACGAAGTCGGTGTGGAAGCTGCCCACCGCCGGCACGCCCCGCCGTCGCGCTACGTCCAGGCCGTACATGCCG
>DATKLR010000300.1:0-20336 GCA_035542295.1 Gemmatimonadales bacterium | reverse complement strand
GATCGGGAGCTGCTGGCGAGCATCTTCCGCACCATCCACACCATCAAGGGGACGTGCGGCTTCATCGGGCTCTCGCGCCTCGAGACGGTGGCGCATGCCGCCGAGAGCGTGCTGGGCCAGCTGCGCGACGGCGAGCTGGCGGTCACGCCCGAAGTCATCAGCGACGTGCTCGGCGCCGTGGACGTGATCAAGACGATTCTCGCGGGGCTGGAGCAGACGGGGGCCGAGCCGGCCGGCGACGACGGGATCGTCATCGCGCGGCTCGAGGCACGGCTGTCGGGGGAACCGGCGGGCGCCGCCCGCCGCGCGGCGCCCGCCGCGTCCCCGAAGCCCGCTCCCGGGCCCGCGGCCCCGACTGCGGTCGCCGCTCCGGCCAAGACCGCCGAGGCGGCGGCCACCGGAACCGAGGCGACGGCGGAAGCCGGTGGTGAAGTCAAGCCGGGCATCGCCGACAGCAGCCTGCGGGTGCACGTCACGATTCTGGACCGGCTGATGAACCTCGTGGGTGAGCTCGTGCTCGCGCGCAATCAGCTGCTGCAGCTCTCGCGCACGGAAGAGGACTCGGTGTATCTCGCGCCGGTGCAGCACCTCAACCGCGTGACGACGGACCTGCAGGAAGCGGTGATGAAGACGCGGATGCAGCCGGTGGGCAACGCGTGGACCAAGCTGCCGCGGCTGGTGCGCGACCTGTGCCAGGCCAACGGGAAGAGGATCGAGCTGGAGCAGCACGGTGCAGACACGGAGCTGGATCGCCAGATCCTCCAGGCGATCCAGGACCCGCTCGTCCACATGGTGCGCAACAGCGCCGACCACGGGATCGAGGCGCCGGCGGTCCGCCGCAAGGCCGGCAAGCCGGAGTGCGGCACGATCCGGCTCAACGCCTATCACGAGGGCGGGCACGTGATCCTCGAGGTCGGCGACGACGGCGCGGGCATCGACGTAGCGGTGGTGCGCCGGAAGGCGATCGAGCGCGGCCTCGTGACGGAGGCGGCGGCGGCTCAGCTGTCGGACGCCCAGGTGCTGCGGTTCGTCTTCGAGCCCGGCTTCTCGACGGCCACCACGGTGACCAGCGTCTCGGGGCGCGGCGTCGGCATGGACGTGGTGCGGAGCAACGTCGAGCGCATCGGCGGCACGGTGGACCTCAGCTCGACGGTGGGTAAGGGCACGGTGGTGCGGATCAAGATCCCGCTCACCCTGGCCATCATCTCGGCCCTGGTGGTGGGCGCCGGAGGCGAGGCGTTCGCGATTCCGCAGATCGGCGTCGTGGAGCTGGTGCGCGTCACCGCGGAGTCGCGCGGCCTTGTCGAGAACGTGCACGGGGCCACGTTCTACCGCCTGCGCGACAGCCTGCTACCCCTGGTGGATCTCGGCGAGACGCTCGGGCTGCCGATGGAAGGGGAGCGCGCCGAGGAGACCATCGTGGTCTGCCAGGTGGGCGAGGCGCGCTACGGTCTGGTGGTCTCGGAGGTGTTCGACACGCAGGAGATCGTCGTGAAGCCGGTCGGCCGGCTGGTCAAGCACGTGCCGGCGTACGCGGGGTGCACGATCCTGGGCGACGGCCGGGTCATCATGATCCTGGACACGGCCGGCCTGGCGGCCCGCGGGCGGATCGGCGAGGGCGAGGAGGCAGAGTCCGTGGTGGCCGGGGCCGGCGAGCGGGGGGCCCAGCATGCGGCCGACCGCCGCAGCCTGCTCCTGTTCGACGTCGGCGAGGAGGCGCTGCGGGCGGTGCCGCTGTCGCTGGTGGCGCGGCTGGAGGAGTTCGCGGCGGCGTCGCTCGAGCGCGCGGACGGCCGCTGGCTGGTGCAGTACCGCGGCGCCCTGCTGCCCATCGTGCCGGCGCGTGAGGGGATGGAGATCCGCGCCCGCGATCCGCGGCCGGTGATCGTATTCAGCGACGGAGTCCGCTCGATGGGTCTCGCGGTCGAGGAGATCCGCGACATCGTCGAGGACCGGGTGGCGGTGGAGACCCGCGCGGCGCGCGCCGGCGTGCTCGGCGCCGCCGTCATCAACGGCAGGGCGACGGAGGTGCTGGACACTCAACACTACCTCCAGCTGGCGCACGCCGACTGGTTCGCCGGGGCGGCGGACGACGCAGCGGTCGCTCGCTCGGTGCTGCTGGTGGACCACTCGGCGTTCGTCGAGAGCCTGATGGTGCCGGCGCTGAGCGCGGAAGGCATCCGCGTGACCTGCTGCCGCTCCGGCGCGGAAGCGCTGGCGCGGCTGGAGCGCGGCGAGACCTTCGACGCGGTCGCCTGCGACGTGGGGAGCAAGGCCTCGGGCGCTCTGGAGCTGGCGAAGCAGATCCGCGCCACTCCGGCCTGGCAGCGCCTGCCCCTGCTCGCGCTGAGCGGACGGACCTCCGCCGCGCAGGAGCGGCGGGCCCGGGCGGCGGGCTTCACCCAGTACCTGTCGAAGGCGGACCGGAGGGCGATCGTCGCGGCGCTTGGCGACGCGTGCGCCCAGCCGGAGGAGGCGGCGGCATGAGCGCGTCATCCGAAGCATCAGCGGTCGCGGCCGCACGCGACGATACCGAATACGTGACCTTCCGCGTGGCCGACCAGTGGCTCGGCATCCCGGTCGTGACCGTCCAGGAGGTGCTCACCGCCGAGCGCATCGCGCGGGTGCCCCTCGCTCCCGCCGAGGTCGCGGGCTTCCTGAACCTGCGCGGCCAGATCGTCAGTGCGATCGATCTCCGCGCGCGCATGGGACTGCCGCCCCGCGACAAGGACCAGCGGTTCATGAACGTCGTGGTCCGCGATCGCGACGAGCTGTTCTCGTTCCTCGTGGACGAGGTCGGGGACGTCCAGACCGTGGGCGCCGAGGGCCTCGAGCGGCCGCCGGTGACCCTCGATCCTCGCTGGCGCCAGGTGTGCGACGGGGTCGTGCGGCGCAAGACCGATCTGCTCGTGTCCGTCAATGCGGTGAAGCTGCTGAATCTGGGGGATCCAGCTGTGTGAGAGCGGTGGAACCTCGGGAAATGTCGCGGCGGTCGCTGCGGGCCCTGCCATGACGGCCTCTGTCCTCCGTCCTCCTGTACGGCCGCCACGGCACCCGCCCCATGCCGCTCCAACGTGGGAGAGCTGAAGTGCACCGGATTCTGGTGGTAGACGACTCCGCAGCCATCCGCAAGGCGATCCGCCGCATCGTCGAGCCGCTCGGCTTCGCGGTGGAGGAGGCGGCCGACGGCCGCCAGGCGCTCACCTACTGCGCCGAATGGGGAAAGGCCGACGTCGTGCTTCTCGACATCGACATGCCGGTCATGGACGGGCTGGCGTTCCTGCGGGAGCTGCGCAGCCTCCCGGGCATCCCCCAGCCCGCGGTCATCATGTGCACCGCGCACAACGGCCTCCCGTGCATCGAGGAGGCGCTCGCGCTCGGTGCGAACGAATACATCATGAAGCCGTTCGACACCGAGATCATCAGCTCGAAGTTCCAGCAGCTCGGCCTGATGTGACGGGGCGTCGAACATGACGTCCGCAGAGGACTACCGCTTCCTGGCCGACATGCTCGCGCGGCACAGCGGCATCTTTCTCGGGGACGGGAAGGAGTACCTGCTCGAGAGCCGTCTCATGCCCATCGCCGAGCAGTTCGATCTGCCCGACCTGCCGGCGCTGGTCCAGCGGTTGCGCCAGGGCGCGGGCGCGGTGCTCGTGCAGGCCACCGTCGAGGCGATGACCACGCAGGAGACGCTGTTCTTCCGTGACGCGACGCCGTTCAAGGCCCTGCGGGAGATGATCCTGCCTGCGCTGGTGCCGTCGCGGCGGACCCAGGGGCGGCGGCTGCGGATCTGGAGCGCGGCGTGCTCGACCGGCCAGGAGCCCTACTCGGTCGCGATGCTGCTCGCCACGCTGGCCCCGCCGTTGGGGCCGGCCGAGGCGGAGATCGTCGCCACCGACTATTCCCCGAAGGCGCTGGCGCGCGCCCGGGAGGGTCTGTACAGCCAGTTCGAGGTCCAGCGGGGCCTGCCGGCGCACCTGCTGGTGCGGTTCTTCACCCAGACCCCGGGCGGCTTCCGGATCGCCGAGCCGCTGCGCAGATGGGTGAGCTACCAGGAGCACAACCTCCTGCAGTCCGCGTCCGCGCTCGGCCAGTTCGACGTCATTCTGTGCCGCAACGTGCTCATCTACTTCGACCGCCCGGTCAAGCGCAGCGTATTCGAGTGCCTGACGCAGGCCCTGGCGCCCGACGGGTACCTTCTCCTCGGCGCGGCGGAGACGCCGTACGGCGTGACCGAGAGCCTCGTGCGGGCCCCCGATCCCTGCGCCTGTCCGGGCGTCTATGTCCGCAACGGCGGCCGCGCGCGGCCGGCGGTTGCGACGGTGGCGGCGATGGCATCGCCGCAGCGAGTGGCAGCGTCCAGGTGACGGGCCTTGCGCCCGTGACAGCGCCCCCCTACCGTCGTACTGCGCGCACGCGCGCTCGCCCTTGGCGCAGCCTGCCCACCGTGACGTTGGAACGATGACCGAAGCAGTCAGCACGACCGATCGCACCGCACCCGCAGCCCCGTCGGACGTTCCGCAGGGTCTGAGCCTCGAGGCGCTCGCGCGTCTCGACGCCGCGCGGCTGGCCGTCGTGCTGCTGCGTCCGCTGGCGCACGACCTGCGCACCCTCCTTCAGAACGTGACCCTTGCGGCGCACGGTGCGGCGGCCTCCGGTGGATCGCCGTCGGGGCAGCGGCTGCTCGGCGTCCTCAATCACGACACCGGCCGGCTGGCCGAGCTGGTCGGGAGCATGCAGAGCCTGCTCCGCAGGGAGGGGGCGTCGCCCGCCTTCCTGTCCGTCGCGGACGTGATCCACGAGGTGGTCGAGCTGCAGGCCCTCGCCGCGCGGGACTGTGTCGCGCGGGTCGTGGCGAGCGTGGTGGAGCCGCTTCCCGCCGTCTACGCGGTGGCGGTGCAGCTGAGGCACGCGCTGCTGAACCTGGTCGTCAACGCGAAGGAAGCGCTGGCGGAAGGCGGCGGCTCTGAGGTGTGGCTCGCCGCGGAGCCCGACGGTGAAGGCGTGCGCATCGCGGTGGAGGACGACGGGCCGGGGATCCCGGCGGGGCGCGGCGCCTGGATCTTCGAGCCCTACACTACCACGAAGGAGGGGCGCGGCGGGTGCGGCCTGGGCCTGCCCGTGGCCCGCCACCTTCTGGCGGTGCAGGGCGGGGAGTTGCGGGTCGAGCCGCCGGTGCAGCTGAAGGGGGCCAGGTTCGTCGTGTGGCTGCCGGCGCGGCCCGCAGGCGCACGCCTCAGCCTCGCGTAGACGCCGTCCCCGGGTCCGGGGAGCGGAGGGGAAGCACCTCGGCCCATGCCCGCCTGCCTGTCCGCCCGCGCGCCCGACGGTTCTCTGCCGCGACGACCGACACGATCTCCTCGCGGTGAATCCCGGTGCTGGCCGGCGCCTCGATGCCCAGCCGCACCATCCGGCGCTCGCTCTCCAGCACCACGATCCTGATGCCGCCGTCGATCACGACGGCCTGCCCGCGTCTCCTGGTGAGGACGAGCATCGGCGTCCTACTGCACGGCCTGCAGCAGGTACTGCATCATCTGATTGGCGGCGGTGACGACCCGCGTCGCCGCGACGTATGACTGCTGATAGGTGATGAGGTTCACCAACTCCTCGTCCACGGAGACACCGCTCGTGGACGAGCGCTGACTCTCGACCTGGCTCACCAGGGTCTGTTGGGCCGCCTGGCGGTTGCTCGCGTCCGACACCGCGGTGCCGAGTGAGGTCACCAGGTCGTTGTAGGCCGCGTTGACCGTGCGGCCGCCGAGCTCCGGTGCCGACGCGTTCTGGAGGGCGGCGATCTGTTGGGCCACCGCGGCGTCGCCCGGCGCTCCGGTCGCGCTCGCGGCCACCGCGTCGGCCGACCCGAGGACGGGCCGCGACAGCGCGATACTGGCGGCCGTGACGCCGGCGGGATCGAAGAAGTCCACGCCGGTCTGTCCGGTCGCGGTATAGCCGGACCGGTGCACGGCGTTGACCGTCGTGACCAGCGTGCGCGCGATGTCGTCGAGCTGGCCCGTGAGAGCGGGGAGGTCGGTCGAGACGAGCGAGGTCTCGGCCTTGAGGCGCCCGGAGGAAAGGTCCAGCGGCTGCGCCGAATCCGCCACGGCAGCGCCGACGCTCCCGTCGGGGTTGCTCTGGACGGCGAGCGTGCGCACGGTGCCGCCGTCCACGACCAGGGCGTCCCCCACGTAGACGGCCACGCTCCCCTGCTCCCGCGCGATGACACGCACCGGGGCGATGTCGGAGAGCTGGTCCAGCGCGAGGTCCCGCGCGTCCTCGAGGTCCGGCGCCGTCTTCCCGCCGCTTTCCGCGGCGGCGATCTGCCGGTTGAGGTCGGCCACGCGGGCCGCGATGCTGTTGGCGCTCGCCACGTCCTGACCGAGCTGCGCCAGCGTGTCGGAGCGCTGCTGGTCCACCTGCGCCGCCAGGGTGTTGAGCTGCGAGGCCAGAGCCTGCCCGCGCTGGCGGACCACCACCCGGTTGGCGCTGCCCGTGGGATCGTTCGCCAGATCGCTCCACGATGCCCAGAACGCGTCGAGCGACGACGCGAGGCCCTGCGACGACGGCTCGTTGAGCAGACCCTGAACGCTGCTCAGGGTGTCGTTCTCGGCGGTGTACTGGCCCAGCAGCGAATTCTCGGACCGGTAGGTGCCGTCGAGGAAGCTGCTGCGGGCGCGATCGATGCCCTCCACCGTCACGCCGGTCCCGAGGTCGCCGACGGACGTGGCCAGGGGCGTCGAGGCGGTCAGGCGCGCCGCCTGCCGCGTGTAGCCGTCGGCTGAGGCGTTGGCGATGTTGTGACCGGTCACGTCGAGCTCGAGCTGGCTCGCCGAGAGGGCGCTGCGCGCGATGCTGAGCAGGCTGGAGAGCGACACGCTACGCCGTCCGGTTCAGGAGGACGCCGCCGTTCGGCTCGCCGGGGCGGGTGGAAGAGCCGTAGATCCCGCCCGTCGGCGCGAGCGTCGAAAAGAGGCGCTGGAGAAAGGCGTCGCCGCTCTCGAGGGCGCGGCGCAACACGCGCTGGTTGATGGCGATCTCGTTGGCCGCGAGCTCCGCGCTGCGGCGCACCGCGTCGCGCACCGCCGCCAGTGGTTCCGGCAGCGGCGCGCCGAGGCGTTGCTCGAGCTGCGCCAGGGGCACCGGCTCACCGTCCGTTATCCGCGCCGCCAGCGCGGTGCGGTGGCGCCTCGCCTCGTCGAGGGTCAGCAGGATCCGGCTCATGGCCCGGACGCTCTCGTCCACCTGCCGGTAATCGCTCGCGGCGACGCCGGCGCGCTGGCGCCTGAGCGCCGCGATCAGCTCCTCGGTGGCGCGGCCTTCGTCGGCGAGGGCCTGGGTGAGGGCATCGAGCCGGCGCAGCCTCGCTTCCGGCGTCAGGGTTTCCGCCCCGGGCCCACCGCTGCGCAGCGCGGCCACGGGTTCAGGGTTTGTGCGGCGCCGCCGGGGCGCCGGGCGGGAGGTCGCGGCCGAGCTGGTTGTACAGCGCGTCACCCATCCCGTGCTGCAGGCGGCCCGCGGCCGCCTGCGCCAGCTCGTCGTCCAGCATGGACGTCAGCAGCGTCTCGCCGGACGAGGGTGCGAACAGTCCGTCGGTGGGCACGGTCGCGCGCATGGCGCGGAACAGATAGCTGAGAAAGACGCCTTCCAGCTGGTGGCTGGCCTTGCGCAGCTGCTGCCGCGGGTCGGCCCCGGCCGCGGGTGATGCGCCGGCGGCCGCGCCCGGCGGCGGCCCCGGCGGGATCGCCGTCATTGGATCACCACCGATGCTCGGAGCGCGCCGGTGGCGGCCAGCGCCTCGAAGATCGCGGCGATGTCGCGGGGCCGCGCCCCGGCCACGTGGAGCGCCGCCGCCACGTCCTCCGCAGTGGCGCCGATCTCGGCGTGCACGAGCCCGGTGCCGCTGGCGGCGCCGCCGCCGATCGTCAGAGTCAGACTTCCATGGCTGACGGCGGCCGCACCGATCCGCAGCTCGCCTCCGGTCGCGACGGTGCCGTCACGGGCGTCGACCACGAGCTCGGGTGCCGGGGCGACTTGGACGGGCAGAGTGTCGACGGCCGCGAGGAATGCCGCGACCGTGTCGCTCACGCCGGCCGGAGGCGTCACGCGCACCGCGCCCGGGTCCTCCGCGACGGCCGCGCCCGCTCCGTACGCGGCGTTGATCGCGGCGGCGATTCGCGCTGCGCGCTCGAGATTGGGCTGGCGGAGCAGCAGGCGCAGCGTGTCGGGGGCGCCGCCGGGCGCAGATGCGAACCCCTGTGCCGCGGCATCCACCTCCAGGAGTCCCCCGGCCGGCACGCGCGCCGAGGTGCCGCCGCGGGCGCTGGCGCCGGGGGCGAGATCGGACACCGTGAGGAGCGGGCCTTGTGCCGTCGCCACGGGCGCCTGGCCGACGTCCTCGATGAGCGGCGTCATCCACAGCACGCCCCCCTTGAGCGCCGTGGCGTCGCCGATGGAGCCGACCTGCACGTCGAAATGGTTGCCGGCCCGCAGGTAGGGCGAGACCTCGGCCGTGACCAGGACCGCCGCGACATTGCGCAGCCGGAGGCGGTCCGGCGGGACCGCGATGTCGAACCGCCGCAGCAGGTTCAGCACCGATCGCACCGTGTGAACGCCCCCACTGGTGGTCCCGAAGCTCTGGTCGCCCGTCCCCCCGAGTCCCACGACCAGCCCGTAGCCGACGAGCCGGCGCGGCACGTCGTGCGAGTGCGACACCAGGTCCGCGATCCGCGCGGTCTGGGCGCGGCCGGGGCGCGCCAACGCGGCGCCGCATGCGGCGGCGAGCAGCAGGGGGAAGAGGCGGCCGCGGATCGTCATGGCCAGAACAGCCCCAGGATCCAGCCGATGATGCCGTGATGCGGGCCCATGCCGTTGCCTTTGTAGCTGATGCTCGCGTTGGCGATGCGCGACGACGGGACCACGTTCTGCGGCGAGACGTCCTCCGGACGCACCAGGCCGGTGAGCGTCATCTGCTGACGCCGCCCGTCCACCACCACGTCGCGCTTCCCCTCGATCTTCAGCGAGCCGTCGGCGTTGATCTGTGTCACCCGCACGCTCAGCGTCGCGGTGAGCTGCCCCTGCCGGTTCGAGCTGCCCGTCTGTTGCGATGTGGCGCCTGCCTGCGACGCGAAGGCCGCGGCGGTGGGCACCGGCTTGGTGCTGGCGCTCACGCTGATGTTGTTCTGCTCATTGCGCGTGGAGTTCTGGCTGGAGTTCGTCTTCTCCGACGCTACGGTCTGCTCGTCCACGACCACCATCAGGATCTCGCCGACGGAGAAAGCCCGCTCGTCGCCGAGCCATGAGGCGCGCGAGGCCGCGCGCACGGCGGCGCCGGCGTCCGGTGCGGCGTTCTGCGCGGCGGCGGGGCGGCCGAGCAGCGAGATGGCGGCGCACAAGAGACCGAGCACGCGTGTCCTCACGGCGACCTCCGGGGATCGAGTTGGACGGCGTCGGTGTCGGCCACGGTGCCGCTCACGGCCAGGCGCCGTCCGTCGGGCCGCACCAGGATGCGCTGCCCGAGCCGGCCGTCCTGCAGCGCGGTGCCGCCAAGCGTGACGGTCACGGCGCCCTGGGTGTAGAGGAGCCGCACCGGTGCCCCCGCGCGCATCAGCGGCGGCGGCACCGCCACCGGAGAATCCAGCGGTGTTCCTGCCACGATCGAACGCCGCACCAGCCAGCCCGCCCCGGGTCTCTCCGACCCGGACGGCGCTCTGCCCCAGTGCAGGCGCAGCTCCGTGGCGATGTCCTCCGGGGTGAGGCGCGCGCCCGCCGGCAGCGGTCGGGTGGCCACGGCGACGCTATCGACGACGCCCGCCCGGACGCGTGCGGCGAGCTGCGGGCCGCCGGGTGGCTCGAAGACGACGGCGAACCACCCGCCGTCCCCCCGGCCGAGCAGCCGGAGCGGCGTGGATTCGGCCAGGGTGGACGGGAACACTCGACGCCCCCACTCGAGGCGCACGGTCTCCGGCGCGACGGCCCACAACGCGGCAACCCGCGCGGCCACCTGCGCCGCGAGACCGGGCGGAACCTGGCCCGGCGCGGCGGCGCTCTGCGCGCCAGCCGGCACCGCACCGGCCAGCAGGCCGACGACGCACAGCATCCTAACGCAGGAGCGCATTGGCCTCCTGGATCATCGAATCCGCGGACTGGATCGCCTTCGAATTGACTTCGTAGGCGCGCTGTGCGGCGATCATGTCCACCATCTCTTCGACCACGTCGACGTTGCTGGTCTCCTGCGTGCCCTGGAGGATCTGCCCGAAGCCGTCGGCCTGGGGCTGGCCGGTCATCGGCTGACCCGACGCCGCCGTCTGGGCATACAGGTTCTCGCCCAGGCTCAGGAGGCCGCTGGGATTGACGAAGCGGGCCAGCTCGATCTGGCCGAGCTGGACGGCGTCGGTGCTGTTGGCCACGGTCGCGGACACGGCGCCCGTGGCCGAGATGTTCAGCTGGGTCGCCTCGGGCGGCACGGTGATGGTGGGGAGCAGGGCGTACCCGCCGGAAGTCACGATGGCCCCGGTGTCGGAGATCGTGAACGTGCCGTCCCGCGTGTAGGCCGTCGTCCCGTCGGGCCGCTGGACCTGGAAGAGTCCTTCACCGCTGATGGCCAGATCGAGCGTGCGTCCCGTCTGCACGGTTGCGCCCTGGCTGTGGTCGCGCAGGATGGCGGCGGCGCGCACGCCGCGCCCGACCTGCATCGGGCCCACGGTTTCCGAATTCGGATAGTTGACGATGCGGGTGCCCTCGATGGTCTGATAGAGCACGTCCTCGAAGCACACGCGGCTCTTCTTGAAGCCCGTGGTGTTCACGTTCGCCAGGTTGTTTGCGATCGTGTCCACCCGGAGCTGCTGGGCGGCCATGCCGCTCGCGGCGGCGCGAAGACCAGGATTCATGTGCGATCTCCCATGGGGGTGCGCTCGGCGGCTCAGGGCTTGGCGAGGTCGTTGGCGACGACGCCCAGCACGCCGTCGAGGGCGCGAAGCGCGCCGACGTTGGCGGTGTAGGCCCGCTGGATCGCGACCAGGTCCACCATCCCGTGGATGGCGTCCATGTTGCTCTCTTCGATCGCTCCCTGGCGCACGCGCAGGGAGGCCGGATCGGCGGGTGTCAGGGGCGCGGCGCTCACGTAGCGGCCGGCGCCCTCCTTGGCGAGTTGTGGTGCGGCTGGAGGCGCCACCAGCCGTAGTGTGCCCGCCTCCGTGCCGTCGACGACGACCGCGCCGTCACCCCGGATCTCCACGCCGGCGCCGGCGATCGTGATCGGGCCGTCCTGGCCGAGCACGGGATCGCCGTGCATGTCGACCAGCTCACCGCTTCCCGAGAGATGCAGGGAGCCGCCGCGGGTCAGCCGCTCTCCCTGCGCCGTCCGGACCACCAGAAAGCCAGGGCCGTCGAGCGAGACGTCGAGGGGGCGCCCCGTGTCCCGGAACGTGCCTTGGGTGAGATCGATCTGCCGGACGGGGACCGGCGTCGCAGCGCCCTGGGAGAGAAGGGCGGTGATCCGATCGGCCTTGAATGCGTCGCTGGAGACGTTGGCGAGGTTGTTGGCCGTCACGTCCTCGAGCTGCGAGTAGTAGCTCAGGGTCCGTGCGGATCGGATGATGCCAGGCGGGATCGTCACGGCCGTGCCTCCCGGGCGCAAAGCTCCGCATGCCCTGCGGGCCGGGCACGCGCCGGCCCATGGGGGCAAGCGTCATGCCGTCCCGCCCGGGGGTGGCCGCAACAGCCTAAGCGACGTGGGCACATGGTGTTGGCTGGCTACAGACTCGGCTGGCGTCCGCGCCCGTCGGCGGGCCAGGACCGGAAGAAGCTTCCTCTCCAGAGTGATCCGCCCGCCATCAGGCCGAGCGCGGCCCGGACGGCATCCTGCGAGAGTCCGGTCCGGCGCGCGATCACCGCGACCGGGACGCCCTTGCGCCCGAGGTGGCGTGCCCGGGTGCCGGGCGGCGCGGTGGTGCGGCGCCGCCGCGCGGCGAGAAAGCTGCCCGCGGCGGCCGCGAGGCCTGCGACGAGGAGCGTGCTCATCGGGTGCTCCGTTGCGTGGTGAGGCGCTCACGCAGCCGCTGCAGGGCGCGCGAGCGAATCTGGGAGATCCGCGACTCCGTCAGGTGCAGCACTTCACCGATCTGACGGAGGTTCATCTCTTCGTAGTAGTACAGCGCCAGAACGGAGCGCTCCGTCGGCGGCAGCTCGGCGAGCAAGGCGCGCAGCGCGGCGGTCTCGTCCTCGCGCTCGAAACCCGCGTCGTCCGGCGACACCGCGGCCGCCTCCGAGATCGGGTCGGCCAGGAGATCGTCGCCGGCCGCGCCGTCGGGCGTGCGCGGAAAGCGCACCAGGGTCGTGCGATCGACGTCCCGGCGCCACCGCCAGTACTCGTCGAGGGCGATGCCCAGCTCCCGAGCGACCTCCGCCGGGCTCGGCGAGCGACCAAGGCGGTGTTCCAGCGCCGCGACGGCCGCGGCGATCTCGCGCGCGCGACGGCGCACCGATCGAGGCACCCAGTCCTGGGCGCGGAGTTCGTCCAGGATGGCGCCGCGGATCCGCGGCGTCGCGTAGGTGCTGAACTCCAGGCCGCGCGCGGGTTCGAAGCTTTCCAGGGCGCGCACCAGTCCGAGGGTGCCGGCGCTGACCAGATCGTCGAGTTCGACCTCGGGGGGTACGCGTTGCGCGATCTCCCGCGCGATCGCCTGGACCAGCCCCAGGTGCTGGTCGAGGAGCTGGGCGCGGGCGGCGACTTCCCCGGTGGCGCGGTAGCGCTCCCACAGGGATTGGGTGAGGGCGTGCATCGCGCTCACTCGGTCACCGTGACGCTCTCGCGGCCCGGTGCGGCGAGCCCCTCCGGTATCAGGCGGAACGCCGCCTGGCGCAGGGCGCGCGCGGCGGGACCGTCGTCAGAGAGAACATCCGGGCCGGGCCCCGCGCGGGTGACGCGTCGCAGCAGGTCGTCTTCGGGAATCCAGCCGAGGTATCCGGCCGGCCTGCCGAGGAACCGCATGCATGCGGAGGCCAGGCGGTCGTAGGCCGCCCGCGCCTCGTCGTCACCGGCCACGTGGTTGACGAGCACGTGCACGGCCAGGTTGGGCACCTGGATGCGCGCGATCTTGATCAGCGCGTAGGCATCCGCCAGCGCAGCGGGCTCCGGGACGGTGACGACCACCAGGGACGTGGCGCCCATTCCCGCGACGCGCACCACACTGTCGAGCCCCGAGCCCCCGTCGGCTACGACGCAGTCGAATCGGTCGTAGAGCGTGCAGAGCCGGCGGTGCAGCCGCGCGCCGTCCGTCGGCCCGAGGGCATACAGCGCTTCGGCGCCGGAATCGGCCGGCAGCAGCCACAGGCGGTCGCCGACGGGGGTCAGCAGCGCCTCCGGGTCGCCGCCGGAGAGGACGTCTTCGAGCCGGCCCGCAGGGCGCACCCCGAGCATGATGTGCAGGGTCCCCAGGTTCTGATCCCCGTCGAGGAGAAGCACCCGGCGGTGCTCGGCGTAGGCGCGGGCCAGGTGAATGGCGACGACGGACTTGCCGACGCCCCCCTTGCCCCCGCCGACGACCAGGACGGGCACGCTGGCGCCGGGGGCTGCAGGAGCCGGATCCGGTGGCGCCATCAGGCGTCGAAGCAGCTCTGCCTGGTCCTTCATGCGAGCGCCTCGGCACGGAGTAGCGCGTCGCGCAGGGACGCGAGGACGCGCGCCTCGCCGCCCATGGCCTCGGTGACCTGGCGCAGCGACTGGAGGAGCGGGTCAGGCGCCGGCGGCGACGGTTCGGCGACCGGCGCCGGCGCGGCGGCGCGGACCTGCAGGGGCGAGCGGTCGGGCGCGCGAGCCGCCGCGACCTTCATGGCCGCCACCAGCGCGTGGCGCGCGGCGCGCAGGTCGAACGGCACCTCCTGGCCGTCCGTGACCCAGCGCATCGGCAGCCGCGCCGCCGCGGCGAGGTCGAACAGCGTTCCGTCGCCGTTGACCTCGTCGAGCTTGGTCGCCAGCAGGTGGGTCGCCCCCGCCGCCACGTGACGCGCGATGAGCGCGCGGGCCAGATCCGGCCGCGTGCCCGCGGGAAGCACCAGATGGATCTCGTCGGGGTGCAGGCGGTACAGCCAGTGCTGCAGCAGATCCACTTCGGCGCTGCGCTTCGGGCCGCGTCCGGGCGAATCCACCAGGATCACGCGGCGCGACCGCAGGCGGCGCAGGGCGGGCCCCAGCTCGGCGGTCTCGTGCACGACCTCGAGCGGCAGCCCCGCGATCCCGGCGTAGGTGCGCAGTTGGTCCACCGCGCCGACGCGGTACGTGTCCAGCGTGAGGAGCCCGACGCCGCGCCGGCCGAAGACGCGCGGGTGGGCGGCGAGCTTGGCGAGCGTGGTGGTCTTGCCGGCGCCGGTGGGTCCCACGAGCACAATGAGCAGGGGCCGCGTCTCTGCGTGGCCGCGCCGCGGCGCTCGCGCCGGCACGGGCGCGATCTCCGGGCGTGCGGCCACCTCGCGGGCCGAGGCTTCGAGCCGCTCGGCATCCGCCCGATCGCCGGCGAGAAGCTCGTATTCCGCTGTCCCGTCCGCCCGCACCACGCTCCGGACCTCGACCGCGACGGCGTCGCTTCCCAGCGCGCGGTCCGCCTGATCGAGCAGCGCCGGGATCTTGCCTCCGATGAAGATCTCAAGCGGCAACGGGCAGCTCCCAGGTCGCGAGACTCTGAATGGGTGTATCGGGCGGCAGCTCGCCGAGGGACAGCACGGGGACGTTGGGGAGCACCGGCTCGACGAGCCGGCGCACGCCGACGCGCAGGGCGGGTGGCGTGATGAGCGGCGGCGACTCGCCGTCCCGCCGGTGGCTGCGGATGATGTCGTGCAGGGTACGCAGCGCGCGCGCCACGTCGTCCGGCTCCAGCGAGCCGCCGAAGCGCTGCGGCTTGGGCGAGAACAGGGACAGCAGCGCCGTCTCCAGGCGCGGGCCGACCACGATCCCGCGGATCGCGCCACCCTCGTCCTGGTGTTGTCGCGCGATCTCCGTGGCGAGGGCGTGCCGGACCTGCTCGGTGAGCAGCTCCACATCCTTCGTCTGGTCCGCCGCGTCGGACAGCGCTTCGAGGATGGTCGGCAGGTTGCGAATGGACACCTGTTCGCGCAGCAGCCGCTGCAGGACACGATGCACGGCGCCCAACGGCAGCTTGGCCGGCACCGCGTCCTCCACGACGGCCGGGGTGCGGTGCTTGAGGCCGTCGAGCAGCTCCTTGGTCTCCTGCCGGCCCAGCAGCTCGGCGGCGTGGCGGCGCACCGTATCCATCAGGTGCGTGGCCAGCACCGTCTGCGGCTCCACGACCCGGTAGCCCGCCGCCTCCGCTTCGATCCGCCGCTCCGGCACGATCCACACGGCGGGCATCCCGAAGCTCGGGTCGGTCGTGCGGATGCCCTCGATCGGCTCCGTGACGCCGGTGCCGTTGAGCGCCAGCAGGTAGCGCGGCATCACCTCGCCGCGCGCGACCTCGGTGCCGCGCAGCCGCACCCGATACTCGGTGGACGGCAGCTGGATGTTGTCGCGGATGCGGACCGGGGGGACGAGAATGCCGAGCTCGAGGGCGATCTGCTTGCGAACCAGCGCGATCCGCTGCAGCAAGTCGCCGCGCTGTGCCTCGTCCACCAGGGGCACCAGCGAGTAGCCGACCTCCAGCTCCAGCGGCTCCACGGCGAGCAGATCGGTCGGCGCCGCCGCGGGGGCCGCGGCAGGCGTCGTCCCCGGCGCGGCCGGAGCGCGCTTCGCCGCGCGTTCCGCCTTGCCCGCCACCCATGCGGCCCCGCCCGCGACGCCGCTGGTCAGCAGGAACGGGAGCGCCGGGAAGCCCGGCACCAGCGCCAGCGAGGCCAGCACGGCGGTGGCGATCCACAGCGCCCGCGGGTGGCGCCCGAGCTGCGCGAGGATCGTCGGCGCGACTTGGGTTCCGGCGGACCCGTAGGTGACGAGAATGCCCGCCGACGTGCTCACGATGAGGGCCGGGATCTGGTTCACGAGCCCCTGGCCGACCGTGAGCGCGCCGTACGTGGACAGCGCCTGCGAGACGCCCAGCCCGCGCTGGGTCATCCCGATGACGAAGCCCCCCACCAGGTTGATGCCGGTGATCACCAGGCTGGCCACGGCGTCGCCGCGGACGAACTTCGCGGCGCCGTCCATCGCCCCGTAGAAGTCCGCGTGGCGGTTGATCTCCTCGCGCCGGCGCCGCGCTTCGGCCTCGTCGATCAGCCCCGCGCCCAGGTCCGCGTCAATGCTCATCTGGCGGCCCGGCATCGCGTCGAGGGTGAACCGCGCCGCCACCTCGGCGATGCGCCCCGCGCCCTTCGTGATGACCATGAAGTTGATCACCACGAGGATCAGGAAGATGACCAGCCCCACGACGTAGTTGCCGCCGATCACCGCGTTGCCGAACGCGGCGATCACGCGCCCCGCCTGCCCGTCGCCCAGGATCAGGCGGGTGCAGCTCACGTTGAGCCCGAGCCGGAACAGCGTGAGCAGCAGGAGCAGGCTCGGGAACACGCTGAACTCCAGCGGCTCGGCGGCGGAGAGCGTGACCAGCAGCACGACCACCGACAGCGCGATGCTGAGCGCCAGGAGTGCGTCCACGGCGGTCGGCGGCAGCGGCACCACCAGGAGCGCCACGATCGTCATGACGCCGAAGGCGAGCCAGACCTCCGCGCCCTGGAGCGCCCTCCACAGCGGCAGCACCCGGGAGCCCGAGGGACCCGCGGCCACGGCGGTCACCGGCGGCTCCCCTGGAGGGCCGCGCGCGCGAAGTTCGGCAGCAGGCGCTGGCGCCGGTAGACGAACGCCAGCACCTCCGCCACCGCCAGGTAGAGCGACGGCGGCACCGGCGATCCGACCTGTGCGGTGGCGTACAGCGCCTGGGCCAGCGGCGGGTTCTCGACCAGCGGCACGCCGGCCGCCAGCGCGAGCGCGCGGATGCGCTCGGCGAGCTTGCGGGCGCCCATCGCGAGCACGATCGGTGCGGCGGCCTCGGCGGGGTCGTAGCGCAGGGCCACGGCCAGGTGCGTGGGGTTGGTGACCACGACGTCCGCCTCGGGAACGCGGCGCAGCATCTGCCGCCGCCGCAGGGCGCGCGCGACGGCGCGCAGCCTGCTCTTGATGAGCGGATCGCCCTCGGTCTCCCGGAGCTCCCGCACCAGCTCCTGCCGGGTCATCCGGAGGCTCTGCTCGTGCTGGTAGAACTGGAACAGGTAGTCCGCGATCGCGATGGCGAGCAGCCCCAGGGAGGTGTAGACCGCCAGGGCGACCGCGGACGACCGCAGGTCCACCAGGATCTCGTGCGGTCCCGCCTCGCCGAGCGGCAGGATCCGATACCACCGGGACGCGATGGCCAGGTAGGCCACCAGCGCGAGGCCGGCGAGCTTGGTGACCGACTTGACCAGGCCGAAGATGGACTCGAGGCTGACCAGCCGCGCCAGGCCGGCCAGGGGGTTGATCCGTGACCAGTTCACCGCGATCGGGTCGAGGGACATCACGCCGCGGGCCTGAACGAGATTGACGACCAGGACCACGGCGGCCATGGCGGTCAGGAACGGGCTCAGGGCCGCGAGGGTCTGCGCCGTCACGCCGCGCAGCAGCTCCGCGGCGGATTGCTCGGTGAGCGGCCGGGCCGCGGCCCAGGAAGCGCTCTGGACCAGCAGCTGGCGCCCAGCCGCGCCCAGCGCCTGCCCGCCGGCGAGGCCCAGCGCTCCGATCCCCGCCAGCAGCACCGCGGCCGCCGAGAGATCGCGGCTGCGGGCGACCTGGCCGCGGCGATGCGCATCCTCCCGCCGCCGCGGGGTTGGCGCTTCGGTGCGTTCCTGTGGGCTCGGGCGCTCGGCCACCGGTTACCTCGCCGCCACCGGCGCCAGCGCGCGGATCACGGTCTCGGTTGCGCCGGGGATCCAGCGGAAGAGCTGGGCGAGAAGTCCCTGGCGGAACGGCAGCGACGCGCCGAACACGACCAGGCCGAAGCCGACCGTGAGCGGGAACGCCACCATGAACGCGCTCAGCTGCGGCACCGCGCGCGTGAGGATGGCGAGGGCCACGTTCGTCAGGAACAGCGCTACGGTCACCGGCGCGGCCAGGCGCAGCGCGGCCTCGAAGACGATCGCGGCGTTCGCGACGAACACCCGCCCGAGCGCCGCGAGGTCCACACCCGATCCCGGCGGCACGGCGGCCAGCGAGTAGCCCAGGCCCCGGATCAGGACCAGCGGCCCCCCCATGGTCAGATAGAGCACCAGGACCAGCAGCGTCGACAGCTGAGCCAGCTGAGAGGTGTTCGACTCGCTGACCGGATCGAACACGGTCGACAGCGAGAGGCCCATCTGCACCGACGCCAGCTCGCCCGCCAGGGTCGCCGCGTGCATCAGCAGGGAGGCCGTCAGACCGATGGCGACTCCGACCAGCAGCTCGGCGCCGACCGCCGCCGGCAGCGCGAGCGACGCCTCCAGGTCGGCTCGGTGCGGCACCAGCGGCCCGAGCACGACGCTGAGGGCGATCGCGAGGGCGACCCGGATCCGCACCGGGACCAGGGTCGACGACCACGCCGGCGCCGCAGCGGCCAGCCCGAGGGTGCGCGAAAGCACCAACGCGAAGGTCGGCCAGCCGGCCGGCGCGAGCACGTCGAGCAGCGAGGACGGGTTCACGGGACCATGGCCGAGAGGCTGTGGAGCGTCTGCTGCAGGTACTCCACGGTGAGGTGCAGCGCCCAGGGCAGGGTGAGGATCAGGACGAACGCCACGGCGGCCAGCTTGGGTACGAAGGTGAGCGTCTGCTCCTGGATCTGGGTCACCGCCTGGAAGACGCTGACGACCACGCCGACCACCAGCTCCGTCAGCAGCAGCGGCCCGGCCACGAGCAGCGCGATCAGCAGCGCATGGCGGACCAGGTCGAGCACCAGGGCGGCGGACACCGCAGGGCTAGTGGTGGAAGCCGAGGACGAGGTTCTGGACGATCAGGGTCCAGCCGTCGGCGAGCACGAAAAGGAGGAGCTTGAACGGGAGCGAAACCATCACCGGCGGGAGCATGAACATGCCCATGCTCACGAGCACCGAGGCGACGATCAGGTCGATCACCACGAACGGCAGGAAGAGCACGAAGCCGATCTGGAACGCGGTGGTGAGCTCGCTGGTGGCGAACGCCGACATCAGGGTGATCGTGGGGAGGTCGTCCGCGGACCGGACGCTGTCCGCTCCGGTCAGCTGCGTGAGCGCCGCCAGGCTCTGCTCGCGCGTGTTGGCCATCATGAAGTGGCGGAACGGCACCAATGCCGCCTGATAGGCCTGGGCCTGGGTGAGCTTGCCCTCGCGGTACGGTTGCAGCGCCTCGCGGTTCGCCTGGTCCAGCACCGGCGACATGACGACGCCCGAGAGGAGGATGGAGAGCGCGATGAGGAACTGGGTCGGGGGCGCGGTCTGCGTCCCGATCGCCATTCGCAGGAAGTTGAGGACGACCAGAATGCGCGTGAAGCTGGTCATCAGCAGGAACAGCATCGGCAGCAGGGTGAGCACGCCGATGAGCACGACGATGCCGACCGGGCCGGCCAGCTCCAGGCGGTCCGTCCCGTCGCCGACGCTGAGGTGGAACTGCGGCGCGGTGGGCAGCGGCGCGGCGGGCGCGGCAGGGCGGTGCGGGGCGGCGACCGCGGGGGCGTGTGGAGCCGTGATCTGCGCCGGGAGCGAGCGCAGGGGCGCCAGCAGCAGGAGGGCCGCCGGCAGCCAGCGCAGCCGCGCCAGGAGAGTGCGGCGCGGGGGCGCGCCGGCGGACGGCTCCGCCGTGAGGGCGCGCCGGGCCGTATCGCCGTCGAGCTCCGCGAGCAGCCGCGGGCCGGCCTCCCCGGACGCGACGACGAGGACCCGCTCGCCGACGCGCAGCAGCAGCACGGCTTGACGGGGGCCGACCGGGAGGCGTTGCAGGACCTCGAGCGGCACGGCGCCGCGCCCGGCGATCCAGCGCGGCGACCAGCGCCGCAGCAGGTGCAACGTGAGGACCAGGAGACCGACCGTGAGTGCGAGCGAGGCCAGGACGCCGAGCAACGCCGGAGTCCTCAGGGCCGGGCTGGCGTCGGGAGCGCGAGCACGCGCGTGATCCTGACGCCGAAATGCTCGCCGATGACGACCACCTCGCCTTCGGCGAGCTTGCGGTCGCTGACGAGGATGTCGATGGGCTCGCCGGCGAGCCGGTCGAGCTGGATGACGGAGCCGCGGCCGAGCTGCAGAACCTCCTGCACCGTCATGCTGGTGCGCCCGAACTCGACCGCCACGGGCAGGGAGAGATCCAGCAGCAGGTCGATGGATGCGGGAGCCCCGCTGGCCGACGCGGCTTCGAGCTCTCCGAAGGCTGC
>DATKLR010000299.1:0-3415 GCA_035542295.1 Gemmatimonadales bacterium | reverse complement strand
GAGGTGTTCCAGACGTAGTCGAGGCCGCCGGCGGCGGTCTGGAACTGCACACCGAAGGCGCGCGAGAAGTTCTGGCCGAGGTGGTGCGAGGTGCCCGCCTGGATCGACTTGTTGTCCTGCATCAGCGCTTCGACCGCATACGTCCTCACGGCCCCGGCGAACTTCTCGCTGTCGGTCTTCACGCCGGTCAGCACCGGCATCGCCATCCACTCCTCGGCAAACCGGCGATATACGCCCAGCATCTGCCGGGTCTCCCGCATCGCATCGGCCTCGTCGGCGTGGGCCGTGTGCCCTTCCTGCCAGAGAAACTCCGTCGTGCGGAGGAACAGCCGGGTGCGCATCTCCCAGCGCACGATGTTGCACCACTGGTTGAGGAGCATCGGCAGGTCGCGGTACGACTGTATCCACTTGGCGAAGGACGCGTAGATGATCGTCTCCGAAGTGGGCCGCACGACCAGCGGCTCCTCCAGCTCCTTGCCGCCTGCCCGCGTCACCACCGCCACCTCCGGGGCGAATCCCTCGACGTGCTCCGCCTCCTTCTCCAGGAACGACTGCGGGATGAACAGGGGGAAATAGGCGTTCCGGTGGCCGGTGTCCTTGAACATCCCGTCCAGGGCGCCCTGCATCAGCTCCCAGATGGCGTAGCCGTTGGGGCGGATCACCATGCAGCCCCGGACCGGCGAGTAGTCCGCCAGCTCGGCTCGCATCACAGCTTCGTTGTACCACGCGGAGAAATCCTGCGCGCGCGGTGTCAGGCCCTGCTCCTGGCTCACTGCGGTCCTTCCCTCCCTCGACGCCTGTGCAAGTCCTCCATGAAGACCACTTCGGTGTGGTGCGCGGCGCGCGCCGTGGTGGCGGAGACGTCGTCCCAGCCCCCCGCGGGAATCCACTCGAGGTACGCGAACGGGACGAGCCCCGGCCCGCCGCGGTCCCCGTGGCCCCGCTCCGGCGGCAGATAGCCCAGCACGCGCACCGCCGCCACCGTGGTGTCGCGGCGCGCGTCGTCGGCCACCGTCTCCATCGCGGAGCGGACGGAGTCTCGCCCGGCCCCGCGCAGCACGACGCTCACGATGAGGCGCGTCACGCCCTCAGCCACCGCTTCCTGGCGCCGGTCGAAGACCGCATGCAGCGGCCCGCCGGTGCTGTCGCCCGGGCCGCGGAGAGACCGGGCCTCCGTGCCGCTTCGCGCCGGCGGCGTGTTCCCATGCTCCACCGCGCAGCCCGCGAGCGCGAGAACCGCCAGACCGGCAGGGATCCTAGAACGCATATTCCTTCGCCAGCTCGGCCAGGCTCACCCGGCGCTCCTCTCCCGTGGCCAGCGTGCGCACGAGCACCTGCCCGGCGGCGCGCTCGTCCGGCCCGAGCACCACGGCCGCCCGCGCCCCGCGTGAGGCCGCCAGCTCCAGCTGCTTCCCCAGTGCCTGCTTCTTCAGCGCGAATTCGACGCGGACGCCGCGATCCCGCAGCGTGTGCGCCAACGCGAGGGCGGCCGGACGATCCTCCTCACCCACCGTCGCAACGAACACCGCCACCACCGGCGCGGCCTTGGGCGGGCCGTCGCGCTCCTCCAGCAGCTCACCGAGGACGACGTCGCCCATCCCGAAGCCAACGCACGGCAGGTCCACGCCGCCCACCTGCTTGAGCAGATCGTCGTAGCGCCCGCCGCCGCAGATGGCGCGCAGGCTGCGCTTGGCGTCGAACAGCTCGAAGACGACCCCGGTGTAGTACGCCAGGCCGCGCACGATGCGGAAGTCCACGTCCACGAACTCCCCGAGGCCCATCGCCCGCAGGTGCTCCAGACACTCCCCCAGCGGCGCCGCAGCCGGACGGGCCAGCAGGTCCTCCGGGTGGTCGAGCCGAGCCGCGAAGGCCAGCACCGCCTCCACCGTGCTCTGCCCCTTGCCTTTCCCGAACGCCTGCTCGAGCGCCTCACGCGTGGCTTCAGGAGCGCGCTCGAACTTGTCGAGCGCCGCCAGCGTAGCCGGCACCAGCTCCGCCCGGACGCCCAACTCGCCCGTCAGAACGTCGGAAAGGACCCGCCGGTCGGACACGCGCGCCCGGACGTCCGTCGGGCCGAAGCCGAGGGCGCGCACGATGTCCACCGCCGCGGCGATCACTTCCGCGTCGGCAAGCGGCCCCGCCTCGCCGATGATGTCCATGTTGAGCTGGAAGTGCTCCCGCAACCGGCCGCGCTGCTGCCGCTCGTAACGGAACAGTTGGGGAAGGGAGAACCAGCGGATGGGCTTCCTGAGCCGCGCGGCGTGCTGCGCGACCATGCGGGCCAGGGTCGGTGTCATCTCCGGCCGCAGCGTGACCTCGCGGCCGCCCTTGTCCGTGAAGTTGTACAGCTGCTCCACGATCTCGTCGCCGCTCTTGCGCGTGTACAGCTCCAGCGGCTCGAGCGGCGGCCCGTCGTACTCCTCGAAGCCGTAGCGCGCCGCGACCTCGCGCCACACAGCAAAAATGTGACGCCGCCGCGCTAGGGCGTCGGGAAATGCATCGCGAAACCCCGGCAGGGCCGTCACATTCATGCACGAATCTAGCCGAGCGGCGGAGCTCCGGGCAAGCGAGACATCGCGTCGCCGACGGTGTGAAACGAGCCGGTGACGAGCACCGTCGAGCCGCGGCGCGCGGCGCCGTCCAGCGCGGCGCCGAAATCCGGCTCGACGGCGACTTCGATGCCCCGCTCCCGTGCCCATTCCGACACCTCGTCCAGATTCCAGGCCCGTTCGGCGGGCGCCGAGGGCGCCCGGGTCAGCACCACTTCGTCCACGGCGCCCGCGAGCGTCTCCAGCATCTCGCGCCACCCCTTGTCCCTGAGGATGGAGACGACGGCCACGAGCGGCCGCGGCGGCCGGACCGCGCCCAGCACGCCCGCCAGGGCGCGCATCCCGTCCGGGTTGTGCGCCACGTCGAAGAGCCACTTCCCGCGGCGGTCGAACCGCCCCGGGACCCGCGCCGCCTTGAGACCGGCCCGCACCGCCCCCTCGTCCACCGGGAAACCGGCGCCCGCCAGCTCCGCGAGGCGGATGGCCAGCAGCGCATTCTCCGCCTGGTAGGCGCCCGCCAGTGCGATCTCCAGACCCTCGTACCGGCGGGCCGGCGTCGTGGCGTCGAACCTGACGCCGGAGCCGTCCGCCACCACCCGACCCAGCCGTACCTTCGGCTCCAAGTGCTCCGGCGCGGCTCCGCGCCCCCTGGCCTCCGCCAGCAGCACGCCGGCGAGCCCCAAGTCCGCCTCCGTGGTCACGAAGGGAACGCCTGGTTTGGCGATTCCCGCCTTCTCCCGCGCGATGCTCGCCAGGTCGCCGCCGAGGTACTCGGTATGCTCGAGGGCGATCCGGGTGACGCCGCAGGCCAGCGGCGAGATCACGTTGGTCGCGTCCAGCCGGCCGCCCAGCCCGACCTCGACGAC
>DATKLR010000298.1:0-2975 GCA_035542295.1 Gemmatimonadales bacterium | reverse complement strand
GGCGGAGACGCCCGGCGCGATGCTCAACTCGGTCGGGCTCGCGAACCCGGGACTCGACGCGTTCCGGCGCGAGATGATCCCCTGGCTGCGGCGGCTGGCGCGCGCGCGCGTCCTCGTCAACGTGGTGGGCGACGCCGTCGGGGACTTCGCGAAGGTGATCGCCGCGCTCGCGGAGGAGCCCTCGATCGCCGCGTTCGAGCTGAACGTGTCGTGCCCGAACGTGGAGCACGGCGGAGCGGAGTTCGGAGCCGACGATGTGGTGCTCGCGCAGCTGGTCCGGCTGGCGCGGGCCGCGACCGCCAAGCCGCTGCTGGTCAAGCTCTCGCCCGTGCTGCCAGATCCTGCGCGCACGGCCCGCGCCGCGGCCGACGCAGGTGCCGACGCCTTCACGACGGTCAACACTCTGCCGGCCCAGGTGTATGATGCGCACGGCAAGTCGCGGCTCGGCGCGGGGAGCGGCGGTCTCAGCGGGCCGCCGCTCCTGCCGGTGGGCGTGAAGGTCGCGCGGCTGGTCGCGCGCGGCACCGGCAAGCCGGTCGTCGGCGTGGGCGGCATCCGGACCGGAGCCGATGCGCTCCAGTACCTCGAGGCCGGCGCGAGCCTGGTGGCGGTGGGCACGGCCGCCTTGGCCGATCCCCGCGCCCCGGAGCGCATCGTGCGCGAACTTTCGCTCCTCCTCGCGCGGCGCGGGGTGAGCGGCGTCCGCGACGTCATCGGCACGGGGACCTGATCATGCTCGCAACCCGCAACTCGGAACTGTACTAGCCGTGGCCGAACTGGTCGTGGCGCTGGACGCCGGAACGCTGAAGCAGGCGCTCGCGCTGGTGGATGCCGTCGGCGACGCGGCCGGGTGGTACAAGGTCGGTCCGGTGCTGTGTATCAGCGAGGGCGCCTCGGTCGTCCAGGAGCTGCGCTCGCGCGGCAAGAAAGTGTTCCTCGACCTCAAGTGGCACGACATCCCCAACACCATCTCGCGCGCGGTCGCCGCGGCCGGCGAGCTCGGCGTGTCGCTGGCGACGGTGCACCTGGCGGGTGGCGCGCGGATGCTGGAGGCGGCGGTGCGCTCGAGGGGCGGCGACCTGCGGCTCGTCGGAGTCGGGGTGCTGACCTCCTTCGACGCCACGCAGTACGCCGAAGTCGTGGGACGGGCCGTGACGGACATCCAGGACGAACAGCGCCGGCTGGTGCGCTACGGCGTGAACGCGGGGCTGGACGGCTACGTCGCGGCCGCGACGGAGGCGCGGGCGGTGCGCGCGGTGGCGGGGGCGCGCGCCCTCATCGTCGTGCCCGGGATCCGGCGCGCGTCGGACGTCCCCGCCGACCAGGCGCGGACCGCCACGCCCCGCGAGGCGGCGGAGGCCGGCGCCGATCTCCTGGTGGTCGGCCGGCCCGTGACCGCGGCCGCGGACCCGCGGCGCGAAGCGGTCGCGATCGCGCGCGAGGCGCAGCCGTGAACTGGCTCCTGCTCGCCGCCCTCTGGCTCGCGCCCGCGCCGATGCAGGGGGCCGACTCGCTGCTGATCGCCGCGCAGCGGGCGGCGGACCAGTGGATGCACCACGATTTCGCCGGACTCGTGGGCACCGGCGCCGCGGTGATGGTGCATCTCCCCGGGACCGAGCCGTCCTCGGCCCTGCGGCCCACCCAGGCGGCGGCGCTGCTGCGAGCGTTCGCCGAAGGGACGCGCGAGATCGAGGTCACCGTCCTGGTCGCGCGCAACGTGGACCCGGACCGGGCCTACGTCGAGGCCCAGCGGGTTTACCAGCCGCGCGACACCGACCTGCGCCGGTCCCAGGCTCTCTATTTCGGCTTCCGGAGGACCCCCACCGGGTACCGGCTGGTGGAAATCCGGGCCCTCCCTTGAGGGAATGGGCTCCCTTGCATCCGATCCGGCCTGCGGCTACGTTTTAAGTCTTGTTCGGATTTGACTTAAGGAGCACTCTTGAAGGTCAGAACCAGCGTCAAGCCGGTCTGCGAGCACTGCAGGGTGATCAGGCGCCGCGGCGTTGTCCGGGTGATCTGCAAGCGTTCCGCCAAGCATAAGCAGCGGCAGGCGTAGCTCATGGCACGCATCGCGGGTGTGGACCTGCCACGTGACAAGCGGGTCGAAGTCGGGCTCACGGCCATTTTCGGGGTGGGACGCTCGACTGCGGAGCGCATTCTGGAGCGGACCGGGGTCAACCCGGCCACGCGGGTGCGCGACCTGACCGACGCCGAGGTGTCGCGGCTCCGGCAGGTGATCGAGCGCGACCACAAGGTCGAGGGCGCGCTGCGGACCGAAGTCGCAATGAACATCAAGCGGCTGATGGACATCGGCTGCTATCGTGGCGTGCGCCACCGCCGCGGCCTGCCGGTCCGGGGGCAGCGGACCAGAACCAACGCGCGGACCAAGAAGGGCCCGCGCCGCACGATCGCCGGCAAGAAGAAGGCGATCGCCAAGAAATAGGACATGGCCGACCAGGAACAGCCGAAGCCGGCCGCCGAGCCGGCCGCACCGGAAGCGGCGGTGCCCGAGGGCGGGGCCGCTGCCGAGGGTGCGCCCAAGAAGGTCAAGAAGGTCAAGAAGGTCGTCGAGTCCGAGGGGGTGGTGCACATCATGGCCACCTTCAACAACACCCTCGTGACCGTCGCCGACCTCAACGGCAACGCGATCTCGTGGGGCTCCGCCGGCAAGTCGGGCTTCAAGGGGTCGAAGAAGTCCACGCCGTTCGCCGCCACGGTGGCGGCCGAGCAGGCGGGGCGCGAGGCGTTCAACCTCGGCGTCCGCCGCGTCCACGTCCGGGTGCAGGGCCCGGGCGCGGGCCGCGAGTCCGCGATCCAGGCGCTGGCGAACGCCGGCCTGATCATCAAGTCGATCCGTGACGTCACGCCGATCCAGCACAACGGCTGCCGTCCTCCGAAGAAGCGCAGGGTGTAGTGAGCCGCTACGTCGAAGCCAACTGCAAGCTGTGCCGCCGCGAAGGCACCAAGCTCTTCCT
>DATKLR010000297.1:0-10655 GCA_035542295.1 Gemmatimonadales bacterium | reverse complement strand
CTTGCCCTTGATCGCCGTGACCACCGACTTCCAGAGCACCGCGTACATCATCTGGCGGTAGACGAACCGCTGGAGGAACAACCACCACAAGTCCCGCGGGTCCTCGCGGTCGAGCCGGTAGGCGATGGCGGCGGCGACGAGGTCCACGGCGAAGAAGAGGGCGTAGAGGAACCCCACGACCTCGAGCAGGCGCAGGATTCCGGGCAGCGGCTGCCAATCCGAAACCAACCGGCTGGTCGTGGCCCAGGAATACAGGAAGTCCGCGCCGCTCCAGAGGAGCTTGAGGTCCACCAGCGGGCCCAGGGCCTGGAAGAAGACCTGGAAGAGCCAGACTGCCGGGATGGCCATCCAGCCGAACCATCCGTAGTGGAACAGCGCACCCCGGTGCTTCCAGACGCACTGAAGGGTGCCGTAGGTCCAGCGGAAGCGCTGCCGGAAGAACATCCGCAGGGTCGCGGGCGCCTCGGTGTAGCCCACCGTCTCCGGGTCGGCCGTGATGCGCCATCCGGCCCTCCGGAGCCGATAGGTCAGCTCCATGTCCTCGGCCATGGTGTCGCGCAGGTATCCCCCGACCGCGACGACCGCGCTCCTGCGCCACGCCCCGACCGCGCCGGGCACCACCGTCATCGCGTTGAGGTAGGCGTAGGCGCGGCGGTCGAGGTTCTGGCTGGTGATGTACTCGAGGGACTGCCAGCGGGTCAGGATGTTGACGCGGTTCCCGACCTTCACGTTCCCGGCCACGGCGCCGATCCTGGGGTCGGCGAAGTGCCGGACGATGAGGGAGATGCCGTGCGGGGTGATCTGCGTGTCCGCGTCGAAGCACACGAGGATCTCGCCCTTGGCCTCCTCGAGCCCGCGGTTCAGGGCCGCGGCCTTGCCCGCGTTGGCCTGGCGGATCAGGCGCACCCGCTGCTCGCCGGCGAAATGAGAGCGCACCTCCTCGCTGGTGCCGTCGGTCGAGCCGTCGTCCACGACGACGACCTCGAGGTTCGGGTAGTCGTTGGCGAGCACGCTGCGGATCGTGTGCGCGATCACCGGCTGCTCGTTGAACGCCGCGATCAGCACGGTGACCGACGGCCGGTACGCGGGGTCGTAGGTCGCGCGTTTCGCCTGACGCCGGGCGACGAGCGCGACGGAGATGACGAAGGCTACACGGAGCACCGCAAGCGCGATGGCCGCGAGGAACGTGATGCTGAGGATCGTTTCGATCGCGTAGACGGTGTTGAAGCTGACCCGGTCGAGCCCCACCAGCAGCTGGTCCCGCGCGCGGACCGGCGGCATGAGGACGTCGTCGGTCGTGCCGAGCAGCTGCGCCAGCGTCACGAACTGGTAGCCTTTGCGCTCCAGCCGCGGCACCACGGTCGCCAACGCGGCGACGGTGATGTCGCGCTTGCCCCCCGCGCTGTGCAGGAGGATCACGTTCCCCTTCGTCGTGTCCGCCTGCTTGATGATGTCGTTGACGATGTCGTCGGCGGTGCGCGGCACGCGGTCGCCGAGACTGTCGGTCTTCGCGAGATTCCAGTCCTGCGGGTCGATCAGCTCGCCCACCGTGATGTAGCCCAGGGCCGAGGCCTGGACGATCGGGTCGGTCTCCGCGTTGGTCTGCGCTTCTTCGTCGGCGTTGTACGGAAACCGGAACAGGACGGTGGAGCGGCCGAGGACCGCCTGGAGCGCGCGCTGCGCCGTGTTGTACTCGAGGATCGCCCGGCGGTGGCTCACCGTCGCCATGTTGGGGTGCGTGAAGGTGTGGCTGCCGATCTCGTGCCCTTCGCGGAGAATGCGCCGCGCCACCTCGGGGTACTTCTCGACCATCTGCCCGACGAGGAAGAAGGTGCCGGGCACCTCCAGCTCCTTCAGCTCGTCGAGGATCTCAGGCGTGTACACGTCGTCCGGCCCGTCGTCGAACGTCAGCACCAGCTTCTTGGGCACGTACCCGGAGCGGCGGATGACGTACGGCATGGGGAAGCTGACGTACGACTCGTCGGTGACCAGCCCCGTCGTCGAGTCCGTCTCGGTGATGCGCTGGCCCCCGTGCGGCGCGGACACGACCTCGAGCACGTCCCCCTCGCCCGTCGTGACCGGCGCGTAGGGGGTCGGCACCGTGTCGAGCACCGTGGACGGCGGCAGCGAGTCGGGCCGGCGGCGGTCGTAGAAGCTCCACACCGCCGGGTCCTCCGCCCCCAGGACCCACAGGATGGATCCCTTCGCGCCGGCGCGGTGCGCGAGCAGGAGGTCGTTGTACGCCGTGACCGCGTCCAGCATCCAGACCTCGTGCCCGTGCGACCCTGCGTCCTCGTAGGTGAACGTCGGATTCAACGCCCGGGCGTCGAAGTCCAGGACCTGCTTCGGGTCCTCCTCCGGCCGGTTGTCTCGCGCCGTGAACATCGCGTCCTCGAAGCTGAGCCGGCGGGCGGAGCTGCCGCCGCGGCTCCAGTCGAGCCCGTAGTTCGCGATGCCCACCACGGCCTTGCCTGCAGGGATCCGCTTCAGCGTCCGCGTGAGGACGCTGTCGTACCAGCCGACCGCGGAGATGGGGCCCGGCGGTCCCGCCTGGCTGTGCTGGTTATACGCCATCAGGACGACGAAATCCGCCAGATGCGCGAGTTGCGTCAGCGGCACGTCGGTCCGGCCGACCTCGACGTCCACGCTCAGCTGCAGACTGGCGGGATGGAGCGCGTCGCGCAGCCGCTGAACGAACTGGGGGAGGCGGCCGTAGTCCGCGTCCTCGAGATTCTCGAAGTCGAGGTTGAGGCCCTGGAAACCCTGCTGGTGCAGCCAGTCTGCCACGGCGCTCACGACCGCTTCCTGACGCGCCGGCGAAATCAGCAGCTCGTGCGCGCGGTGCGGGTCGAACTGGCCGTTCTCGGCGTTGTTGAAGACGGGCTGGATGTCCACGTGGTGGTCGCGCGCCACGTCCACCACGTGCTTGTTCATGAGATTGACGTTCGGGTCCCAGTCCTTGAAGTCGAGCGCGCCGCCCGTGCGACTCAGGTGGAGCCACTCGGGGAAGAGATCGGTGAGGTGGCTGGCGTTGAGATTGAGCGCCTCCACACCGCCTCTCTGCCATACCACGTAAAACGCGCCGATGATCGTGTCGGGCGGCAGCGTCGGCGTGGCCGGCGTCCGGCGCGCCGCGGCGGCGCCGCGGTCGGCGGCGACGGCCTGCCACAGCGCGATGCGCGAGCGCCGGAGCAGCTGGCGGCTCAGCCGCTGCTGCCGGGAGGGCAGCAGCGTCTGCCGGGCGCGCCGCACCGGGTTCGTCATGCCGGGGAGCCGCGGGAAGAACGGCACGGCCAGGAGGCTCACGACGAAGATGGTCGTGACCACGGCCAGGGCGAGCCCCGCCACCGTCGTGGAGCGGTTCACCACCCGGCGGCGCTTACCGGTGGGGTCGAAGAAGATCGGTTGCGTCACAGCAGCGAATACTACGAAAACTGCCCGGCGTTCCGCGAGTTAGGCTACCAGCCGAGGCGGAGGAGCACGATGCCCAGCGCCGCGATGAGGCCGCCGGCGGCGGCGTCCCCGTAGTGGTCGAGCCAGGGGAACCGCAGCGCCGTCACTCCGCGCCACGCCGCGAGCGTGAGCACGGTCATCGTCGCGATCGTGGCCGCCTCGTACACGGCGGCGACCGCCGCGACGGCGGCCGCCCCGAAGGGCGCGGCGGCGACGACGAGGGGGATCACCGCCACGCAGGGATCGGCGCTGAAGAGCAGGAACAGGGTCCACGGCGTCAGGCGCGCGGCATCGTGCACGTGGTCGTAGTGGGCGTGCACGTGCCCGTGCAGCCGCGCGCCCGCCGCGCGCCTGAGGCCCCAGACGGCGTACGCCAGGCCGAAGGCGATCAACAGCAGCCCGCCCCACGACTCGACGCGGTGCCCGAAGGCCGTGACAAGCCCGAGGCCGAACAGGATGGCCACCACCCCCAGAATCACGGACGTCGTCACGTGGCCGAAACCGCACAGCACCGTCACGCGGGCGGTGCGGCCGGCCGACCACCGCTGGGCCCGCGCCAGCGCGGCGAACGGCACCCAGTGGTCGGGAGCCAGCGTGTGCAGCGAGCCCACCGTCGCCGCCGTGACGGCGATGGCGGCCAGCGCGCCGAGCGATCCCGGAGTGGCCATGCACCCCCGAGCCTTGCAACTCCCGTTCCACGGTGCGCAGATTGAGGGCCCCTGTCCTCCACACGCCACATCCACCGCGAGCCCTGCGCATGACGGTCCAGTTGACGCCCGTTGCCGACCGGCGCTCCCTGAAGCAGTTCATCTTCCTGCCCGAGCAGCTGCACCGCGACCATCCGAAGTGGATGCCGCCGATCTACATGGACGAGTGGAAGTACTACGATCCGAGGAAGAACCAGGCGTTCCGCTACTGCGACGCCACGATGGCCCTGGCGTGGAAGGACGGCCGCCCGGTCGGCCGGGTGATGGGGATCATCAATCGCCGTCACAACGAGATGATGAAGGAAGCCACGGCGCGGTTCGCCTGCCTGGAGAGCACGGACGATCCGGAGGTGGCCCACGCGCTGCTCCAGCACGTCGAGGCCTGGGCGAAGAACCGGGGGATGACCAGGATCATCGGCCCGTTCGGCTTCAACGATCAGGACCCCGAGGGGTTTCTGGTCGAGGGGTTCGAGCACGAGCCGACGATCGTCACCTACTACAACTTCCCATACCTGATCCGCCTTCTCGAGGCCGAGGGATACGGGAAGGAAATCGACTATGTCGTCTACCGGCTGCCGGTGCCGGCCACGGTCCCGGAGTTCATCGAGAGGGTCGCCGAGCGGGCCGTGAAGAAGAACGCCGTCCGCCTCCTGGAGTTCACCAAGAAGAGCGAGCTGAAGCCGTACATCCGGCCGATCCTGGGACTGATGAACGAGACGTTCGTCGGCATCTACGGGTATTCGCCGCTCGACCGCGAGGAGATGGAGGGTCTGGCGAAGCAGTACCTGCCGCTCCTCGATCCGCGGTTCGTGAAGGCGGTGGCGAAAGGCGAGGAGGTGGTCGGCTTCTTCATCGCCATCCCCAACCTCTATGAAGGTGTGGTCAAAGCGCGCGGCCGCCTGTTCCCGTTCGGCTTCATCCACATCCTCCGCGCGATGAAGACGGCGAAGCAGCTCGACCTGCTCCTGGGCGGCGTGAAGGAGGAATACCGCGGCCGCGGCGTGGACATGGTGATGGGGGCGGCGATGCTGCGGTCAGCGGCGGCGGCCGGCCACGAGGTGATGGACAGCCACCACGAGCTGGAGACCAACACCAAGGTGCGCGCGGAGATGGAGCGGGGCGGAGGGGTGATCTACAAGCGCTTCCGCATCTTCCAGAAGGCGCTTACCGGGGCGAGCGCTTCAAGCTGATCGTGCCGACGTCGGCGATGCGGCCCGCCGTGACCGTGATCGTCGTGTCCAGGGTCGCGTAGCCGGCGGCGCTGACCCGGATGCGGTGCCGCCCCGCCGCCACCGCGAAGTCCGGAAGCAGTCCCGTCCCCACCGTCTCGCCGTCCACCACGATCGTCGCGTTCTGCGGAAGGGTCTGGAGACGCAGCCTGCCGGCGGGTCCCGCGGGTCCCGGCTGCGGCGACGGCGCGATCTGCGCGGCCGCCGCGCGTGCCGCGGCGGCGTGGCGCGCGGCCGGACGATGCGATGCCGGCGTCGTCGGGGCTGGCGGGCTTGGGGCGACTGCGGCCGGCGGCGTGACCGGCGCGGACTGCCTGGGGGCCGTGCGGCGATGGCCGAGCCCCCAGAGCACCACGAGGGCCAGGGCGGCGGTGAGGCCGAGCGCCGCGCGCCGCGGCGGCACGCGCTTGAGCCAGCCGGCCGGCGGGGCGGGCGGGGGAGCCGGAGGTACCGCGAGATGGGCCGGTCCGCCGGCCGGGTCCGCCGTCACGGCGAGGCTCGCGAAGTGCTTGGTGTCCAGCGGCGGCAGCGAGCCGGTCCGCACCTTGGCCACCGTCCCGCCGCGGGCGAGCTGGCGGAGCATGTCGTGGGCCTCCGCGCGCTCCGTGTCGCTCGACGGAATCGCCTCGACCGCCGCGAGCATGTCGCGGGTCGATGCGAAGCGGTCAGCGGCGTTCTTCCTGAGGGCGCGCTCGAGCACCTGCACCAGCCCCGTCGGCAGCCCGTCACGCACGGTGCGCACGTCGGGGGGCGGCGTGAAGTAGTGGTGCTGGAGGATGGTCATCAGGCTGTCGGCGTCGAACGGCACCTGGCCCGTGATCATCTGGAAGGTGAGAATCCCCAGCGCGTACTGGTCGCTCTGCGGCCCGACGGCGCCGCCCCACCCCTGCTCGGGGCTCATGTAGTAGGGCGTGCCCATCATCGCGCCGGCGGCCGTCAGCGTCTTCTCCTGGCCGGCGCGCGCGATGCCGAAGTCGGAGATCATCACGCGGCCGCCCTGGTCCACGAGGATGTTGGCGCCCTTGATGTCCCGGTGCACGATCTGGCGCTCGTGGGCGAACGCGAGCGCGCTGGCGGTGCTCCGGAGGATCGCGAGGATCACCTGGAGGGGCAGGGCCCCCTGCGCCGCGATGATCTCGTCGAGGGCGCGGCCCTCCACGAACTTCATCGCGAAGTACCAGGTGCCGGCCACCCGGCCGACCCGGTAGATGGGAATGATGCTCGGGTGGTCGAGCGCCGCCGCGAGGCGCGCTTCGCGCCGGAACCGTTCGGCGGCGGCGCCCTGGCCCAGGCCGGGCGGGAGCACCTTGAGCGCCACCGGGCGCCCCAGCTCGATCTCCACCGCCTTGAAGACCACGCCCATGCCGCCGCGGCCCAGCTCCCGCTCCACCTCGTACTCGTCCGCCAGCTCGTGGCGGAGCTGGGCCAACAACGCGTCGCGCTCCGCCACATCGTCGGTCGCGATCGCCAGCGTCTTCGCCACGGGGTCCGTCACCGGAGCCCCGCACCGCGGGCACGCGCTCGCGCCTGACGGGACGGCGGTGCCGCACTGCGGGCAAGGCATCATCGGGGCGCGCTCCAGGTGCGCCGGATGGGATGCGCCTCCGTGTTGAAGATGACCGTGTCGAAGTCCAGCGTCGCCGGCGGCGCGAACAGCAGATAGGCGTACTTCAACGTCTCCGCCAGGAAGAAGCTCTCCATCGCGTCGCGGCGCTGCTTCGTCACCACGCTCTCCAGCGCGGTGAAGCCGACGTCCCAGCGGGTGTAGTGGAGCAGGCTGTCCACCATCACCCGCCCCATGTCGCGATAGCGCTCGTCGCCCGTGAGCCGGTACAGGTAGTAGGCGGACTCGAGGGCCTCGGGTCGCAGCTGGTAGCCGGCCTCCACGGGCTGCATCGTGAAGTAGTCGAGCACCTCGGGCTCGATCCCGAATGCCGTCCACATCCGGTAGATCGAGCCCATCAGGCGCGCCGCGCGCGGGATGTCGCCGCTCCTGGCCAGCACCGCGGCGAAGTAGGCGTCCAGCGCCCCGAAGTACGGCGCCGTCCGCTCCCCGGTGTCCATGTGGGCGTGCCCGTACCACAGACCGGCGCGCTCGTCGGCCAGGTAACGGTTCACGGCCGCGATGCTCGTGTCCCACATCCGCTTGAAGTCGGGGTCCCGGAACAGCAGCCACGCCTTGAGCAGGTACTCGTAGTAGGAGTCGATGCCGCCGGAGACGTGGCTGTCCTTGTTCCCCCATGCTCCCGTCTCGACGTCGATGGTGCTGCCCACCAGGCCGATGCGCGAGCGCCGTGTGAACAGCGCCCTCACCGCGCGCTTGGCCGCGGCGTAGTAGCGGGCGTCGCCGGTGAGCTTGCTGAGCGTCCCGAACTCGATGGTCAGGGTGCCGACCTCCGCCGGATTGCTCACCGGCCCCATGACCGCGCCGGTCCGGAGGTTCACGAACCGGTAGGGCATCCCCGTCCGGGAGTGGAAGGCCGGCAGGAGACGGTTGCCCAGGTCGCGGGCCAGGGCGAGGAAGCGCGGGTCGCTGTCGATCTGGTAGGCGGTGAGCAGCCCGCCCAGCTCGCGGATGGTCACCTCGAAGACCTGCACCTTGAAATTGCGGTCGAAGCTGAGGCTGTCGAGGATGAGCCGCTTGGCCCGGGCCGCCTGGGCCTTCAACCCCATCAGCCGCATCGTGTCGAAGGCGTCCAGCGGCGTCATCTCGAGGGAGGCGGGATACCAGTCGCGATAGCCGTGGGTCAGCGGCCGCAGCTGGTCGTGACCCCAGGCGTACTGCACGTACCCGTCCCACGCATGGAGGAAGGCCTCGCGGATCAGGCCCGCCTCCTCAGCTGGCGTGCGCTCCTGGGCGGCGAGCGCGCTCGCGCCGCCCGCTACCAGCGCGCCGGCGAGGGCGACGGAAAGTCGCCACCGGTGCCGGACGGGAGTGCCCATGGTACCGGGCATAATGGTCCGGGCCGGCGCCGTGGCGCTAGGGCGGGGCGCCGCTCAGCAGTTCAGCGTCGCCGCGCCTCCGCAGCGACGGTGCTGGCTAGAACACGTATGTCTGGGTGGCGCCCTCCACGTCCATCAGGAACGGCGGAGCCTTCTTGATCTTGATCCGCGGATCGCGCAGGTCCGCCGGAGTGACGCCCTTGTTCTCCAGGGCCAGCTCGCACAGGACGATCTCTCCTCCCATCTCCAGGATGTCATTGAACAGCTTGATCGGATTGGGCAGGCCCTTGGGCTGGCCGAACTTCTCCAGCTCCCCCTTGAGCAGCCACTTGGTGGCCGCCGGGCAGAAGAAGACGTGCACCTCGTAGTCGAGGGCGATGCCGGAGGACGAGAATATCAGCGTGGGCATGATATTGGCCCCGGTCTCACCGTTGCAGACGACAGCCATCTTCTGAGCCATGGAGAACCTCCTCTTAGGTTGAGCCTCTCAGCGTATGGCTCAACGCGTTTACGCCGCGCGCTCCAGCGGAGCGGCCGCGGCGGCCTGCAGCTTCGTGCGCACCGCCTCGAGGTAAATGGCGAAGGGGCGGTAGAACATGTGGCTCCACTTGCCGAACGGGACCTGCAGCACGAGGAACGGCGTCACGACCGCCAGGTGCACGACGTACAAGTCGTAGGTGAGCACCGGGAAGCCGGAGACGCGCGCGATGTGCACCAGGATGCCGGTCAGGGCCACGAGGAACAGCAGCCCCACGAACACCCAGTCGCTGGGCTCGGAGTGCCGGTGGATCCAGTCCCGCTTCCGGAGGCGGCCCAGCAGGAAGTCGCCGGCCGCGTAGAGCAGCACGGCCGTCGCGTAGTACCCGAACAGCCGCGTTGGATGCCACACCGGGACGACCCGATCGGTCTGGAATGCGCGCAGGAAGACCTCGACCAGCACCATCATCGTGACGTAGCCGCTCACCAGCAGCAGGTGCTTCAGCCACCGGGTGCGGCCGGTGGGACAAGTCCGCCACCTGAGCTGGGTGACGAAATGGACAACGAAGGTCCGCGCCTCGGTGACCAGCAGGCGCAGCGGGATCCGCGCGCCCCCTCCGTCCGCGGGCCGCATCACGAAGCGGAACATTCGAAACACGTTGGAGAGGAGGAGGGCGGCGAGCACCGCGGCCATCGCCCAGTCGGCCCGCTCGATCCACTCCACCGGCGCGAAGCTGTTGAGCGCTACCCTGTCCGTGACGATCGGGCCGTGCAGCAGGGCGAAGAGCACTGCCACGAGCAGACCGAGGCCGACCGCCGCGGCGAGCTGCAGCGCGGGATGCGTGTAGAGGCGCTTTCCGATCCCGGTCCAGTCGTACTCGGCGGTGAGGAAGCGCCTGGCGGCCATCATCGTGTCCGCGGGATTGGCATCGCGCGGGCAGGTCTCCGAGCACTCGCCGCAGTAGTAGCAGAGCCACGGCTCCAGCGACGCGCGCAGCCGGTCGCGGTGGCCCACCTGAAGGAGATGGATGATCCGCCGCGGGAATCCGCCGGTCTCCGCGGAGAGCGGGCAGGTCGCGGTGCAGGCGCCGCAGTTCATGCACGCGGTGACGTCGCCGCCGCCGTACCGCGCGATCTCCCGATGCAGCCCCGGTTCTATCCTCACCGCCATGTGTGCCTCTCCCTGACCCCGGACCCCCGATCCCGGGCCCCGCTTCTCATTCTCCCGCCAGCCGGTAGCGGTAGTAGTCCTCGGCCTTGGGCTTGGGCAGCTCCTCCAGGGCGCCATACCGCCGGAGCGCCATCACCCACTGGGTGACTTCCGGCACCGGGCTGCCGAGTGCGGCCGCCAGCTCCGGGATCGTGTGGGGGCCGTCCTGGAGCGCGGCGACGATACGGCTGCGCATCACCATCTCGTCCCGCATCACCTCCGCGGGCCGCCGTAGCGCTGCGGTCGCCATCAGGCCGCCTCCGCGGCGAGCGCGTCGATCATCGCCGTCACCTGCGCGTTGGTGAAGCCTGCCAGGTCGATCGCCTGCGGCGTGCACACCGGAACGCATCCGCCGCACCCCTTGCAGAGCGCGGGCTGGATCTCCGCGACGGAGCGGTCGCCTTCGGCCACCTTCATGACCGCGCCCTGGTATGGGCACGCGGCCTCGCACTCGCCGCACCAGGTGCAGCGATCGCGGTCCACCGTCGCCACGATGGGCGGGAGATCCACGTAGCCCTTGAGGAGCAGCGCGGCGCCCTTCGAGACGGCGGCCAGCGCCGAGGTGACGCTCTCGGCGAGCGTCTTCGGCCCCTGCGCCGCGCCGGCGATGAATACGCCGTCGATCACCGTCTCCAC
>DATKLR010000296.1:0-8219 GCA_035542295.1 Gemmatimonadales bacterium | reverse complement strand
ATAAGGCCGTGATGGAGCTGGTCGCGCGCGGCGATGGCGTGCTCCGCAGGATCGTGCTGGGCGAGGGCGCGACGGTGCCGGTGGGGGCGCTGGTCGCGATCGTGGGCACGGCGGACGAGGACATTTCCGGCATGGCCGCGGCGGCGGCGCCAGGGCCGCAGGGTGTAGGGGGTAGGGTGTCGGGTGTGGCAAGCGCGTCGAAGCCGTCGCCGGCTACCACTGCCGCGCCCGCCGTGCCCGTGGCCGCGACTGCGGGGCCTTCCCTACACCCAACACCCTCACACCCTACACCCACTCCAGGCCGCATCCGCTCCTCCCCGCTCGCCCGCCGCATCGCCCGCGAGCGCGGCGTCGATCTGGCGCTGGTCACCGGCTCCGGCCCCGCCGGCCGCGTCGTCAAGCGCGACGTGGAAACGGCCGGACGCACGGACGCACAGACGCACGGACGCACGGTGGCGGCGATCCCGGCCCCCGCCCTCCCCGAGGGTGGCTTCCGCGACGAGCCCCTCACCGCGATGCGGAAGACGATCGCGAAGCGCCTCACGCAGTCCATCGGCCCGGTGCCCCATTTCTTCCTCACCGCCGAGATCGACATGGAGCGCGCCTGGGAGGCCCGCGACCAGCTCAAGGGCCTCGGCGAGGCGTTCCAGATCTCCTTCAACGACCTGATCGTGAAGGCGGTGGCGCTCGCGCTGCGCCAGCATCCGGCGGTGAACGCGGCCTTCCTCGAGGACCGGATCCGGCACTACGGCGACGTCCACGTCGGGATGGCGGTCGCGGTCGAGGACGGGCTCATCACGCCGGTGATCCGCCATGCGGACCGCAAGGGACTGCTGGAGATCGCGGCCGAATCCCGGGCGCTGGCCGAGCGGGCGCACGCGCGCAAGCTCCAGCCGGACGAGTACACCGGCGCGACCTTCACCGTCTCGAACCTCGGGATGTTCGACATCGAGGAGTTCACCGCGGTCATCAACCCGCCCGAGGCGGGGATCCTGGCTGTGGGCCGGATCGCCCAGCGGCCGGTGGTGGTGGACGGCGCGGTCCAGCCGCGGCGCACGATGCGCGTGACGATGTCGTGCGACCACCGCGCCGTGGACGGGGCGACCGGCGCCAAGTTCCTCAGGACCCTGAAGCTGATGCTCGAGAACCCGCTGGCGATGCTGCTCTAGGAGCTTCCCGTGGCGACGACTTTCGACGTTCTCTTCCTCGGCGCCGGCCCCGGCGGGTACGTGGGCGCCATCCGGGCCGCCCAGCTCGGGCTCACCGTCGGCGTGGTCGAGAAGGACAAGCCCGGCGGCGTGTGCGTGAACATCGGGTGCATCCCCACCAAGGCCCTGCTCCACTCCGCCGAAGTCGCCAATCTGCTCCGCCACGCCAAAGACCTCGGCGTCACCACCGGCGAGGTCTCGACCGACTACGGCGTCGCGATGAAGCGGAGTAGACGCGTGAGCGAACAGAATTCCAGGGGCGTCGAATTCCTCTTCAAGAAGCACCAGATCGAGCTGATCCACGGCACCGGGAAGCTGCTGCCGGGACGGAAGATCGCGGTCACGCCCGCGTCCGGCGCGGCCGTGGAGCTGACGGCGACCAAGGCCGTGGTGGTCGCGACCGGCTCGCGCCCCAAGGACCTGCCCCAGCTCGGCCTGAAGATCGACCACAGGACGATGATCTCGAGCGACGAGGCGCTCTTCCTCGAGGCCGCGCCCAGGTCCATCGCGATCGTGGGCGCCGGGGCCGTCGGGTGCGAGTTCGCCGACATCTTCAACGCCTTCGGCGCGCAGGTCACGCTGCTCGAAGTGCTGCCGCGGATCCTGCCGGTCGAGGACGGCGAGATGTCGGACGTCGTGGCGAAGGCATTCCGGAGGCGCGGCATCACGGTCCACGCGGGGGCGCAGATCCAGGCGGCCGCGGTGGAGAAGGACGGAGCCACGATCACGTTCACCGTGGCCGGGAAGGCGGAGACGCTCAAGGTGGAGAAGATCCTGATCGCGACCGGCCGCGCGCCGAACACGGAGGGGATCGGGCTCGAGGCCGCCGGCGTGAAGCTCACCGACCGCGGCTTCATCCAGGTAGGCCCGGCGATGCAGACCACGGCGGCCGGCGTGTATGCGATCGGCGACGTGGCCGGCCCGCCGCTGCTGGCGCACAAGGGCAGTCGCGAGGGGATCGTCGCCGCCGAGGCGATTGCCGGCCAGCACCCGCACCCCATCGATTACACCGGCGTGCCGGGGGCGACGTACTGCCACCCCGAGGTCGCGAGCGTCGGCTTGACCGAGGAGCGGTGCAAGGAGCAGAAGCTCGACTACGCCGTCGGCCGCTTCCCCTTCAGCGCCAACGGCCGGGCGCGCACCGCGGGCGAGACCGACGGGCTGGTCAAGATCATCCGCGGGAAGAAGTACGGCGAGATCCTCGGCGCCCACATCGCCGGCCCGCACGCCACCGAGCTGATCCACGAGCTGGTGGTGGCGCGCGCCAACGAGTACACGGTCGAGGAGATCGAGCTCGCCATCCACGCGCACCCCACGCTGTCCGAGGCGGTCGCCGAGGCCGCGCTCGACGCGATGGGCCGGGTCATCCACATCTGAGCTTCTCGCGCCCGGTCGGCTCCGCGCTGACCGCGATCGTCGCGGGCTCCGCTTCGGGCGGAGCGGTCATCTGTCTGGCGCTCTTCGTCGCCACCGCCGGGGACACGCGGGTGTTGCCCTCCATCGCGCCCGCGCTGGCGGGCGTCGGCGGCCTCCTGGCCGGCGGACTGGTCGCCTGGACCCTCGGCCGCCCCATCGAGAACGCCTACTACCGCGCCGTGCTCGGGATGCTGGGGGTCTTCGGCACCGCGATCATCGGCGCCCTGACGGTGCCCGCGCACGTCGTGGCCGGCCGCTGGGGGCTGGCGGCGCTCGGCGCCCTGTGCGTGGTGGCCATCCCGGTCGCGCGGCGCTTCTTCCTCGACCGAACCGGGTAACCCGTGGCGGGACGACGGCTGGCGGTCGCGGACCTCGGCACCGTCGCGTACGGCGCGGCGCTCGAGCGGCAGCGCAGCCTCGCGGAAGACCGCATCGCCGGCCGCCTCACCGACGACCTCCTCCTCCTGCTCGAACATCCGCCGGTCGTCACGCTGGGCCGCGGCGCGCGGGAATCCAGCCTGCCGATCGCGCCGGAGCTGCTGCGCCGCCGCGGCATCGAGGTCTTCGAGATCGAGCGCGGCGGCGACGTCACCTACCACGGGCCAGGCCAGCTCGTCGGCTATCCGATCTTCGATCTGGCAGGGGGCCAGCACCGCCGCGACCTGCACTGGTTCCTCCGGCAGATCGAAGAGGCGCTGATCGTGGCGCTGGACCGTTTCGGCATCACCGGCGAGCGGCGCGAGGGCTACACCGGCGTTTGGACGGCCGGACGGAAGATCGCGAGCATCGGGATCCACGTGCGCCAGTGGGTCACGTGGCACGGCTTCGCGCTGAACGTGACGACCGACCTGAATCCGTTCTCGCTGATCGTCCCCTGTGGCATTCCGGACGTCGTCATGACGAGTCTGGCGGAAGAGCTGGACGCACGGACGCACAGACGCACAGACACACGGGAAGACCTGGGCCGCAAGGTGCGCGACGCCGTGGTCGAGGCGTTCGTCCGCACCTTCGGCTTCAGCGGTGCGGACACCATAGAGCTGGCTTCGGCACAGAGATGAGCGCGAGTGGGGCGTGGCTCCGGTTGGGGCCGCCACCCCACTCGCGTCGCTACTGCAGATGAGTCGAAGCCCGCGGCTGCGAGACGCGAACAACGACCTGAGGTACTGCACTCTTATAGACGCACGAAGGCCCCAAAAGGTTTCGGCGTCACTCCCCCTAGGACACGAGGACACTCACGGCGGACAGGGTCAGTAGGAGCCAGACGGCCATCCAGGCCGGCGCCGCCCACGGCATCACGATGCTCCAGCCCGCCAGCACCGTCAGCACGGGGTAGCCGCCGAGGACCCGCGCGACCCGCCGTCTGAACTGCCTCCCATCCACCCGCATCCAGGTCTTCCCCACCTCGACCGCCCGGCTCGCGACCACCGCCGCCGCCGCGGCCAGGGCGAGGACCGCCAGGAGGGCGACCGGCCACCGGCCGGCCTGGGGCTCTCCGAGCGTCGCGTAGAGGTCGGCCACCGGCCCGCGGCCGTGGGCCGCGCCGGCGGCCAGGAGCGCCGGGCAGCGGAGCCAGGCGAAGGCGAGCAGCTCGAGGGCGAAGACCCGCAGCCAGGCCGGGGACCGGGCGGACTCGACGAGCACCTGGACGAGGAGGGCGAGCAGGGCGCTCACGGCGGGCCCCGCCAGCAGGGCGACCGCCCAGAGGCCCGCGGGGTGATTCCCGTCGGCTGCCAAGTCCGCACGCAAGGTGAACGCGGGAGTGAGCGAGACGCCGAGCCAGTGGAAGCCGGCCAGCGAGGACGCGGCTCCGGTAACGACGGCGTCCACGGCGAGCGCGACCCAGGCGGCGGGGACCGCCGCGAGGATTCCCGCCATGGCGAGCAGCGGAGGAGAGAGGGGCTCCTTCTGCGGCACGAGCAATAATAACAGCGTTGGCAGGTAGCAGGTGGCAGGGTTGCACGGTTGCGGCACCGCGCCGTACACTTGCCGCGTGAGCGAAGATCCTATGTCGCTGACCGGGCGGGTGGCCGTCGTGACCGGCGGCTGCGGGGCGCTGGGCGGCGCCGTGACCAGCGCGCTGGCCGCCCGGGGCGCCACCATAGCCATCATCGACCGGCACGCGGAATGCGCGGAGCCGGAGGCGGAGGACATCTGCCAGAAGGGGGGCGACGCGCTCGCCATCGTCGCGGACGTCCTCGACGAGGCGCAGGTCCGCGCCGCGCGCGAAGAGCTGCTGCGCGCGCGCGGTCGCGTGGACATCCTCGTGAATGCGGCCGGGGGCAACGTCGAGCGCGCCCGGAACGACGACCGCCCGGTCTTCGACGTGCCGCTCGACGCGTTCGACCAAGTGCTCCGGCTCAATCTCCACGGCACTGTGATCCCCTCGCTGACCTTCGCCGAAGTCATGGCACGGCAGGGATCGGGGTGCATCGTAAACATCTCATCCATGGCCGCACGCCGCGCCCTGAGCGGCGTCCTGGGATACTCCGCCGGGAAGGGGGGCATCGAGGCCTTCACCCGGTGGCTGGCCGTGGACCTCGCCCGCCGATACGGAGACGGGATCCGGGTGAATGCCATCGCGCCCGGGTTCTTCGTGGGCACGCAGAACCGGGATGCGCTCCTCACGGCCGACGGCAGCTACACCGAGCGCGCCCGGGCCATCATCGCGCACACGCCGATGGGGCGCTTCGGCAGGCCGGAGGAGGTGGCAGCGGTGGTCGGGTGGCTGTGCAGCGACGCCGCGTCGTTCGTGACCGGCGCCGTCATTCCGGTGGACGGAGGCTTCAGTGTCTTCAGCGGCGTCTGACCCGAAGCTGGTCCTGGACGAGGATCGGTTCTTCGATCCCGACCCCGCGATCCGGAAGGTCGCGCGCGAGCTGTACGCCGGGACACGCGCCTTGCCCATCATCAGCCCGCACGGCCACGTGGAAGCGCGCCTGCTGGCCGATGACGCGCCGTTCCCCGAGCCCACCACGCTCATCCTCACGCCCGACCACTACCTGCTGCGGATGCTCTACTCGCAGGGCGTCTCGCTGGAGCGGCTCGGCATCGCGCCCAAGGACGGCTCCCCCGCCGAGCGGGATCCGCGCAAGATCTGGCAGGTCTTCGGCGACAACTACCGGCTGTTCCGCGGCACGCCGAGCGACGCCTGGCTGACGTACGAGTTCTATCACGTCTTCGGCGTCCGGACGAAGCTGACCGGGACGACGGCGCAGAAGGTCTACGACGAGATCGCCGAGAAGCTCGCGTCGCCGGAGTTCCGGCCCCGGGCGCTGTTCGAGCGCTTCCGCGTCGAGCTGCTCGCCACCACCGACGCCGCGACGGACTCGCTCGAGCACCACGCGCGGATCCGCGCGTCGGGCTGGAAGGGTCGCGTGATCCCGACCTTCCGCCCGGACCTGCTCCTCCAGATCGCCGGCGCCGGATGGCGCGCCGAGCTGGACCGTCTCGGGAGCGTCCAGGGCCGGCCCGTCGAGGACTATGCGGGATTCATCCGCGCGCTGGAGGAGCGCCGGGCCGTCTTCCGGAGCCTGGGCGCGAAGGCAACCGACCACGACGCGATGGAGCCGTACACCGAGCGGCTGCCCGACGCGGAGGCGAATCGCCTCTTCCAGCTGGCCCGCGAGGCCAAAGCCGATGCCGCGGACCAGCGGCGCTTCCAGGCGCACATGCTGATGGAGATGGCGCGCATGTCCACCGCGGACGGGATGGTCATGCAGCTCCACGCGGGCTCGCTGCGGGAGCACAACCGGCCGGTGCTCGAGCGCTTCGGCCCGACGCTCGGCCACGACATCCCGGTCGCGACGGAGTACACGCGCAACCTGCGCAACCTGCTCAACACCTACGGAAACGACACGCGCTTCCGGTTGATCGTCTTCACGCTCGACGAATCCACCTATGCGCGGGAGCTGGCCCCGCTCGCGGGCCACTACCCGGCGATGCGCCTGGGGCCGGCGTGGTGGTTCCACGACAGCATCGAGGGGATGCGCCGCTACCGCCAGCAGACCACGGAGACCGCCGGGATCTACAACACCGCGGGCTTCAACGACGACACGCGCGGCTTCTGCTCCATTCCCGCGCGCCACGACCTGTCGCGCCGCATGGACGCGAACTGGCTCGCCGGCCTGGTGGCGCGCCACATCGTGGACCTCGGCGACGCGCACGAGATGGCGCGGGCGCTGGCATACGACCTGGCGAAGGACGCGTATAGGCTGTGAGACGGGGTCCGGGATCCGGGGTCCGGGGCTAGGGATGGAATACCGGGCATTGGGGCGCACGGGCTGGAAGATCTCCACCATCAGCTTCGGTGCGTGGGCGATCGGGGGCGACGCGTGGGGCGGCGCAGACGACGCGGAGAGCCTGCGCGCGCTCCACCGGGCCGTCGACCTCGGCGTCAACTTCTTCGATACCGCAGACGTCTACGGCGACGGGCGCTCCGAGCGCCTCCTGGCGCGGCTCAAGGCGGAGCGTCGCGAGGAGATCATCGTCGCCACCAAGGCGGGCCGGCGGCTCAATCCGCACACGGCCGCCGGCTACAACCGCGCGAATCTGACGGCGTTCGTCGAGCGCAGCCTCACGAACCTCGCGACCGACGCGCTCGACCTGCTGCAGCTCCACTGCCCGCCGACGCCGGTGTACGACTCGGCGGAGGTGTTCGGCGTGCTCGACGACCTGGTCCGCGCGGGCAAGGTCCGCTGCTACGGCGTCAGCGTGGAAACGGTAGCCGAGGCGCTGCGCGCGATCGAGTGGCCAGGGGTCCAGTCGGTGCAGATCATCTTCAACCTGTTCCGCCTCAAGCCGTCCGAACGCTTCTTCACCGCGGCCGCCGCGAAGCAGGTGGGCATCCTGGCACGGGTGCCGCTGGCCAGCGGGCTGCTCTCCGGCCGGCTGAAACCGGACACGGCGTTTCCGGCGGGCGACCACCGGAGCTTCAACCGGCGCGGAGAGGCCTTCGACGTCGGCGAGACATTCAGCGGCGTGGACTACGCGGAAGGCGTGCGAGCCGCCGAGGAGCTGAAGGCGCTGGTGCCCGCGGGCGCCTCGCTCGCGCAGCTCGCCCTGCGCTGGATCCTGATGTTCCCGGAGGTCACGGCGGCGATCCCCGGCGCGCGTAATCCCGAGCAGGTCGAGGAGAACGTGCGCGCCGCGGCGCTGCCGCCACTCTCCGCGGACGCGATGGCCCGCGCGCGCGCCGTCTACGACCGCCACTTCCGAGCCGCCATCCACAGCCGCTGGTGAGCCCGGCCTTCCCCGAGGCTACGCCATGAAGACGATGGTGACCCTGCAGACGCTCGCGTGGATCGCGGGCGCGTCATTCCTCACGGCCGGCGCCCTGCCGGCCCAGAACCCGCGCTCGGGCGCGGACACCGTCCCCGTCGTGACGCTGCCGGGCACGCAGCTCCGCCGGCTCCACTCCGCCGCGACGGGCCGGGACTACGACATCCAGGTGCAGCTGCCCGCCGACTACGCGCGGAACCCGCGGGCGCGCTACCCCGTGCTCTACGTCCTCGACGGCCAGTGGGACTTCAAGCTGATGCTCTCCGTCCAGGGCGGCCTGGTCTACGACCGGTGGACGCCGCAGATCATCATCGTCGG
>DATKLR010000295.1:0-10667 GCA_035542295.1 Gemmatimonadales bacterium | reverse complement strand
CGTGAAGATCTGCACCACGCCCGCCACGGCGTCGGAACCGTAGAGCACGCTGGCCGGGCCGCGCACGATCTCGATCCGCTCCACGTCGTCCGTCGTGAGGTTGGCCAGGTCCACGGCGCCTCCCGGGGCGTTGAGCGGCACACCGTCCAGCAGGACCAAGACCATGTTGCTCTCGCCGCCGCGCAGGAACAGGGATGTCGCACTCCCCAGCGGCCCGGTCTCCACGACCGCGGAGGCATTCACGGTGCGGAGCGCGTCGGCAACCGTGGCGATGCCGTGTGCACGCAGCTGGTCGCCCGAGATCACGGTGACCGCCGCCGTGGTCGACGCCAGCGGCAGCGGCAGCCGCGTGGCCGTGACGACCAGCTCGGGGAGCTGCACGGTGTCGCGCGGCTCCTGCGCAAACAGCGCCGGCGCGCCGAGGAGCAGCGCCGGCAGCACGGACATGCCGATCCATCGCAGGACGATCATGGAACGACTCCGGAATCCGGTTTCACAGGTTGGCGCTCGGGGTACAGCTGCACGGAACCGTCTTCCAGCCGGTAGACCGCGACCGGCCACCCGAACACCGCGGCGAGGCGCTGCGGCTCGAGGACGGCCTCGCCGGGGCCGTCGGCGACGACGCGCCCCCCGGCGAGCAGGACCAGGCGGTCGGCGAAGCGGGCCGCGACGTTGATGTGGTGCGAGACGATCAGGGCCGCGAGGCCGTCGCGCCGCACCAGGTCCTGAACCAGCTCGAACAGCTGCATCTCGTGGCTCAGGTCCAGCGAGGCCGTCGGCTCATCGAGCACAAGGGCGCGCGGTTCCTGAGCGAGGGCGCGCGCGATCCGGACGCGCTGCCATTCGCCGCCGGACAGCGTTTCGACCCAGCGATCCCCCAGCGCGATGACGTCGGAGCGCCGCATCGCGCGCTCGACCGCCGCACGATCCGCGCTCCCCGGCGCCCGCCACGCGCCGAGGTGCGGATACCGCCCCATCTCGACCGCCTCGCGCACCGTCAAAGGGAAGGCCGGCTCCTCGCGCTGCGAGACCACGCCCACCTCGCGGGCCAGCGCGTCGCGCGCCCAGCTCCGCGCGTCGCGACCCAGGGCGAGCGCGCGCCCCGACGCCGTAGGCACCTGGCCCAGCAGGGCGCGGAGCAGCGTGGTCTTCCCCGCCCCGTTCGGCCCCACCACGGCGACGCATTCGCCGGCGCGCACGGCGAACGAGACGCGCTCCAGCGCCGGCGGCCCGCCGGCCGCGGCGCCCGTGTAGCGCACGGTGACGTCGCTCAGCTCGAAGACCGCGCCGGAGGACGCCGCGCCGACCCTGGGCGCGTTTGTCGCGCCGCCCGCACCGTCTGACTCCATGGCCACCGCGCCGGAGGACGCCGCGCCGACCCGGGGCGCGTTTGTCGCGCCGCCCGCACTCAACTCACCCTGACCGGACATCACCGGCTCGTCCATCGCTTCAGCAGCACGACGAAGAAGGGGACGCCGACGACCGCGGTCACGACGCCGACCGGCAGCTCCAGCGGCGCGAACGCCGTGCGTGCCAGCGCGTCCGCGAGCACCAGGAACGCGCCCCCCAGCACGAAGGCGGCGGGGAGGAGCACGCGATGGTCGTGGCCCTTGAGGAGCCGGATCGTGTGCGGCACCACCAGCCCCACGAATCCGATGATCCCCGCGGCCGCGACCGACGCGGCCGTCAGGAGCGACGCCGCGACGTAGACCCGCCGCTTGGTCCGCGCCACGTCAGCCCCGAGATGCACGGCCGGCTCCTCCCCCAGCGCGAGCAGGTTCAGGGCGCGCGACTCGGCCACCAGCACGGCGAGCGCCGGCACCGCGTACACCACGAGGACGAGCACGCCCGGCCATCCCACGCCGCCCAGGCCCCCCATCAGCCACAGCGTCGCGGTCCGGAGCTGCGCCGCGTCGCTGACCGACAGAATGCCGGCCACCAGGGCGCCGGCGAACGCACCGACCACCACGCCGCCCAAGAGCAGCATCCGGCTGTCGAGCGCCCGGCCCGCCACGAGCGCGAGCCGGTACACCAGCAGCGTCGCGGCCAGAGCGCCGGCGAATGCGGCCGCCGGCAGCACCCACGCCGAGACGACGCCCGCGACGAGGGCCAGAACCGCCCCGAGTCCCGCCCCGCCCGAGAGGCCGAGGAGGTACGGATCCGCCAGCGGATTGCGCACCAGCGCCTGGAGCGCTGCGCCCGAGACCGCGAGCACGCCGCCGACGACGAAGCCCAGCGCCACGCGCGGCAGCCGGAGGGACCAGACGATGCCCCGGGCCACGTCGTCCCCGCGACCGGCCAGCGCCAGAGCGATCTCGCGCGGCGACAGTCCGGCGGCGCCGAGCCCGACGCCCGCCACCGCCGCGAGGGCGGCGAAGACCGCGAGCACGACGAACAGGGATGGCGTCGAGGGCCGCCTCACCGCGCCGCTCCCGCCGCCAAGGCCTTGCGGGCCAGACGTGCCGCGAGGTCCGCCGCGGCCTGCGGCATCCGGGGCGAGGGCCGGTCGTAGAGGCTGCCATCCACCACCAGCACGCGTCCCTGGCGCACCGCGCGCAGCACGCGCCAACCCGGGCGGGACGCAAGATCGGGAGCGCGGAGCGTGTCGGGCGCGAGGTACAGGATGGCGTCCGGGTCGCGAGCGGCGATCGCTTCCAGGCTCACCGTGGCGGACGACGCGGCGACGTCGTCGAACACGTTGTCGGCGCCGGCGGCGCGGATCACTTCCGACAGGTAGCTCCCGCGCCCCACCGTCATCGGCGGACTCGCCCACGCGTCCACGTACACGCGCGGCCGGTGGTCGGGATGAACGGCCACCGCGGTCAGCGCCGAGTCGAAGGAGGCGACGAAGGAATCTGCCGTCGGCCGCACGCCCGCCAATGTCCCGACGAGGCGCGCGGCACGGCGCAGGTCGTCGGAGCGGTCGAGCTTCAGCACCGCCGTCGCGATGCCGAGCGCGGCCAGGCGGTCGGCCGCGGCGCGGTCGGCCGCGGAGGCGTACAGCAGCACGAGGTCCGGCTTCCGCGCCGCGACCGCTTCCACGTCCGGGCCGATGCCGTTGCCGAGATCGGGCACGGCGCGCGCGGCCGGCGGCCAGTCGCAGAAATGCGTGCGGCCGACCACGCGGTCGCCGAGGCCGAGGCGGAAGAGCAGCTCTGTGGAAGCGGGCGAGAGCGAAACGATGCGGCGCGCGGGCGCGACGAGCGCGACCGCGCGTCCCCAATCGTCGGTGACGGAGAGCGAGGAAGCTGCCGGGCGGCTGGTGCACGCCGCGAGCAGCGCAAGCGGAATCCAGGAAGCTCGAGCCACCACCCCTCCCGCGAGGGCTTCAGGTGGAGCGCGAACGGCGAGGTCTCCTGGCTCCGGGCCCATCCGCTCGCCTTCCCGGCCGTGGCCAGTGGCATCAGAGCGGACGGTGGGATGACTCCCTACCCGTTACAGTGGCGGGGCCGCGCCGGACTCACACCGGCTTCCGAGATCCCCGTTCGCGAACGTCAGTTGTCCTGCAGCGCAATCTGTGCAGCCGGCTCAGCGCGGCGCAAGCCGCCCGGCGAGCCGCGCCTTGAGCGCCGCGCGCCTCGCCTGGTATTCGGCCCATTCGGCGGGCGGGGTCTGTGCCTCGCCCGCCGCGTACCGCTCGTCCAGCGCGACGATCTGCCGGAGCAGCGCGTCGCCGTCGGGCGCCGCTGCCGGCGCCGGGGCGCGGCGCCGCTGCGCCGCGAGGTAGCCGCCGGCCCCCAGCAACACCGCCGAGAGCACGACCGCCAGCCACCCGAGATTGCGGGCGGGCACGCCGCCGAAGGTGATCTCCGCGGTCTCGCCCACGGGAATGTTCGACGCGGAGAAGCGCCGGAACCGCCGCCCCTGGATGGTGAGGGGGCTGGCGGCAGCCAGACTCGCGCCGCTCGCCGACGCACTGCTGTCCTCGACCAGCAGCTCGAGCCGCTGCGTCGGCTGGTCGAGCGGCACGCGCAGCGTCTTGAGGTCTCGCGGCACCACGTACGTCACCACCACCTGCTTCAGCCCGGGCGGGAACGGCGCGGTCACCAGGATCGAGTCGCCCGCCTGCACCACGGAGCTGGTCGGCACCTCGCCCTCGCCCACGTGGAACGACGCGATGCCGCGAGGGAGCTTCATGTGCCAGGTCGGCGTCGTGGAGTCGCGCGGCACTCGCGTCGTCTCGCCGGGATTGCCGACCTGCACGATGTCGAGCACGTCGCGCGACCCGTCGCCCGCGGGCGCCGCGATCACGAGGTGCCGCACCGCCACGTCCAGCGGCGACCCCGCGGCCGCCGTGTCGTAGACGGCCAGCCGGATGGTGTCCGCGCCGGCACGATCCTTGGGGGAGAACGGGTCGGAGAAGTACCCGATCCCGGCGTAGCGCGTCGAAACGACGTACATCGAGCCCGTGTCGGGCCTCGCGATGCGGAAGCGGAAGGCGCCGCGCGCGTCCGCGCGCAGCGAGTCCAGCGGCCCCTGCTCCCGCACCCCGATCCGATGCGCCACGACCATCGCGCCTGCCAGCGCCGTCGTGTCGGCGCCACGGACCCGCACCGCCCGGCCGCTCAGCACCAGCGGGGCGCCGGGGCTCTGCGCGAGCACCGGGGCCGCCCCCGCGGCCAGGGCGAGCGCCAGGGCTGCCGGCAGCTTATGGCATGAACTTGCCAAAGTCCTCCGGATCCAGGTTCTGCAGGTACGTCTTGAGCGATTCCTTGTCGAGCGGCCCCTCCTCAGGCGGCGTGTCGACCGTGCTCACCGACGACGTGTCGAGCAGGTCCCCGCTGCTGAAGATGGGCGCCTTGAGGCGCAGGGCGATGGCGATGCTGTCGGACGGGCGCGCGTCCACCTGCACGACGTCGCCGTTCCGATAGATGTGCAGCTCGGCGTAATAGGTGTTGTCCTTGACCGAGGTGATGAGCACGCGGCGCAGCTCGCCGCCGAGGCCGACGATCACCTGCTTCAGGAGGTCGTGGGTGAGTGGGCGCGAGAACTTGACGCCGGCAAGCTCCATCGCGATCGCGCTGGCCTCGCTCGGGCCGATCCAGATCGGCAGGACCCGCTGCCCGTTCTTCTCCTGCAGGACCACCACCGGTGCGTTGGTGTTCCGGTCGAGGCCGAGGTGCGCGACCCGGACCTCGACCAGCCCGCCTCCCGGAACGTCAGGTGCCAAGATCCCAGGACGCCAGGTAACGGCGCTGTTCCGCGGTCAGCTGGTCGATGGCGAGCCCCATCCCCGCGAGCTTGAGGCGCGCGATCTCCCGGTCAATCTCGGCGGGCACGCGGTGCACGTCCTTCGACAGCTCGCGGACGTGCTTCACGAGGTACTCCGCGCCCAGCGCCTGGTTCGCGAACGACATGTCCATCACGCTCGCCGGATGGCCCTCGGCGGCCGCGAGGTTGATGAGCCTGCCCTCGGCGAGGACGAAGACGCGCTTCCCATCGAGGAGCCACTCGTCCACGAACGGCCGCGCTTCGCGCGGGCCCTGGGCCGCCTTCTGCAGCGATTCGAGGTCGATCTCGACGTTGAAGTGGCCGCTGTTGGCCACGATCGCGCCGTCCTTCATCCGGCGCATGTGCTCGACGCGGACGACGTTCACGTTGCCGGTGAGCGTGATAAAGAGATCGCCCAGCGGCGCGGCCTGGGCCATCGGCATGACTTCGAAGCCGTCCATCGTCGCTTCGATCGCCTTGACGGGATCCACCTCGGTCACGATGACCTTGGCCCCCGCGCCCCGCAGCCGCGACGCGACCCCGCGCCCGCACCATCCGTAACCCGCCACCACCGCGGTGGACCCGGCCAGCAGGATGTTGGTCGCGCGCACGACGCCGTCCACCGTGGATTGCCCGGTGCCGTAGCGGTTGTCGAACAGGTGCTTGGTATCCGAGTCGTTGACCGCGATCACCGGGAACTGGAGCACGCCGTCCTTGGCCATCGCCTTGAGGCGGATGACGCCGGTGGTCGTCTCTTCGGTGGACCCCAGGACGCCCTTGAGCAGGGCGGCGCGGTCGGCCTTCGAGAGCGATTCCACCCACTGCCGCACGGGCGGCGCGAGGTCGTCCATCCGGTTGAGGGCGATCATGTGCAGCGAGCCCACCAGGTCGGCGCCGTCGTCCATCGTGACGTCGGGCCGGTGCGCGAGCGCGGCACGGATGTGGTCGTAGTAGGTCTCGTGGTCCTCGCCCTTGATCGCGAACACGGCGATGCCGTGATCGCGCACCAGGTACGCGGCGGCGGGGTCCTGGGTCGAGAGCGGGTTTGAGGCGCACAGCGCCAGATCGGCCCCGCCCGCCTTGAGCGTGATGGCGAGGTTCGCGGTCTCCGTCGTGATGTGCAGGCAAGCGCTGAGGCGGTGACCCTTGAGCGGCCGCTCCTTGGTGAACCGCTCGCGGATCAGGCGCAGCACCGGCATCGAGCGCTCCGCCCACTCCACCCGCCGGCGTCCCTCGTCCGCGAGGGCGAGGTCCTTCACGTCGTGCGGCACGGTCTTCTTCGTTGCGACGGTCACCGGGCTCCCCGCCCCGCTTGTGCCTTGCCGGCCAGGCGCTTCGCCGTGTCGGCCAGCTCGGCCGCGCGGTCGGTGCGCTCCCAGTTGAACAGGTCGACCTCCACCCCGTCCACCGTCACGCGCTCCGGCTTGCGTCCGAAGTGCCCGTACGCGGCGGTCGGCTTGTAGATCGGCTTGCGCAGATCCAGCGCCTCGATGATGGCGCGCGGAGCCAGGTCGAACTGCTCACGGATCGCGGCCTCGAGGACCTCGTCGGGCACCGTCCCGGTGCCGAAGGTATCCACCAGCAGCGATACCGGCTGCACCACGCCGATGGCGTAGGCGATCTGAACCTCGCAGCGCCGCGCCAGGCCCGCCGCCACTACGTTCTTGGCCACCCACCGCGCCGCATACGCGCCGGACCGGTCCACCTTGGACGGGTCCTTCCCGCTGAAGGAGCCGCCGCCGTGGCGGGCGGAGCCGCCGTAGGTGTCGACGATGATCTTCCGCCCCGTCAGGCCCGCGTCGCCCTGCGGCCCGCCGACCACGAAGCGCCCGGTCGGATTGATGAGGTAGCGCGGCTCCCCGTCGACCATCCACTCGCGGATCACCGGCTTGATCACGTGCTGGATGACCTCGGCGTGGAGCTCCTCGTTGTCGATGGTCGGCGCGTGCTGGGTGGAGACGACCACCGTGTGGACCCGGCGCGGGCGGTCTCCCTCGTACTCCACCGTGACCTGCGATTTGCCGTCGGGCCGGAGCCACGGCAACGTGCCCGACCTGCGGACCTCCGCGAGGCGCCGAGTGAGGCCGTGCGCGAGGAGGATCGGCAGCGGCATCAGCTCCTTCGTCTCGTCGGTCGCATAGCCGAACATCATCCCCTGGTCGCCCGCGCCGCCGGTGTCCACGCCCATCTTGATGTCGGGCGACTGCCGGTCGATCGTGCTCAGGACCGCGCAGGTCTCTGCGTCGTAGCCGTAGGAGCAGTCCGTGTAGCCGATCGCCTCGACAGTGCCCCGCACGACGTCGGGGATAGGGACGTACGTGGTGGTGGTAATCTCTCCTCCCACCAGCGCCATCCCGGTCGTCACGTAGGTCTCGCACGCCACCCGCGCGGCGGGGTCCTTCGCGATGATGGCGTCGAGGATGGCATCGGAGATCTGGTCGGCGATCTTGTCGGGGTGCCCCTCCGTGACCGACTCGGAGGTGAACAGCCAGCGGCGTGGCGCGCTCATGTCGTTCTCGTCTCTGTCGTTAGGTCGTTAATGGCGGAAGCTAGCCCTGCGTGCACGGGCTGGCAACGGGGACGACGGGTCGAGAAGCCGCAGATCCACGACGCTGCCGACCGATCGGTTGAGGAACGCCGAGATCTCGTCGGTGGTGGGCAGCTCGAGCGCCGCTTCCGCGCACGTCGCCGCGTCCTTGGCGCTGATCTGCCGGATCATCCACTTGACGAGCGGCAGGCTGGGCGAGGCGACCGAGAAGACCCGGAAGCCCAGGCCGACCAGGAGGTAGATGGACACCGGATCGGCCGCCATCTCGCCGCACACCGACACCTCGCGCTTGGCCGCGCGCGCCGCGCGGGCCACCGCGCGCAACAGCCGGAGCAGCGCCGGATGGTGCGCATTGAAGCGCTCGGAGAGCCGCGCGTTGCCGCGGTCGACCGCCAGCGTATACTGCACCAGGTCGTTGGTGCCGACCGAGAGGAAGTCGGACACTTCCGCCAGCCGGTCCGCCACGATCGCCGCGGCCGGCGTCTCGACCATCACCCCGACGGGGACGGTGGCGGCGGCCTCGATGCCCTTCTTGCGCAGGGCGTGCGCCTCTTCCTCGACCAGCTCGCGGGTGCGCAGCACCTCATCCACCCGCGTCACCAGCGGGATCATCAGCCGCAGCTTGGCGTGTGCCGCCGCGCGCAGGATGGCCCGGATCTGCGGCCGGAAGATCTCCGGCCGGTCGAGGCACACGCGGATCGCGCGCCACCCCAGCATCGGGTTGCCCTCCGCCATCCGCCCGAACGGCGTGGGGAACTTGTCGCCGCCGAGGTCGTAGGTGCGGATGACGACAGGGTGCGGAGCGAACGCCTGTCCCATCCGCCGGTACACCTCCGTCTGCTCGTCCTCCGGCGGCATCTGCCCGCGGCCCAGCACCAGAAACTCCGTCCGGAGCAGTCCCACCCCATCGGCCCGATAGCGCAGGGCCAGCTCCATCTCCTCGGGCAGGTCGAGGTTCGCCCGCACCGCGAGCGTCGCGCCGTCGCTCGTCTGCGCCGGCAGCTCGGACCCCGCCTCCAGGTCGCGCTCCAGCTCCCGCCGCTGCCTGTCGCGGCGGTGGGCCGCCTCGATGACCTGCGGTGAAGCGTCGACCTGCAGCGTGCCGGCCCACCCGTCCAGCACCACCGTCTCCCCGCTGGTGACCCGGTCGAGCACCTCGGGCAATGCCATCACCGCAGGGATGCCGATCGAATGCGCGAGGATCGCGGCGTGGGAGGTGCGAGTCCCCTCCTGGCAGGCGATGGCCAGCACGGCTTCGCGGTCCAGCTGCACCGTCAGCGACGGCGTCAGGTCCCGCGCCACGAGGATCACCGGAGCGTCGTGCCTCGCCTTCTCCAGCGTCGGCTCTTCGACGCCCAGCAGGTGCGTCAGCACCAGGATTTCCACGTCCGTCAGGTCGGCGAGTCGCTCCCGCAGCATCGCGCTCCCCGTCGTGCTCCACAGCCCGCGCCACTCCAGCATCTTGAGCTGGAAGGCACGCTCGGCCGTGAAGTGGTTCTCGCGGATCAGGCGCGTGACGCCGCTCACGAGATCCTTGTCTTCCAGGATCAGCAGCTGCGCGTCGAAGATCCGCGCCTCCTCGTCGCCGGCGCGCTCCGCGGCCCTGGCGCGACTGCGCGTGATCCGGTCGCGCGCGTAGGCCAGCGCCTCCTCCAGGCGTGCCACCTCGGCCTCGACGCCCGCCTCCCCGATGGCGGTGTCCGGCACCACGGGCGCTTCCCAGCGCACCACGAGCGCCGGCCCCACCGCCACGCCGGGCGAGACCGCGACCCCCTTGATGATCCGGTGCGGCATTCAGTCCTCCCCGAATCCTGCGGCCACCAGCGCCAGGAGCGCGGCCACCGCCACCTCGGCGTCGTCGCCGTCCGCCTTGATCAGGAGCGAGCTCCCGCACTCCGCCGCCAGCATCATCATCCCCATGATGCTCTTGCCGTTGACCTCGAGTCCGTCCTTCGTGACCGTGATGTGCGCCTGGAACCTGTTGGCGACCTTCACGAACTCCGCCGCGGGCCGGGCGTGCAGCCCGAGCGAGTTGACGATCGGCGCCAGGCGCTCGACTACCACAACACCCCCAGGGCCAGCACGACGGCCAGCACGCCCCCCGCCACGACCATCCCGGTTGCGCGGGGCTGGATCGCCCGCACCGCGCCGGCGAACAGCAGCGCCGCCGCCGCGCCCGCCGCCGTCTCCCAGCGCCCGTGCACGGGTATCCACGCGAGCACCGACACCAGCGCGCCCCCGACGAGGAACGCGGCGACCGGCGAGACCAGCTCCAGCGCGCGTTGCAGGCCCGGCGTGGACAGCGCCCCCGCCACGCCCATGCCCGACCGGAATCCCGCTCTCAGCCCCCACACGCGCAGCCGGACGTGCGCCACATTGTAGAGCACCAGAAACGCCACCACCGCCCACGGACCCGCGCCGAGCGCCACCAGGATCAGCGCGATCGCGGCGCAAGCCGGCAGCCATCCCGCCCAGATCAACCGGTCGCCGAGCGAGCCGAGCGGCCCCGACAGGGCGGAGCGCAGCCGTTCGATCTTCTCCGGCGGGACCCCGTCCAGCTCCGCGCGCACCGCCGCCCCCACCGCCAGCGACGCGAAGTAGGGATGCGCGTTGAAGAAGCGCGACTCGCGGGCCACCGCTCCGTGGAACGCCTCCGTCCCGCCGTCGCGGCGGAGGCCGCGCAGCATGGGCTCCGCCGCGAACCCGAAGCCGATGCCGAGCATGCGCTCGTAGGTCCAGGCGGCCTGGATCGTGAAGAGCCGCGCCATGGCGAGGCCGAAACCCGGAATCGCGGAGCGCGCTACCACGCGACGATCCCCAGGGCCGCCAGCCCGACCGCCGTGCCCGCCGCGAGCCAGCGCCGCGTCGGCCGCTGGCCGTAGAGGCGCCACGCGCTCCAGGCGGCGAC
>DATKLR010000294.1:0-4694 GCA_035542295.1 Gemmatimonadales bacterium | reverse complement strand
CGACCTCGACCGCGCGGGCGTTCTCCTCGAGGTACTGCCGCCGCTTGGTGCCGGGGATCGGCACGACGTCGCGGCCGCGCGCCAGCAGCCAGGCGAGCGCGAGCTGGCCCGGCGTGCACTGCTTCTCCCGCGCGATCGCCTCCACGCGCCCCAGGAGAAGCAGGTTCTTCTCGAAGTTCCCGGTCATGAACCGCGGATGCTCGTGCCGGTAGTCGTCGGCGGGGAGATCCTCGCGCTTTCGGAAGCGCCCGGTGAGGAAGCCGCGCCCGAGCGGGCTGTAGGCGACGAAGCCGATGCCCAGCGAGCGGCAGGTGGGCAGCACCTCGGCCTCGACGTCGCGGGTCCAGAGCGAGTACTCCGACTGGAGCGAGGTGATCGGGTGCGTCGCGTGCGCCTTGCGGATGGAGGCGGGGCCCGCCTCCGAGAGGCCGAGGTAGCGCACCTTCCCGGCCTTGACCAGCTCGGCCATCGCGCCCACTGTCTCCTCGATCGGCACGGCCTTGTCCACGCGGTGCTGCTGGTAGAGGTCGATGTACTCCACGCCCAGCCGCTGGAGCGAAGCGTCGCACGCCGCCTTCACGTACTCCGGCCGCCCGTTGACGCCCTTCCAGCTCCCGTCGCTGCCGCGCACGTTCCCGAACTTGGTGGCGAGGATGACCTCGCGGCGGCGTCCCTTGATGGCCCGGCCGACCAGCTCCTCGTTGGTGAACGGGCCGTACACATCCGCGGTGTCGAGGTAGTTGATCCCCAGCTCGAGGGCGCGGTGGATGGTCGCGATGGACTCGACGTCGTCGCGGCCGGCGTAGAAGTCGGACATCCCCATGCAACCGAGGCCGAGGGCGGGGACGACGAGCCCCTGGGTACCGAGTTCACGCTGTTCCATGGTCGCTTTCCTTCACTTCATCTTCGCGAGGTCGTCGGCCGACGGCCCGTACATGCCGGGGATCGGCACGCCGAGGAGGCGGAGGTACACGCCGAGCTGGGCGCGGTGATGGATCATGTGGTTCATCGCGATCCTGCGGTACGCGTCGAGCCGCGCGCCCGTGTACACGGGCTTGCCTTCACGCTTCATCGTCCAGCTCTTGCCGAAGTCCGCGTCGCTGGTCTTGGCCAGCGCTACCCGCGCCTGGGCGCTCCCCTCGTCGAAGAGCTGGAGGAGCTTGGCGCGGGAGTCCAGCACGCGCGGCTGCACGTTGGCGCCCGGCGGCCGCGGATCCCACTCGTCCTGTGCCACGACCGCGGTCGCGCGCCCGGCCAGCTCGGCGACGTGGGTGGCGAGCCGGCCCAGGGTCATGGATCTCTCGTGCGGCTGCCAGGTGGCCTTGCCGTCCGGGACACATTCCAGGAGGCGCCGGGTGGAGGCCATTTCGGCGTCGAATTCGGGGAGGAGCAGCTGGGCGAGCGGCATCGGATCTCCGGAGGCGGTGTACCAGGGCAAGCTACCTTGCAGGTTCCGCGGGCGGCAACTAGCGTGCACTATCCCGAGACGATGAGGAGACCTGATGCGCCTGACGACGTCATTCGTGGCCCCGGGCCTGGCGCTCGCCGCCGTTCTCGCGATAGCGGCGTGCAAGGACACGACGACCAACAGCTGCGGCAGCGGCACGGCCCCATCGGTGGCCGGGACGTACAAGCTCATCTCCTACACGGCCGGCGGGAACACCGTGGACACGCTGATGGGGGCGAGCGGCCAGCTCCGGTTCTACGCCACCACCTACGGGTTCAACGCGACACTCCCTGTGGTGGGGGCGCTGGCGGATAGCGGCAACTACGTGATTTCCGGCACGAAATGCATGACCGAGACGTCGCTGATGGGGCAGGGCTCCACGACCGGGACCTTCACCCTGAGCGGCACCACCCCGGGCTCGGTGTTCACGTTCACGGGCACCAACACCCTGGCGGGGGCGATCGGCGTCGCCGGGTTGAGGCAGTAGGCCGGGTGGCGGTGTGATGCACCGCGCGGGCCCCGCGGCGCTGCTGTGCGCCGTCATTGCCGCGAGTGCGGGCCCGGCTGGCGCCCAGGCGCCGCCGGGCTCGGGTGCGGGGGCGGGGGCCGTCCACGGCGTCGTGCGCGACCAGGTCACCGATAGCGCCGTCGCAGGCGCGCAGGTGCTCCTGGTCGGCACCCCCCTCGCCGGCGCGACCGACCAGCGGGGCGAGTTCCGGCTCGTCGGCCTCACGGCGGGCAGGTACACACTCCGCGTGCTCGCGATCGGCTTCGCCCCCGACTCGGTCGCCGACCTCTCCGTCGCCGCCGGCGCCACGGTGGAAGTCGCGGTCTCCCTGCAGCGCGTCGTGCTCCAACTCCCGGGGATCGACGTCACGGCGAGCGGCTCCGCCCGCAGCCTGAGCGAGGCGCCGGTCAGCGTCTCGGTGATGGACCTTGCGGACCTCTTCAAGTACAGCCCGGTGCAGCTGCCGGACGTCCTGCCGTACATGCCGGGTGTCGTGATGAACCACGGACAGCTGGACATTCGCGGCTCGACGGGGAGCGCGGGCGGCCTGGGGAGCCGCGTCCTGATGCTGCTGGACGGGCACCCGGTTCTCACCGGCGACGGGGGCGAGATCGACTTCGAGGACCTGCCGATGATGGACCTGGAGCGCGCCGAGGTGGTCAAGGGGTCCCAGTCGGCGCTGTACGGCAGCGGGGCCATGGGCGGCGTGGTCAACCTGATCACCAGCGCGATCGACGAGCGGCCGACCACCGACGTCCGACTGCACTACGGGGCGTACGACCCGCCCAAGGACTACCGCTTCGACTCCCGGCGCCTCGACTACTCGGGGATCGACCTGCAGCATTCGCGCGCGATCGGGCCGGTGGGCGTCCGCTTCGCGTTGGGCCGCGAGACGTCGGACGGCTATCAGCAGAACGGGAACTTCTCGCGCTGGCTCCTGCGCACGAAGCTGTCCTCGATGCCGGGGAGCGCGCACCCGTGGGATGCCTTCGCCGTCTGGTCCTCGATCACCTCGGGCCAGTTCTCGACCTGGCTCTCCGCGACGCAGCCATACCTGGTGGACACCGTGAACTCGGCGCCCGGCGACTGGAACCACGTGAACAACCTCCTCCTCGGAGGCAAGTACGTGGCGCTGGCCGGCAGCGGGGCGTTGCTCGAGATCGAGCCGTCGGTCACGCACACCGAGGTGCGGGACCACATGAAGGAGAGCCACAACTGGCACCGGGCGACGCGCGCCGGCACCACCGTGCAGCTCGCGTTCAATCCCGGGTCGGCGCACGCCGTGACCGCCGGGGTGGACGTCGCCGCGAGCACCGTGAACTCCTCGTACTACGGGGGGAAGACGATCGAGGACGCAGCGCCCTACGCGCAGGAGGAGTTCACCCTCACGCCCGCGCTCAGCCTCACCGGCGGGGTGCGGCTCGACTACCACCACGCCGACGGCGGCCGCGCCGAGACGGCGCTGAACCCCAAGCTGGCGGCGGCGGTCACGCCGGCGGGGCCGTTCAGCTTCCGCGCCTCGATCGGCCGCGGGTACCGCGCGCCGAGCGCGATCGAGCAGTTCCTCTCCACGACGCAACAGGGCGTCCACGTGATCCCGAACCCGTTGCTGCACGGCGAGACCTCGTGGTCGGGCGAACTGGGGGCGACGGCCTCGCTGGGACGGCTGTGGCTCGACGGCACGCTGTTCAACTCCTGGTACCACGACCTCATCGGGCCTGCGTTCGCGCCCGGTGCGGGGTTCGCCGTGAGCTTCCAGAACGTCCAGCGCGCCTGGGTGCGCGGGGTGGACGCGACGACGAAGGTGGCGGTGACGAGCGGGCTCGACCTCGACGTCAACTACCTGTTCCTCGACACGCGCAACAGCACGACGGGTCTCCCGCTGCCGTACCGCTCCCGCCACCAGGTCACCGGGTCGCTGGACCTGCTGGGCGGCGCAGCGGGCGTGGATGTCCGCTACCGGAGCCGCCCGGACCAGGTGCTGGAGTATCCGGCCGATCCCCGCTCGGACATCACCGTCGTGGACCTGCGCTGCGGCATCCGCCTCGCCAGGACGACGATGCAGGTCAAGGTCTCGAACCTCCTCCAGGCCAAGTACGTGGACATACAGGAGCGCAACCAGGGGGCGCCCCGCAGCCTGCTGGTCACCGCCACGGCCAACCTCTGATCCGTCGCGTCGCCGTCGCGGCGCTGGTCCTGTGCGCCGTGGCGGGCCCTTCGCTCGCCGCGCAGACGATCGACACGATCGTCGTCGACAACCACAACATCTTCGAGCCCACCGGCGAGCCGCTGCCCCTGCTCGCGCGCCTCGGCGACGCACTGCACGTCCGGACGCGGCCGTGGGTGATCCGCCGCACCCTGCTCCTCGCGGCGGGGGACCGCTACGACTCCGCGCGCGCGGTCGAGAGCGAGCGGGCGCTGCGCGCGCTCGGCGTGTTCCGCGACGTCAGGGTGGACACGACGCGGCTGGACGGGCGGCTGGCGCTGCGGGCGACGACCGCCGACGGGTGGAGCACGCGGCCGCAGGTGGACTTCTCCACGGCGGGCGGGAGCGCGAGCTGGGCGGCCGGGCTGGTGGAGAAGAACCTGCTCGGCACCGCGAACCAGATTCAGGCGCTCTACCAGAAGACGCCGGACCGCGGGCTCCTGACCTTCATCTATACCTCACCCGGCCTGCTCTGGAGGCACGCCGGCCTGACCGCCGCGTACGAGGACCTGTCCGACGGACGCCTCGGCTTC
>DATKLR010000293.1:0-4666 GCA_035542295.1 Gemmatimonadales bacterium | reverse complement strand
GGTGGAGGAGACGTGCAGGAACCGCCCGCCCGTCCCGTTGAACAGGTCCGCGAACGGGCTGCGGGAGGGTGTTTGCTCGCAGGCGGCGAGGGCCAGGACGCAGACGGCGGCGGGCAGAACAAGTGTCCTCATGGCGCGACTCCGGTCAGTGGTCGCCGGAGAGGTGGAGTACGTCCCCCGGCGTGTCGATGTCCACCGCTCCCTCCTCGAACGGAAGGCGCACGACCCTGCTCAGGTGGCGCTCGAGGATCCGCTTCGCGCCCTGGTCGTGCTCCAGGGCCTCGAGCTCGGCGAAGAGCGCGCGGTCGAACAACGCCGGGACGCCGACCGTGCCAGCATATGCGCACGCGACGGCCGGCGGGTGCGTCTCCCGATATGCCGCGACCATCTGCCGGAGCAGCGTCGCCGTCACGTGCGGCTGGTCGCAGGTCATGATCAGCACGGCATCCGGAGCCACCGCCTGCTCCACCGCGTCGAGCCCAGCGCGGATCGAGCTGCTCATCCCAGCCTTCCATCGGGCATTCTCGACGATCCTGACGTCGAGATCCACCAGCTCGAACCGAAGCTGCTTGGCGATGGACGCGGCGCCAAGCACGACGACTACCGGGCCGCACTCCGCCGCCACCGCGGTCTGCGCCGCACGGCGAAGCAGGGTCGTGCCGCGGAACCGCAGCAGCTGCTTGGGGCCGGGCAGCCGGCGCGAGGCGCCGGCGGCGAGCACGACGACGCCGATCGGTCCCGCGCCCGGCGGTGCCCCGTCAGGGCCGGTCGTGGATGGAGCCTTTCCCGGCGCGGAGGGCGCCGCCGCTCCGGCCCGCGAAGACGGCCTGGATCTCGGCGACGATGGAGAGCGCGACCTCGGCCGGCGTCTCGCTGCCGATGTCGAGCCCCACGGGCGCGTGGAGCCGCGCGAGCTGGGCCCGGGTGGGCTTCGCGCCGCGCCTGGCCAGCTCGGCGAGCAGCTCCCGCGTGCGCTTCCGCGAGCCGAGGATGCCGACGTAGCGGGCGGGCGAGGGGAGGAGCGCCGTGAGCAGCGCGAGATCGCGCTCGTAGTTGTGGCTCATGACGACCGCGGCCGTGCGGTCGTCCAGGCCGGCGGGGAGGCGATCCTTGCCGATCACCGTCACCTGCCACGCCAGCTCCCGCGCGAGCCGGGCCAGCGACTCGGCGTCGCGGCCGCCGTCGCAGATCACCAGCGCGATCGGCGGCGGCACGAACTCGACCAGCAGCTCGGCGGTGCCTGCGCCGGAGCCCAGGCGGTGCGTGACGAGTCGCGAGCGGCCCTCCTCCAGGACGCGGCGCGCATCGGCCAGGACCTTGGCGCCCAGCGGACCGTCGAGGAGCGTGCCCGCGGCGCGGCCGTCCGTGCGCACCGTCGCCCGCTCGCCCAGGGCCGGGGCGGAAGCGCTGGTGCGGAAAACCGTCGCGACCGCGGCGGCCGCTCGTGCGCGGGCCGCCTCGACGAGGAACTGGAGGTGGTCCGGCACCCGCCCCGCGGGGGCCGGCTCGAGCAGCAGGTCGAGCTTGCCGCGGCACCCCATCCCGAGGCCCCACGGCTTGTCGTCGTCCGTCGTCAGATCGTAACGGACCAGCTCCGGCGTGAGCGAGGTGCGGACCCTCCGCGCGTGGCCGATCAGGTCCTGCTCGAAGCAGCTCGCCCCCAGGTTCCCGGAGACCGAGGCGTCGGGCAGGATCAGGAGGGTCGCGCCGGGTCCCGAGTACGCGGAGCCCGCCACCTTCATCAGCGTCGCCAGCACGGCGCGCTCGCCCGAGGCGCTCACCTGCTCCAGCGCGGCGACCGTGTCCAGGAGCTGCCTCATCTCAGAGCTTCCGCGCCGCCAGGAGCGCGCGATCGGTCGGCTCGATCCGCCCATACTCGGCGTCCCAGAACGTCTGCGACTTCATCTGCTCGAGGTACGACTCGGAATAGCCAAAGCGAGTCCATGTACTGTGCTTCATCCGGAACAGCCGGTCCTTCTGCTCTGCGGACCGGACGTCGAGCGTGTCGGAGCGCGTTGCGCCGCGGAAGATCTGGTCGAACCACGTCGCGAGCACCACGTCGTTCGTCGGTCCGCGCCGCTTCTCGAGGTCGGCCATGACCGAGGGATAGCGGTCGAAGCCGTCGGTCGCCACGGTCACGATGTTCTCGTTCGGCCCGAGGTCCAGCAGCTTCGCGGTCTTGATGGCGCCGAGGATGTTGCACACGGAGGAGATGCCGAACCAGTCGCGGAGCCAGGCGAGGGAGCCGGGCGTGAGCTTCAGCAGGCGCTCGAGAACCTGGGGCCCGTCCTGCAGGACCTTGAGCCCGGCCACGCAGTCGTCGTCGTGCACCATCATCACGTAGTCGGTGGTGAGCACGTTGTGGATCAGCGGGACCATCTTGTCGCCGATCCCCTCGATGCGGTGCGTGCCACGCCCGTTGTTGAACAGGGTCGAGCATTCCTTCGGTTCGACGGCGACGACGACGCAGTCGGCGAAGCGGGCCTTGATCTCGTCCCCGGCGCCCAGCGTGCCGGCCGAGCCCGGGGCGCTGACGAACGCGGCGACGCGCCCGTTGCCCGACCCGCGCGCGGCCTCGAGCGCGGCGTCGCCGGTCACGCAGCGGTGGAACCGGTAGTTGGGAAGCAGCTCGAACTGCGCCAGAACCTTGTTGTCCGGGTTCTGCATGAAGTGGTCGTGCACGCGCTCCAGGACCAGGATCACGTCGCTCTCGGAGCCGGGCGTCAGGTCCAGCTCGCCGCCGTAGCGCCGGATCCGCTCGTAGCGCTCGGCGCTCATCTGCTCCGGCATGACGACGATGCATCGGTACCCCATGAGCTTCGAGATGTACGCCGTTCCGATCCCGAAGTTGCCCGTCGAGGGGCCGATGACGGTGTTCTCCCCCGGCCGGATCTCGCCCGCCAGCTCGCCCTCCATCAGCGTGGCGTAGGCTGGCCCCACCTTGTGGCTGCCGGACGGGAAGTCGCGGCCCAGCAGCACCACGATGTTGGCTGCGACGCCCGTCAGCTCGCGCGGCAGGACCACGTGGCGGACCCGGTTCTCCGAGTTCCGCCAGGTGATGTTGAACAGGTTGAGGGGGTGGAGGGCGTCGCCCTTCGCCTTGGCCAGCGCCGCCTGCCGGATGGCGGGCGGCAGGAGGGCGGGGCTCCGCATCTCCGCGTAGGTCGGACCAGGGGTCGAGTTCAGAATCGCTCCCATAGCGCTTTCGCTTGTTTCGCGGCGCGCTCCGCCACGGCCCGCTCGTCCACCGTGACGCAGCGCTTGTCCTTGAGCACCGTGCGCCCGTTCACGACCAGGAGGTCGATCGGCGCGCTCGCGATGCCGAAGAGGAGATGACCGAACAGGTTGTCGGCGTGGATCGGCGTGGGCGGATAATAGTCCACCAGGATCAGGTCGGCGCGCGCGCCCGGCTCGATCCGGCCGATCTCCATCCCCCACAGCTTCCTGGCGATCGTCCGGTTGTTGAGCAGCGCCGCCGCGTACGCCTCGGCGTACCCCACCCGCGGATCACCCGAGCGCAGCTTCTGCAGAAGGAACGCGGCCTTGAACTCCTCCCACATGCGCGGCGAATAGCCATCCGAGCCGAGGCCGACGAGGACGCCGGCGGCCAGCAGCTCCTGCAGCCGGGCGATGCCGACGGCGTTGTTGCTGTTGGACTGGGGATTGTGCACCACGTTGCTGCCGAGGCGGGCCAACGCCGCGATGTCCCTCGCGGTGACGTGGATGCAATGCGCGGCGAGCGTGCGGTCGGTCATCACGCCGAGGTCGGCGAGCCGGCGCACCACCGTCTTCCCGTGGCGCCGCCGCGCGTGCTCGAGGTCGGAGCGGTCCTCGGCGACGTGGATGTGGAAGCCGGCGCCAAGGCTCCGATCCGCCTCCACGGCGCGGGCCAGCGTCCGGTCGGAGAGCGTGAAGGAGGCGTGGAGGCCGAAGGCCGCCGCGATCATCCCGTCGTTTTGCCGCTTGGTCCGCTCGATGAAGCGGACATTCTCCTTGAGCCCGGCAAGCGCCGCGCTCGGGCCGTCGCGGTCGCTGGTCTCGTAGCACAGCGCGCCGCGGAGCCCGACCTCGCGGAAGGCGCGCTCGATCTGGTCGAGGCTCCCCGCGCAGGCGTGCGGGCTCGAATGGTGGTCCACCAGCGTGCCGACGCCGTTCTTGGCCGAGTACACCAGGCCGACCAGGGCGGACCAGTACACGTCCTCCGGATTCAGGGCGCGGTCGAGTCGCCACCACAGCTTCTTCAGGATCTCGGGGAAGTTCTTCGGCGGCTTGCCCGGCAGGCTGATCCCGCGGGCGAAGGTGGAGTAGAGGTGCGTGTGGCAATTGATCAACGCCGGCATCAGGAGCCGGCCGCCGGCATCGATCACGGGATCCGGGGCCCGGGATCCGGGGTCAGGGGTGAGGGGCCCGGACGCCGGACCCCGGACCCCGGACCCCGTGCCCACACGGCTGATCGCGCCGTCGTCGCCGTACTCCACGTCGGCGTTCTCGAGCACGCGATTGGCGCCGTCGAAGGTGAGGATCCGCGCGTTGCGGACGATCATCCGCTCACCCGGTACTCGACCGGCTCGTCGGCCATCGTCAGCGCCATGATCGCCTTCGCCGTGTGGAGCCGGTTCTCCGCCTCGTCGTAGACCACCGACTGCGGCCCGTCGATGACCTCGTC
>DATKLR010000292.1:0-3600 GCA_035542295.1 Gemmatimonadales bacterium | reverse complement strand
GCCTGGCTCCGGACGCCGAGCGTGCGGCCGCTCGCGCTGATCGAGCGGAACACCGGGATCTTCGGCATCCACCTGCTGCATCTGCTGAGTCGAGAAGAGATCCTGCGCGCGGCGCTGGAGGAGATCTACCGGCGCGTTGCGTCGGGCGACCTCAAGCCGGTGATCGACCGCACCTTCCCGCTCACGCGTGACGGCGCCGTGGAGGCGCACCACTACCTCCACGCGCGGAAGAACACCGGCAAGGTGGTGCTGGAAGCGGCGGACCCAACCGAGGAACAACCTGCTTGGAGCGCAAGATGAACACCATGCGGTACGGGGGGCCCATCCCCGCCCTCGCCCTGACCGTCGTACTCGCGAGCACCGCCGCCGCGCAGGCGCCCCTGCCGCGCGCGCCCGGCGCCCATGTCATCACCATCACGCCACCCGGGCAAACCGGCGCCGAGCCGTCGATCGCCATCAATCCACTGGACCCCGCCCAGGTCGTGGCGGGTGACGGGGCGTGGGCCGCCTATTCCACGGACTCCGGCCGCACGTTCACGCCCGTTCAGCCCGGCGCCGCAGGCGGGCGCAGGGGCGGCGATCCCTCCTACGTGTTCGACGACAAGGGCGACGCGTTCCTCGGCATCCTGTGGATCGACCGACTCGGCACGCCGGGCTACTGGGGCCACGACCCCGGCGCAAACGGGATCTTCGTGCGGCGCTCGCCCGATGGCGGCAGGACGTGGGATTCAACCACGGTCGCGGTGAAGGCGTGGAGCGGCGGTGAGACCGGTATATGCCTGGAGGACATGCCGCGCATCTGGGCGGACGCGCGGCCCAACAGCCTCTACCGCGGCAACCTGTACATGGCGTGGATCGAGTGGCAGCTGACCCAGTCCGTCGTCCTGTTCAGCCGCTCGACCGACGCGGGCAGGACCTGGTCGGCGCCCATACGCATCAGCACGCTCCCGGGCTATCCGCGCGACGACAACGGCGCGGTCGTGGGCATCATCGGCACGGTGGCGCCCAACGGCACGCAGTACGTCGTGTGGAACCAGGGGCTCAACGTCACGCTCGCCATCTCGCGCGACGGGGGCAGGACCTTCGAGCCCTCGCGGCCGGTCTTCGACGTGGGGCCGCCGTACTTCGGCGGCGCCGTGGGCATCACCGGCGTCTCCCGCGCGATGGGATTCCCCCAGGTCGGCGTGGATGGCCGGACCGGCACGCTGTACGTCACGTGGAGCGACTTCACGAACGGCGATGTGGACGTCTTCATCCGGCGCTCGGCCGACGAGGGCCGGACCTGGACCGCGCCGCTGCGGGTCAACGACGACCCGATCCACGACGGTGCCGACCAGTTCCTCCAGTGGATGGCCGTGGACCCGGTGGACGGCTCGGTGAACGTGCAGTTCTACGACCGGCGCGGCGACCCGCAGGACCGCTTGACGTCGGTCACGCTGGCGCGATCCACGGATGGCGGCAGGACGTTCACCAACTACCGCTGGTCGGACGATACGTTCGAGGGCGACAACGCCTTCCTCGGCGACTACGAGTGGCTGGCGGCGTACGGCGGGCGCGTGTACGGCACCTGGGCCGAGGCGGCGCCGGCGGGCTACACCGTGACGCCGCCGCCGGGCGCGCGGGCACGCCCCCCGCGCTCGTCCACGATCCTCAAGGTGGGCGTGGCGGACTTCAGGGCCCCATGACACATCACCGCCGATCGCCCGCGTCATCCTCCGTCGTCCGCCCGCGCGTCGTCGCCCTGGCCGCGTGCCTCGGATGCACACTGATCTCCGCCCGCCCGGGTGAAGCTCAATCCGGCACGAGCATCGCGTACACGCTGCGCTTTCCGGAGCCTGAGAACCACACTCTCGACGTGGCGACGCGCATCCCCACCGGCGGGCAGGACTCGTTGATCCTCGTGATGCCCACCTGGTCGCCCGGCTTCTACCGCGTGGAGGACTACGCCGGGAAGATCCAGGCGATCTCGGCTACGGGCCCCGACGGCCAGACGCTCGCGCTTCGGCGCTGGCCCGCACCGGGGAATCGCTGGACCGTCGCCACGAACGGGGCGGCTTTCGTCACCGTCACGTACCGCCTGCTCGCCGACGGGCACTCGGTCACGACCGATTGGGTGGGGCCTGAGCTGGGCGTGGTGAGCGGCCCGGCCACGTTCATCACCCTGGCGGACACGGTCCGGCGACCGTACGAGGTGACACTCGTGCCGCCGGCCCAGTGGCCGCGCGCCGCGACGGGGCTGGCGCCGGCGTCCGGCGGCCGGCCCGACCAGTGGAGCGCGCCGGACTACGACGACCTGGTAGACGAGCCGATCGTGGCCGGGGATCTCAGCATTCATGCCTTCAACGTGCGGGGCCACTCCTTCGAGTTGGTGGATGTGGGACAACCGGCGTCCTGGGACGGCGCGAGCGCGGCGGCGGATCTACGGCGCATCGTGCGCGCCAACGATCTGGTGTGGCACGATTTGCCGTTCCAGCGCTACGTGTTTCTCAACGTGTTCCGTCGCGGAGGCGGCGGGCTGGAGCACAAGAACTCGACGCTGCTCACCGCCGGCGACCGCGCCGCGACACCCGAAGGCTACCGCCGCTGGCTGGCGTTCGTGGCGCACGAGTACGTGCACGCGTTCAACGTCAAGCGGCTGCGCCCGGTCGAGCTTGGGCCGTTCGACTACGAGCGCGAGCCGCACACGCCCAGCCTGTGGGAGGCCGAGGGCGTCACGACCTATCTCGCCGACCTTGCGGTGGCCCGGGCGGGGCTCAGCTCGCCGGAGCAATTCCTCTTGGGACTCTCGGGGCAGATCGCCGACCTGCAGAGCGAGCCAGGGCGGCTGGTCCAGACGGTGGCGCAATCGTCGCTCGACGTATGGACCAACAGCTTCTCCGGCATCAACGCCGACTCGTTCACCGTGAGCTACTACGTCAAGGGCACCGTGCTCGGATTCCTGCTGGACGCGAAGGTGCGGCACGCGAGCGGAGGGAGGCGTTCACTGGACGACGTGATGCGGGTCGCCTATCACCGCTACGGCGGAGCCCGCGGATTCACGCCGGAGCAGTTCCGCGCGGTGGCGAGCGAGGTGGCCGGAGCCGACCTCTCCGCGTGGCTCCGACGCGCGGTCGACTCGACCGCGGAGCTGGACTACGACGAGGCGCTGGACTGGTTCGGATTGCGGTTCGCCGATCCCGGCGCTTCCGGCCCGGCGCGGTGGAGCCTGGCGGTGCGACCGGATGCGAGCGAGGCGCAGCGCGCGCACCTGCACGCCCTCCTGACCGCTCGCTAGCGTTACCTGCGCCCGGCCTCCCCCCCGACGAGCATGCCGCCGACGCGCACCGCTACGGGCGCGGCTTGTAGACCTTGTGCCGCTTGACCGGCGGCGCGCTGTCGTCGCACAAGCCGCCGTCGCACAGGCCCTGCACGATTGCCGGCACGATTTCCCCGACCACCCGGGCGCTCAGCCCTGCGATGCGCGGCGCGAGGTCGCTGCTCAGCCTGATGCCCAGTGCCTGAAGGCGGGCTACCTGCGGCAGGATGCTCGCAGTGACGGTGCTCGTCACCTCGCTGCTCACCTCGGCGGCGTTGCGCGCGATATCCTCGACGTCGAGCGTA
>DATKLR010000291.1:0-2259 GCA_035542295.1 Gemmatimonadales bacterium | reverse complement strand
GGCCGAGGCCCACGACACCCGCTCGTAGAGATCCACCAGGTGGCTCTTGTTGATCCGGGTGGGCGTCGAGTTGATGATGACGAACATCTCGGTGGCGAAGTCCTCGCTCTTCCCGTCGAAGATGACGCACGGCACGTGGACGGCGGCGGCCTCCTGCGGGCGCTCGGTCTGGTAGAAGCGCAGCGCCGCCAGCCGGTGCTGGCCGTCGATCACGAGGTACTTCCCCTCGGGCTCGGTGATGACGCCCGTGGTCCCGGCCATGCTGCTCGGCGTGAACCGGAGCCGCTCCGGAGTGAAAAGCAGGACCGTGCCGGGGATCGGCGGCTGGCTCACGGCGGTCTCGTAGAAGTTCTTGATCGCGCGGACCTTGGCGCGGGACAGCGGGCGCTGGAAGGCCCTCTCCGAGCGCTCGATGCGCTCGATGAAGAGCGCGATGTCGTCCTCCTCCTTCAGCTCCTCGGGCGCGATCTGCTCGCCTTCCCCGTAATAGCGGCTGATGAATCGCACCCGCTCCAGCAGGGCCCTGGCGGGGTAGGCCACGATGTAGAAGACGCTGTCCTTCTGGCGAACCTGGGTAGCGAGCATGCCCGATCTCCTCGATGTCGTCCCGGGCAGGGAAAATAGCCTTCCCGCGTCACCGAAGCATCACCGGCGGGGCGGTCAGGCCGTAGCGCTGCTGCACCGCCTGGATCGTGGCCGTGAGCAGCGCCTTCAGATAGGGCGGATTGTGCACGCCGTGCGAGCCGTCCACGCCCACGAGCTGCACGTTGAACAGCGCCCCCTCCGCCACGGTGATGACCGCGTCGCGCTTGAACTCCGTGGACGGCACCCGCGTCAGGAGGCCGGTGTCGCCCGAGTCGATCTTGCCGTCGCCGTTGACGTCGGTCCACAGCGTGCCCGTCAGGAACGCCATCTCCTGGTCGATGGCCTCGAAGTTGGCGCGCGCCGCAGCCCCCGAGGAATGGCAGCCGCTCGCGGTGCAGGCGGCGAAGCTGCGCACCGACACGTCGCAGGCGTCGGTCGAGTCCACGCCCGCCGTGTCCACGCACGGGATCGCGTAGAAGCCGTGGCCGGTGTAGTGCCAGGCCAGCTTCCCGCCCGCCCCCACTACGTCCAGCGTGTCCAGATGGCAAGTCACGCACAGCCGCGGGTTCGCCGCCGCGTTGGCATGCGTCGGGACGTTGGTCGAGTCCCAGACGAATCCCGGCGGGATCCACCCCGACCTGCCGAGGAAGGTCGGTCCCTGCGGCGAGTGCGGCCCGCGGGTGTTCGCGGTGTCGGGTACCGCGTTCCGCTGGTGGCACCGGATGCAGAGGTTCGTCGTGTCGCGCACCGAGATGGGCTCGCGCAGCTCCGCCGTGCTGTCGCTGCCGTGCGGGTTGTGACAGGTGGCGCACCCGATCGGCAGGGCGGTGGTGCCGGCATATTCGACGTACACGTGGCTGCCGCCGAACCGCTGCTCCACGGTCTTCCCCTCGTGGCACTGGAGGCACGCGCCGCCGTTGGTGATCGCCGGCCCCTCGAGGAGCCGGTGCGCGCCGTGCGACCAGTCCTCATAGAACGACGCGTGCGGCGCGCCGCTGTGGCAGGTCCCGCACCCCACGTGGTGGGTCGAGTCGTACGACACCAGATAGGGAATCGGCTGCGTCTCGTCCGGAACCGTCACGTGCGCCGCCCCCGGCCCATGGCACGCCTCGCACTGGACGTCCTGGAAGTACGGCCGCGCGGCGGGCGCGGCGCTCAGGTAGCCGCCGCTGTCCGGGCCGACGTTGCTGGTGCCGTTCGTGGTGTGGCACTTGTCGCAGGTCGCGGTCGCCTGGCCGCTCGCCTGGAGGTCGGCCCACGCCTTGGCGTGCCCCGTCTTGATCCAGTCCGCCTGCCGGAGCACGTGGCAGTTGCCGCACACGGTCAGCTTCTTGGCCGGCGTGCTGTACCCGAGGAACGTGCCGGCCGTGCCCGGCCCCGTCTGCGGAGCGCGCTCGTGCACGCAGCCGAGCGCAGCGAGCGACATGGCGGCTGTCAGGAGCTTCGCGAGGGCAGGGCGGCGCACGAATGGCCTCCGGTATCCGAGCCGTGATTTGGGCGTCGAGGAATATATGCGTCGGCGTTCCGCGCGGTTCCATCGGGCTGCGGTGCCGCGCTTGACGCCGCCGGGAGCCGGCCCTCTATTCGCCGCGTGATGACACTCCCGGCGGCACTCCTTTCCTTCGTCGTCGTTGGGGCGCATCCCTCCGCGCCGCCGTCTCCCTCCCGCGCGGT
>DATKLR010000290.1:0-4681 GCA_035542295.1 Gemmatimonadales bacterium | reverse complement strand
CCTGTCGATGCCGCAGGGCAACATCGACCAGGCGCGGGCGAACCGCGCGCTGATGAGCATGCGCGCCGACATCCTGCGCGCCGCGGCGCGCTCCGAGTCGGAGGACGCGTTCCGCCAGGCCGTCCGGGACCTCAGGGCCCGGAAGGACAAGGAGCGGCAGCAGCAACAGCCGCCGCCCCAGCCGGCCCAGCCGTGAAGCTGATCGACACCGAGGACACGATCCTGATCGTCACGGGGACCGAGATCCCCGCCGAGATGAACGACCGCCCGCTCGCCTACCGCCTCAAGGCGGAGATCGACCGCCGCGGGGTGGGGAAGACCTTTCGCGGGGCGGTCGTGGTCTCCGACGCCTGGTTCGCCCAGAACCGCATCTTCCACCTCTGCGCGGCCATCGCCGTGGGCGGTCCCGGCGTCAACGCCCTCGCCGCCAGCCTCGTGGAAGAGCTGCCGATGCTGGTGCGGCGCGACGACCGCATCTTCGTCCAAGGCAAGTGGGACGGCGACGAGAAGCGCGTGAGCCTGTGGGGGATGGATCGGTACACCACCGCGGAAGCCGTCGAGGTGTTCCTGAACGAGGGGCACTGCGACGATTTCCTCCGCGCGGCGTGGAGGACGCCGCCGCGCGTGCCGACCCGCACCGACCTCGCGTAGCAGCTCGCTCGCGCACCGCCGACGCGCAGGGACCGCAACGCTATGCGGCCCGGTGCCCGCCGGAGCGGCCCTCTGCGCCTGGCGGACGGCTTGGCTGTCGCGGTCGCCCGCAATCCCGACGGACCTGCTCGCCGTTCGCACCTCGACCTGCACCGCGTGGTCATCTGGCCGCCTCGGATGACGCAACGTACTGTTGCACGCGGCATCGAGGCCGGAGGTGGCTCGCGTGCCCGAACTGCTGGAACGGCTGAAGGAGGCGCTGTCCGTCGCGACTGCCTCTCTCTGACGGTGTGCCGGTACGGGAGCGACGTCCGTGCGCTCAGCCTGACGTGGTAGCCTGAAGGAGGTCATCGGGTGAATGCGATCACGCTGACCGTGAACCGGAGGCGCACGACCGTCACGGTCGCGCCTGACACCCCACTGCTCTGGGTGCTGCGCGAGAGCCTCGGCCTCACGGGCACCAAGTACGGCTGCGGCATCGGCCTGTGCGGGAGTTGCACGGTGCTGATGGACGGCGAAGCGGTGCGCTCGTGCTCGCTCCCGATCGCGGACGCTGCCGGCCACCGGGTGACGACCATCGAGGGACTCTCCCGCGACCGATCCCACCCCGTGCAGCGTGCGTGGATCGAGGAGGACGTCCCCCAGTGCGGCTACTGCCAGCCCGGCCAGATCATGGCGGCGGTGGCGCTGCTCGCGAAGCGACCGCACCCCACCGACGCCGAGATCGACGCCGAGATGACCAACCTCTGCACCTGCGGGACGTACCAGCGCATTCGGGCCGCGATCCACCGTGCGGCGGGCGGAGGTGTCCGGTGAGCGCCGGCCCCCGCGTCACTCGACGGAGATTCCTCGAGACCGCGGGCCAGGTCGGCGGCGCCCTCGTCATCGGCTGCTATCTGCCGCAGCACCGGCTGGCCGCCGCACAGCGGGAGGCCGCGTTCGCGCCCAACGTCTGGCTCAGGGTTGCGAGCGACGGGACGGTGACGGTCACGGTGGACAAGTCGGAGCTGGGCCAGGGCACGCAAACGGCGCTCGCGATGATCGTCGCCGATGAGCTGGAGGCAGACTGGTCGAAGGTCAGGGTCGGGCCGATGCCCGAAGACCCGGCCGCCTGGTCGCGCGTCGTCTCGCGCGCAGTCCAGACGGGCGGGAGCACGGGGGTGTACACCTCGTACGGCATCCTGCGGAAGGCCGGCGCCGCGGCCCGCGCGATGCTGACGGCTGCCGCCGCGGCGCAGTGGAGTGTGGATCCCGCGAGCTGCCGGGCTGAGCGGGGCGTGGTGATCCACTCCCCGAGCCGGCGGCGGCTCGGGTACGGCGCGCTGGTCGACCGGGCGGCGGCGCTTCCAGTGCCGTCGGATCCTCCGCTCAAGGACCCCAAGGACTTCCGGTTCATCGGCAGCCGCGTGCGGAGGCTGGATGCGCCGGCCAAGGTGGATGGCAGCGCCGCGTTCGGCTCGGACGTGACGTTACCCGGCATGCTCGTCGCGTCCGTCGAGCGGTGCCCGGCGGTCGGGGGGACGCTGGCCCGGCACGACGGGGACCGCGCCAGGACGATGCCGGGCGTGCGCCACATCGTCGCGATGGCAGGACTGCCGTGGAAGGGAAGCGGCGGTGCCGTCGGTGTGGGGCGCGCGGCCGGCGTCGCGGTCGTCGCCGACAGCTACTGGCAGGCGGCGAAAGCGCGCGAGGCGCTGCACGTCGAATGGAATGCCGACGCGTCGGCTTCGCTCGACTCCGAGGCGATCCGCGCCGAGCTGTTGCGGAGGAGCGCGGGGCCGGCCGCGACGGCGCGCGCGGAAGGCGATGCTCCGGCGGCGCTGGCCGCGGCCGGCCGCCGGGTGGACGCCGAGTACGAGACGCCGTTCCTCTATCACGCGCCGATGGAGCCGATGAACTGCACGGCTGACGTGCGCGCCGACGCATGCGAGGTCTGGGCGCCGACGCAGTACCCCACGCGCGCGCAGCAGGTCGCGGCCGAGATGACCGGATTGCCGATCGAGAAGGTGCGGGTGCACACGACCTACGCCGGGGGTGCGTTCGGGCGGCGCATCGATTCCGACTTCGTCGCCGAAGCCGTCGAGCTGTCGAAGGTGACCGGCGCCCCGGTCAAGGTCATCTGGTCGCGCGAAGACGACGTCCGGCACGACTTCTACCGGCCGGTGACCTACAACCGGCTCTCGGCCGCGCTGGACGTCTCCGGCCGGCTTGTCGCGTGGTCCCACCGCATCGTCGGCACTCCGCTCGACGTCAAGCTCGCGCCGCTCCAGAACGGACTCGACGAATCGCTGCTGACGGGCGCAAGGGACCTGCCGTACGCGATCCCCAATATCCTTGTGGACGAGGTCGCCGTAGAGCTGCCGATCCCGGTCGGCTTCCTGCGCTCAGTCGGGCTCACGCACAACGTCTTCGTGGTCGAGTCGTTCTTCGACGAGATCGCGGCGGCCGCGGGCACGGATCCGTTCGAGCTGCGCCGCTCGCTTCTCGCGGCCAGGCCGCGGCACCTGCGGACACTCGAGCTGGCGGCGGAGCGCGCCGGCTGGGGAGCGCCGCTCCCGGCCGGGCGCGGCCGCGGAATCGCGCTGTGCGAGTGGGGCCCGACCACGTGCGCCGAGGTCGCCGAGGTCTCGGTCGCGGCGAACGGCGACGCGAGGGTCCAGCGTGTGGTCTGCGCCGTGGACTGCGGTCAGGCGGTGAACCTCATGGGGCTCGAGGCGCAGATCCAGGGCGCGATCCTCTACGGGTTGGCCGCGGCGCTCTATGGGGAGATCACCTTCAGGCGCGGACAAGTGGTGCAGAGCAACTTCGGCGACTACCGGACGCTCCGCCTCCGGGAGGCCCCGGTGGTCGAGGTCCATGTGGTGCCGAGCGCCGACCGGCAGGGAGGCATCGGCGAGCCGCCGGTTGGGCCCATTGCGCCCGCCGTCTGCAACGCGATCTTCGCGGCCACCGGGCGGCGCATCCGAAGGCTCCCGATCGTTCCGGCCCGGACTTGACGCGGCGCGTCAGCGCGGCATCGCTCGTCGCGCTCGCGGCCCTCCGGGTCCGATGCCCGGAGACCTCTCCGAGCCGCCCCTGTCGCGGGCTGTGACCGGGCCTAGGCGCTCGCGGCGGCCTTGAGGCGCGCGAGCACCTGCTCCCTCCCGACCACCGCCACCAGCTCGTTGACCGGCTCGGAGACGACCCCGCCGGTGAGCGCGATGCGCACCGGCTGCATCACCGCGCCCAGCTTGAGGCCCTTCGCCTCGGCCAGATGGCGCAGCGCGGCCTCGAGTGGGGCCGGTGACCAGTCCGACACGCCGGCCAGCACCTGGGCCGCGTCGGCCAGCGCCGCGCGGTAGGCCGCCGGGTCCTTGGCCACGAACTCCGCGGCCTTCTCGTCGAACACCACCGGGTCGAGCCCCGCGCGCAGCCGCGCCCGGTGCGCCACGTCCAGCGTCGTCCGGCCGCGCGGCAGCACCGCCGCCACCAGCTCGACGGCCCGCGCCGCCTCGACGCCGGCGAGCGCGTCGCCGAGCAGGCCGGCGACCCGCTCCGCCCCGAGCGCCCGCAGGTGCTCAGCGTTCATCCACTCCAGCTTCTTCGGATCGAAGACCGCCGCGTTCTTCTGCACCCCCTCGAACGTGAACGCCTCCACCAGCTCCGCGGCGTCGAAGAAGAGCTCACGGTCGCCGCCGGGGCTCCAGCCGAGGAGCGCGAGGAAGTTCACCATCGCAGATGGGATGATCCCCAGGTGCTGGTAATCGGCCACGGCGGTGGCAGCGTTGCGCTTGCTGAGCTTCTTGCCGTCGGTGCCGAGGATCATCGGCACGTGGCCGAAGACGGGCACCGGCACCCCGAAGGCGCGGTACAGCAGGATCTGCTTCGGCGTGTTGGAGATGTGGTCGTCGCCGCGGAAGACGTGCGTGATCCGCATCGCGACGTCGTCGGAGACCACCGCGAAGTTGTACACCGGCGTCCCATCGGCGCGGAGGATGACGAAGTCCTCGAGGTCCTTCCCGTGGAAGGTGATCGGCCCGTGGACCGCGTC
>DATKLR010000289.1:0-2034 GCA_035542295.1 Gemmatimonadales bacterium | reverse complement strand
ACCGCGCTCACCACCAGGATCGCGCCGTCCATCTGCGCCGCGCCCGTGATCATGTTCTTCACGTAGTCGGCGTGCCCCGGGCAGTCCACGTGCGCGTAGTGGCGCTTGTCCGTGGAGTACTCCACGTGGCTCGTCGCGATCGTGAGGATCTTGGTCGCGTCGCGGCGGCCCTGGGACTCGGAGGCCTTGGCCACTTCGTCGTAGGAGACGTATTTGGCCAGCCCCTTCATCTCCGCCACCTTGGTGATCGCCGCCGTCAGCGTCGTCTTGCCGTGATCGACGTGACCGATGGTGCCCACGTTGACGTGGGGCTTCGTGCGCTCGAACTTCGCCTTGGCCATTGGGTTAACCCTTCATCTTGGTGATGATCTCGTCCGCCTTCGACTTCGGCACTTCCTCGTAGTGTGAGAACTGCATCGAGTACACGGCCCGGCCCTGGCTCATCGAGCGCAGGTTGGTCGAGTACCCGAACATCTCCGCCAGCGGGACCGAGGCGCCGATGACGTGCGCCTCGCCGCGCTGCGTCATTCCGCCGATCTTGCCGCGCCGGCTGCTGAGGTCGCCCATCACGTCGCCCAGATAGTCCGCGGGCACGACGACCTCGACGTCCATGATCGGCTCCAGGAGCACCGGCTTGGCGGCGCGCGCCGCCTCCTTGAACGCCATCGAGCCGGCGATCTTGAACGCCATCTCGCTCGAGTCCACCTCGTGGTACGAGCCGTCCACCAGCTCCACCTTCACGTCCACGACCGGGTACCCGGCCAGGACGCCGTTCTCCAGCGCCTCCGTGATCCCGTCCTCGACCGGCCCGATGTACTCCCGCGGGATCACGCCGCCGATGATCTTGTCCTCGAAGATGAAGCCCCCGCCCTGCGGCGCCGGCTCGAGGTTGATCACCACGTGGCCGTACTGCCCGTGCCCGCCGGTCTGCCGGACGAACTTCCCCTCGACGTCGGTCACCCGGTGGCGGATGGTCTCGCGGTAGGCCACCTGCGGCCGGCCGACGTTCGCATCCACCTTGAACTCGCGCAGCATCCGGTCGACGATGATCTCCAGGTGCAGCTCGCCCATCCCCGAGATGATCGTCTGCCCCGTGTCGTGGTCCACGTGCACGCGGAAGGTGGGGTCCTCCTCCGCGAGCTTCTGCAGCGCGCCGCCGAGCTTGTCCTGGTCCGCCTTCGTCTTGGGCTCGATCGCGACGTCGATCACCGGTTCCGGGAAGCGCATCGCCTCCAGGATGATCGCGTCCTTCTCGTCACACAGCGTGTCGCCGGTCTTGGTGTCGCGGAGCCCGATGACGGCCGCGATGTCGCCGGCGCGGACCTCCTCGATCTCCTCGCGCTTGTTGGCGTGCATCTGCAGCAGCCGGCCCACCCGCTCCTTCCGGTCGCGCACCGAGTTGTACACGTAGGAGCCGGCGTTCAGCACGCCCGAGTACACCCGGATGAACGTCAGCTTCCCGACGAACGGGTCGGTCATGATCTTGAACGCCAGCGCCGCGAACGGCGCGTCGTCCGCCGCCGGCCGACACGCCTTGGACTCGGTGTGGTGCTGCAGGTGTCCCTCGACCGGCTTGATGTCCACCGGGCTCGGCAGGAAGTCCACCACCCCGTCCAGCAGCCGCTGCACGCCCTTGTTCTTCGCGGCCGCGCCGCAGAAGATCGGGACGAAGTTGTGCCCGCAGGTCGCCTTGCGGATCGCCAGCCGCACGTCCTCCTCGGACAGGTCGTGCTGGGTGAGGTACTTCTCCAGCAACGCGTCGTCGGATTCGACCGCGGCCTCGATCAGCTCGCGGCGCAGCGTCTCCACCCGCTCCTTCATCGCCTCCGGCACCGGCCCTTCGACGTACTGCTGGCCGAGCGACTTCTCATCGTAGACGACTTCGACGCGCCGGATGATGTCCACCAGACCGGTGAACAGCTCTCCCGAGCCGAGGGGGATCTGCACCGGGAACGCCTTCGCGCCCAGCCGCTGGCGGATCTCGCCGACCACGTTGTCGAAGTCCGCGCCGACCCGGTCCATCTTGTTCACGAA
>DATKLR010000288.1:0-37729 GCA_035542295.1 Gemmatimonadales bacterium | reverse complement strand
ATCATCCTCCAGGCGGTGGAGCGCCTGCCCGACGGACCGATCAACGCGGATGACCCGCGCGTGATTCTCCCGCCCAAGAAGAAGGCGATGAGCGACATGGAGTCCATGATCCACCACTTCAAGCAGGTGATGGAGGGGATCCCCGCGCCGCCGGGCGAGGTGTACTTCCCGATCGAGAACCCCAAGGGCGAGCTGGGCACCTATCTGGTGGCGGACGGCACGGCGAAGCCCGTACGGTGGCGGATCCGGCCGCCGTCGTTCCTCAACCTCGCGGCGCTGCCCAAGATGGCCGAAGGGCACCTGCTCTCGGACCTGATCGCGATCAACGCCAGCGTAGACATCGTCATGGGAGAGATCGACCGATGAGCGGCCAGACGCACGGACGCACCGACGCACCGGCGCACGGAGGCGCGGGCGCGCCGGTCGCCGAGTACGAGCCGGTGTTCGTGGGGGAGGGCCGCCGGCGGCTCGACGCCATCCTGGCCAGGTATCCCACCAAGGCCGGGGCGCTGCTTCCCGCGCTGTGGATGATCCAGGAGAAGCACGGCTGGATCTCGCCCACCGGCATGGCGGAGGCCGCCGAGGTGCTCGGGCTGACGGCGGCGTACGTGAAGGGCGTCGTGACCTTCTATACGATGTACCACCAGCACCCGGTCGGGCGGCACTTCGTCCAGGTGTGCACCACCACGCCGTGCAACGTCTGCGGCGCGGAGAAGGTGGGCGAGGCGTTCCTCAAGGCCACCGGCGCGAAGCGCTACGGGGAGACCAGCCCCGACGGGAACTGGACCATCGTCGAGGTCGAGTGCCTGGGGGCGTGCGGCTTCGCCACTCCGGTGATGATCAACGACGAGTTCATCGAGAGTGTGACGCCGGAATCGGTGCCCGCGCTCGTCGCCAGGTACGCGTAGCGCCATGGGCTTCCCGCACCCGACCCACCCCAAGGAGAACCCGGTCCTCAGCCGGCACTTCGGCGAGGCCGAGGCGCGCAGCTACGACGGCTGGGTGAAGCGTGGGGGTTACCGCGCGCTCGAGAAGGCGCTGGGCCTGACCCGCGACCAGGTCATCGAGGAGGTGAAGGCCTCCGGCCTCCGGGGCCGCGGCGGGGCCGGCTTCCCGGCGGGCGTGAAGTGGAGCTTCATGCCCAAGCAGAAGACCAAGCCGCACTACCTCTGCTGCAACGCGGACGAATCGGAGCCCGGGACCTTCAAGGACCGCGAGATCATGCGCTGGACGCCGCACGCCCTCATCGAGGGGTGCGCGATCGCCGCATACGCCATCCAGGCCGAGCAGGTCTATGTCTACATCCGGGGCGAATTCACCGAGCCGATCCAGGTGATGCAGGCCGCGCTCGATGAGGCGTACGCCCAGGGCGTCCTGGGCCCCAACGCGATGGGGAAGGGCGTCCGGATCGACATCACGATTCACCGCGGCGCGGGCGCCTACATCTGCGGCGAAGAAACGGCGCTGATGAACTCCATCGAGGGGAAGCGCGGCAATCCACGCATCCGGCCCCCGTTCCCCGCCGCCGTGGGCGTCTTCGGCTGCCCGACGACGATCAACAACGTCGAGACGCTCTCCAGCGTGCCGCACATCATCGAGAGGGGCGGGACCTGGTACAAGGGCCTGTCGCTCTCCAATCCGAAGAGCACCGGCACCAAGCTCTTCTCGATCTGCGGCGCGATCGCCAAGCCCGGCAACTACGAAGTCACCATGGGCTTCCCGCTCAAGGAGCTGCTGTATGACCTGGCCGGCGGGATGCGGCCGGGGCGGAAGCTGAAGGCGGTGATCCCCGGTGGCTCGTCGGTCCCGATCCTGACTGCGGCCGAGGCGGAGGAGACGCTGCTCGACTACGAGGGCTGCGTGGCCAAGGGCACGATGCTCGGCTCCGGCGGCATGATCGTGCTCGACGACACCACCGACATGGTCTACCAGGTGATGCGGCTGGCCAGGTTCTACGCCCACGAGTCGTGCGCCCAGTGCACCCAGTGCCGCGAGGGCACCGCCTGGACGGTCAAGATCCTGCAGCGGCTCCTCAACGGGGAAGGCCGCAGGGAGGACCTGAGTCTCCTGCTGGACCTGGCCGAGCAGATGACGGGCCGCACGATCTGCGTGCTCTCGGATTCGTGCGCGGCACCGGTGGTGAGCGCGATCAAGAAGTTCCGTCCCGAGTTCGAGGCGTACCTCCGGAACGGCAAGCCGGCGGCCCGCGCATGAGCGACCTGGTCAAGCTCACGATCGAGGGCCGCGAGGTCGAGGTCCCGCCGGGGACCTCGGTGCTGGAGGCGGCGAAGGTCGTCGGCGTCCTGATCCCGCACTACTGCTACCATCCGGGACTGCCCGTCGCCGGCTCGTGCCGCATGTGCCTGGTCGATGTCGAGAAGAGCCCCAAGCCGGTGCCGTCGTGCGCCACGCCCGTCGCGCCCGGAATGGTCGTCACGGTGCACAGCGAGCAGGCGGAGGCGGCGCGGCGCGCCGTGCTGGAGTTCCTCCTGATCAACCACCCGCTCGATTGCCCCATTTGCGACAAGTCGGGCGAGTGCTCCCTGCAGGACTACACGGAGCAGGAGGGCCGCTCGTCGGGCCGGTACGCGGACTACGCCAAGCGCTACAACCCGGTCGAGGACTTCGGCCCCGACATCCTGTACGTCCCCAACCGCTGCATCCTGTGCACCCGCTGCGTGCGGTTCATGGAGGACGTGGCGGGGGAGCCGACGCTCAACGTCGAGGAGCGCGGCGACCGGGCGCACATCGGGGTCTTCGAGGGACGCCCGCTCGACCACCCGTGGTCGGGAAACGTGGTGGACATCTGCCCGGTCGGCTCGCTGCTCTCGAAGGACTTCCTCAACAAGGCGCGGGTCTGGGACTTCGACCGGACGGCGTCGGTCTGCCCCGGTTGCACCCAGGGCTGCAACGTCGTGCTGGAGACCCGCGAGAACACGGTGGTGCGGATCAAGCCCCGGCCCAACCCCACGGTCAACCGCTGGTGGATCTGCGACCACGGTCGGCTGAACTATGCCTGGCTCAACCGCTCGGACCGGATCGAGGCGCCGCTCGTCCAGCGTGACGGGCGCCTGGTGCCGGTGGACTGGGAGCAAGCGCTCGCGCGGGTCGCCGACGTCATCCGGTCGGCTCGGGGTCGGTGGGTCGGTCTGGTCTCGCCCGCCGCGTCGTGCGAGGCGCTGGAGGCCGCGGCGGGACTCCTCAAGGCGCACGGTGGCGGCGGCGCGTTCCGCGTCACGGAGGGGCCGGAGGCGCCCCTGGCTGGGGTCCCGGACCTGGCGCTGCGGAAGGAGCGTGCCCCGAACGTGGCCGGCGCGCTGGCGGCCGGCTTCACGCGCGAGTGGGCGGCGGCAGCGGAGGCGGCGAAGCGGGCGGCGGTGGTCCTGGCGCTCGACGAGGACCTGGGCGCTCTCGGCCAGCCGGTCACCGCGGGCCAGCTCATCTACATCGGGACGGTCCTGCCGGAGGCGGCGCGGGGGGCGACGGTCGTGCTGCCGTGCGCCAACATGGCGGAGGAGGAGGGGACGTTCGAGAACCTCCGCGGCCTCCGCCAGCGCTATGGGCAGGCGAAGACCCCACCGGGGATGGCGCGCCCGGCGGCGTGGATCCTCAGCGCGATTCTGGAGGCCGCCGGCCGCGCCGCGGGAGCCCCGGCATGACCCCCGTGAGCGGCGAGGCCTTCCTGTGGATCTCGGTCGTCAAGATCCTGGTGGTCTTCGGCGCCCTGCTGGGGCTCATCGCCCTCTGGACCCTGGTGGAGCGCCGGGTGTGCGCTTTCATCCAGAACCGGCTCGGGCCGAACCGGGTGGGCCCGGAGGGCCTGTTCCAGCCGGTGGCCGACGGACTCAAGAACTTCATCAAGGAAGAGACGCTCCCGCCGTTCGCCGATCGCGTCGTGTTCATCCTCGCGCCGATGCTGGCCTTTACGCCGGCGCTGATCACCTTCGCGGTGGTGCCGTTCGCCTCGCCGCTGCCGACGCCGTGGGGGCTCGTGAACACGGCCATCGCCGACCTGCCGGTGGGCTTCCTGTACATCCTGGCAATCAGCTCGCTGGGCGTGTACGGGGTGGTGCTGGCCGGGTGGTCGTCCAACAACAAATACTCGCTGCTGGGCGGGCTCCGGGGCTCGGCACAGCTGATCTCGTACGAAGTCTCGATGGGGCTGTCCGCGGTCGCCGTGCTGGTCCTGGCCGGCAACATCACGATGAACGAGATCATCGAGCGGCAGCAGCACAGTCTGTGGTTCGTGCTGCCGCTGTTCATCGCGTTCTTCACGTTCATCGTCGCCAGCTTCGCCGAAACGAACCGCCTCCCGTTCGATCTCGCGGAGGCGGAGGCCGAGCTCGTCGCCGGCTACCACACCGAGTACTCCGCGATGAAGTTCGCGATGTTCTACATCGCCGAGTACTCGAACATGGTCACGGCCTCGGCGCTGATGGTCACGCTCTTCTTCGGCGGCTGGGACATCCCGTTCACGTCCTGGGACAACGCTCCGCCGTGGACCGTGGGGAAGTTCCTGGCGACGTTCGCGGTGTTCTGGGCGAAGGTGCTGTTCTTCATGTTCGCCTACATCTGGGTGCGCTGGACGCTGCCGCGGTTCCGGTTCGATCAGCTGATGGACCTGGGCTGGAAGGTGCTCCTGCCGGTGGCGCTGGCGTTCGTGATGGTGGTGGCGGTCGCCGTGTGGGCGCTCGAGGCAGCCGGGCTCCGGTTCGGCCTCGAGTACGCCCTCGTCCTGACGGCCGTGAACGTGGTGCTCGCGGTCGTGCTCTTCAAGGTGCTGGACACCAACCGCGTGATCGGTGGCTCGGCCGCGCGCCAGCACGACCGGTGGCGCGCCCAGGCGGGCCGCGCGCGCGGAGCCGCGTGACGTGCCGATAGCGGTCAAGACGCTGCGCCGGCCCGAGGCCGAAAGCTCGTACCTGCGGGCCACCCTCAAGGGGATGGCTCTGACGTTCCGGCATCTGTTCGAGAAGAAGTGGACGATGGAGTATCCGGAGCAGACCGCGGCGCCCGACTGGAACCTGTCGGGCCGCTGGCGTGGGACGCACCGGATGGCCGTGACGGAGACGGGGAAGGCGAAGTGCGTCGCGTGCGGACTGTGCCCGCAGGTCTGCCCCGCCAACTGCATCAAGCTGATCCCCGGGGAGGACGAGCAGGGGAACCGCTACCCGCTGGTCTACGAGATCGACGAGTTCCGGTGCGTGTTCTGCGGCTACTGCCAGGAGGTCTGCCCCGAGGAAGCGATCCACGTCGGCGTGCACTACGAGAACGCGGAGTACAGCCGCGCGGGCTTCGTCTACGATCTGGAGCGCCTGATGAAGCAGACCCACGAGGTGTCCAGCCTGTGGGACCCCTCGGATCCGAAGGGCGAGTGAGCGCGTGATCGTCTTCTTCTGGATCGTCGCGGGTCTGGCGATCGGCTCGGCCGTCCTGTGCATTACCCGCAGGAGCCCGGTGGCCTCCGCCCTGTGGCTGGTGAACACGCTCTTCCAGCTGGCCGCCATCTACGTCCTGCTCGACGCACACTTCATCGCCGCGGTCCAGGTCCTGGTCTACGCCGGCGCGATCATGGTGCTGTTCCTGTTCGTCATCATGCTGCTGAACCTCGGTCGCGGCGGCCCCAGCGACATCAAGGGCCCGTGGGGCAGGGTCATCGCCGGCGTCGGCGCTCTGGTGCTGCTCGGGGAGCTGCTCGTGCTGCGCAACGTGACGCCCCCGTGGTCCCTGCAGCTGCCGCCGGGCACCGTGGCCAGCGCGGTGGCCGAGCGCGGCGCCGTGCGGGTGGTGGCCGAGCCGCTCTTCCAGGGCTACGTGGTCCCCTTCGAGATCACGTCCGTCCTGCTGCTCGCGGCGATCGTGGGCGCCGTGGTCCTCGCCAAGCGGAGGCTGTAGGATGCTGCTCGGACCGTCGCTCGCGGTATCCGCGATCCTGTTCTCGATCGGCGTGATGGGCGTGCTGCTGCGCCGGAATGCGATCGTGATCCTCATGTGCATCGAGCTGATGCTCAACGCGGTGAACCTGACCTTCGTGGCGCTGTCGCAGCAGCTCGGGTTGGACGGGCAGGTGTTCGTCTTCTTCGTGATGACCGTGGCCGCGGCGGAGGCCGCGGTGGGGCTCGCGATCATCATCGCCCTGTACCGGCACCGGGACACCGTGAACCTCCAGCGCATCAACCTGCTGCGCGGATGAACCCGCTCGCGGGGACGGCTGCCGACTGGGTGGGTCTGGCCATCCTGCTTCCGTTCGCGGGGTTCCTGGCGAACGGGGCGCTGGCGTTCCTCAAGCCGAAGGCGAAGCGCACGGTCTCGGTCATCGGCGTCGGCTCGGTCGTCGCCGCCTTCGTCGTGGCCGTCGCCGTGTTCCTCGCGGTGCGTGCGGCCCACCCGGCCGCGCCGTACGTGCAGACGTTCTGGTCCTGGATCCCGGTCGGCGACCTGTCCGTGAACGCCGGCCTCCAGGTCGACCAGCTGTCGGTGGTGATGCTGCTGGTGGTGACCGGCGTCTCGTCGCTGATCCACCTCTTCAGCGTGGGCTACATGCACGACGACCCGGGCTACGCGCGCTACTTCGCGTATCTCAACCTGTTCGTCGCATTCATGCTGGTGCTGGTGCTCGGCGCGAGCTTCCCCGTGATGTTCATCGGCTGGGAGGGCGTCGGCCTCTGCTCCTACCTCCTGATCGGTTTCTGGTTCGAGGAGAAGGAGAAGGCGGATGCGGGGCTCAAGGCATTCCTGGTGAACCGCATCGGCGACGTCGGCTTCCTGATCGCGATGTTCCTGATCTTCACGCATCTGGGAACGCTGGACTTCCGCGAGACCTTCGCCCGGGCCCCGCAGGGGCTGGCCGCGGGCGGGGGCACCGTGACGGCGATCGCCCTGTTCCTGTTCATGGCGTGCGTGGGCAAGTCGGCGCAGATCCCGCTCTACGTATGGCTCCCCGACGCGATGGCCGGACCGACGCCGGTCTCCGCGCTGATCCACGCCGCGACGATGGTGACGGCGGGCGTGTACCTCGTGGCGCGCGCCAACATCCTGTTCGCGATGGCCCCGGTGGCGTCGGCCGTCGTCGCCGGCGTGGGCGCGCTCACCGCGCTGTTCGCGGCCACGATCGGCCTCAAGCAGTGGGACATCAAGAAGGTGCTTGCCTACAGCACCATCTCGCAGCTCGGATACATGTTCGTCGGCGTGGGCGTGGGGGCGTATGCCTCGGGGATGTTCCACCTGGTCACGCACGCGTTCTTCAAGGCGCTGCTGTTCCTCGGCGCGGGCAGCGTCATCCACGTGATGCATCAGGCGTATCATCACACCCACCGGCAGGCGGACGCGCAGGACATGCGCAACATGGGCGGCCTGGCGGCGTACATGCCGTGGACCGCCCGGACGATGTGGGTGGCGACCCTCGCCATCGCGGGCATCCCGCCGCTGGCCGGGTTCTTCTCCAAGGATGGGATCCTCGGCGCGGCGTTCGCGCGGGGCCAGGGCCAGCCGTTCTACCTGCTCGTGTGGCTGCTCGGCATCGTGGCGGCGTTCCTGACCGCGTTCTACATGGGCCGTCTGATGCTGTACACCTTCCACGGCCCGAACCGCACCGGTGACCTGGAGCGGCCGTATCTCACGGAGGCGCCCTGGGTGATGACCGCGCCGCTGATCGTGCTGGCGGCGCTGACCATCGTGGGTGGAGCGCTCAACCTGCCGCACGTGGAGACGCTGCGCCACTGGCTCGAGCCGCTGACGGCGCAGAGCGCCGCGTTCGTCCCGGACCTCGCCCTGTCCGGCGGCGTCGAGATCGGGCTGATGGTCGGGGCCGCGCTGATCGGCATCGCGGGCCTCTGGCTCGCGGGCCGGATCCTGAAGCCCGAGGCGCTGCTGCCGCCGGAGCGCGCGCCCCAGGAGACCGGGTTCGCGAAGCTGCTGCTGGAAAAGTACCGGGTGGACGAGTTCTATCGGCGCTTCATCATCGAGCCGCTGGTCTGGTTCGCGCGGGTGGTCCTCTGGAAGGGCGTGGACGCCGGCCTCATCGACACCGCCGGCGTGAACGGATCGGCCGCGTTGGCCCGCGGCCTGGGGTGGATCGGCAGCCGCATCGAGTCCGGCCAGGTCGGCACCTACGTCGTCTTCTTCCTCATCGGAGCGGTCGCCGTGCTGGCGGCCCTGCTCAAGTAGCGAGCGTGACCGCCTTCCTCGCCGCCATCGACTACGCGCACTGGGGCGTCAGCGCGCTGCTGCTGATCCCCCTCGCGGGCGCCCTGCTGATCTGGGCGGCGCCGGAAGGCGCGGCCAAGAAGATCGCGCTCGGCGTCGCGCTCCTCGAGTTCGCCGTCTCGGTCGGGTTGTGGTGGGCGTACGACCCGGCGGGCCCGCCGATACAGGTCGGCGGCTCGCTGCCCTGGATCCCCGCCTGGGGGATCGAGTACCGGATCGGCGTGGACGGCATTTCGCTGTTCATGGTGTTGCTCACGACCTTCCTGATGCCGCTCGCGGTTCTCGGCAGCTGGTCGGGGATCACGAAGAGGGAGAAGGGCTACTACGCGCTGATGATGGTCCTGACGACGGGGATGATCGGCGTCTTCGTCGCGATGGACCTGTTCCTCTTCTACGTGTTCTGGGAAGTGATGCTGATCCCGATGTACTTCATCATCGGGGTGTGGGGCGGCAAGGGCCGGCTGTACGCCAGCATCAAGTTCTTCATCTACACGTTCCTCGGCTCGCTGCTGATGCTGGTGGCGATCCTGGTCCTGTACTTCAACGCCGGGCGCGCGGCGGGGGGCGACTACTCCTTCGCGTACGAGCACATCCTCCGCTACGCGGCGCTGCCGATGTCGGCCCAGTTCTGGCTGTTCGGCGCGTTCTTCCTGGCGTTCGCGATCAAGGTCCCGATGGTCCCGTTCCACACCTGGCTGCCGGACGCCCACGTGGAGGCGCCCACGGCCGGCTCGGTGATCCTGGCGGGGATCCTGCTCAAGATGGGGACCTACGGCTTCCTCCGGTTCGCGCTGCCGTTCTTCCCCTCGGTCGCGACCAACCCGACCGTGAGCGCCGTGGTCATCACGCTGGCGGTGGTGGGGATCGTGTACGGGGCGCTGGTCGCGATGGTCCAACCCGACTTCAAGAAGCTGATCGCCTATTCGTCGGTCAGCCACCTCGGCTTCGTGGTGCTCGGGATCTGGGCGCTGACCATTCAGAGCACGCAGGGCGCCCTGATGGTGATGATCAACCACGGCATCTCGACGGGGGCGCTGTTCTTTCTGGTCGGAATGATCTACGAGCGCCGCCACAGCCGCCTGATCGCCGACTTCGGCGGCATCGCGCGGGTGATGCCGGCCTACGCGGCCGTGCTCACGCTGGTGAGCCTCTCGTCCATCGGGCTGCCCGGGACGAACGGTTTCGTCGGCGAGTTCCTCGTCCTGCTCGGCACGTTCCGCACCCATCCGATCGCGGCGGGCATCGCGACGACCGGGGTGATCTTCGCCGCGGCCTACCTGCTGTGGGCGATCCAGCGGATCATCTACTACGCGCTCGACAAGAAGGAGAACCGGAGCCTCACCGACCTGGTGCCGCGGGAGTGGGGCGTCCTGGTCCCCCTCGTGGTCGTCATCCTGTGGCTCGGGCTCTTTCCCGCTCCCGTGCTGCGGCGCATGGAACCGTCTGCCCGGCACTTCATCGAGTCGGTGCAGGGTAGGCCGGCGCCCGCGGTGGCGGCGGTGAGTCCGCAGCCGGCCGTGCGGGCGGCGCTCAGAACGCTTGCGGTGGCCGACAGCGCCTCCTCCGGCGCGGTGGCCCGCGCGGGGACGCCGCAACCGTGACCCTCGACCTGGCGCGCGGCTGGGACCTGGTCCGGGCCCTGCTTCCGGAGACCGTGCTGACGCTCTGGGCGATGGCCCTGCTCCTCGACGCCGCGTGGCACCACCGGCAGGCGGACGCGCAGCGCCGGGCCGGCATCCTCGCGCTGATCGGCATCGCCCTGGCCGCGGCCGCCGTGCTCGCGCTGTGGCTCGCGAACGCCCAGGCCACGGGGGCGCCGGGCAGCGTCGCGGTGGACTCGTTCCGCTGGGCGGTCGACCTGATCGTGCTGCTCGGCGCCGCGCTGGGTGTGCTGTTCGCGATCGGTTACCTCGAACGGGAGGGGATCCTCATCCCCGAGTACCACGTGATGGTGCTGTTCGCGGCGGTGGGGATGATGCTGATGGCGGGCGGCTCCGATCTGTTCGTCGTCTTCCTCGGCCTCGAGCTGATGTCGATCTCGGTCTACGTGCTGTCCGGCATCGACCGCCGGAGCAGAGTGGGCGGGGAGGCGGCGCTCAAGTACTTCCTCCTGGGCGCCTTCGCCTCCGGCTTCTTCCTGTACGGCATCGCGCTTCTGTACGGCGCCACCGGCTCGACGAAGATCCCGGTGATCGCCGCGCAGCTCGCGCCGCTCGGCTTGGCGGGGCACCCGATGCTGCTGGGCGGGATGGCCCTGCTGTTCATCGGGTTCGGCTTCAAGATCGCCGCGGTCCCGTTCCACATGTGGATGCCGGACGTGTACGACGGCGCCCCGACGCCGGTCACCGCGTACATGGCCGTGGCGGTGAAGGCGGCGGCGTTCGCCGCGCTGGTGCGCGTGCTGCTCCAGGCCTTCGGGACCATCCACCCCGACTGGGAGCAGGTGATCTGGTGGCTGGCGGCCGTCACGATGGTCGTGGGCAACCTGATCGCGCTGGCGCAGCGCTGCCTCAAGCGGATGCTCGCGTACTCGAGCATCGCGCACGCGGGCTATCTGCTCACGGCGCTGGTGTCGGGCTCGGTCGCGGGGGCGGCGGCGTTCCTCTTCTACCTCCTGTTCTACACGCTCATGACGGTGGGCGCCTTCGCCATCCTCGCGCTCAAGGGGCGGGGTGGAGAGCGCGACGTGCGGATCGACGACCTCGCGGGCCTCTCCCAGACGCACCCGTGGCTCGCCTTCGCGATGGCGATCTGCATGCTCTCGCTGCTGGGGTTCCCGGGCACCGCGGGCTTCATCGGCAAGTGGTACATCCTCACGTCCGCGACCGGCGGCGGGTATCCCATCCTGGCGGCCGTCCTCGCCGTGGCCAGCGTCGTGTCGGCGGGATACTATCTGCCGGTGGTGATGGCGATGTACATGAAGGCGCCGGCCCACGACCAGGTCCATGCGGCGGTGCGGGTGCCGCGCCTCGCGGCCGTCACCCTCGCCGTCATGGTCGCGGCCCTGCTGGTCTTCGGGCTCTGGCCCAACCTGGTCCTGGACGCCGCGCGGAATGGCTCGCACGCGTTCATTCCGCGGGGCGTGATTTCCATCGCCGCGCCAGTTCCCGCCAGCCACTAGCCGCGGCTGGACCGCGGCGGCGGCGCAGGACACCTTCCAGACATGCGAATCGATCCCGTCATCTTCCGGCAGTACGACATCCGGGGCACCGTGGGCGTGGACCTCACGCCGCAGGTGGCGCGAGCCGTGGGGCGGGCCATCGGCTCGGAGGCGAGAGACCGGCTGGGACACGCGCCCTCGCTCGCCGTGGGCCGGGACAACCGGCCCAGTGGGGAGCAGCTCGCCGCCGCCCTCATCGAGGGCCTCGCGTCGACGGGGGCCAGGGTGCTGGGTGTCGGTCTGATTCCGACGCCGACGCTCTACTACGCCATCCACTACTTGCACGCCGACGGCGGCGTCGAGATCACCGGCTCCCACAACCCGCCGGAGTTCAACGGGGTCAAGATGGTCCTCGGGGGCCTGCCGTTCGCCGGCGACGATATCCAGACCCTGCGCGAGCGGATCGAGCAGGACGCCTTCGCGGCGGGGCGGGGTACGATCGAGTCGCACGGGGTCCTCGAGGCCTACCAACAGGAGGTCGTCGGGCGGATCGGGAAGCTCGACCGCCCGCTCAACGTGGTCGTGGACTGCGGCAACGGCACGGCGAGCCTTGCCGGTCCTCAGATCCTCGAAGCGATCGGCGCCCGGATCGACCGCCTCTACTGTGACTCCGACGGCACCTTCCCGAACCACCACCCCGATCCGACCGTCCTCGGCAACCTCCGCGACCTGCAGGCCCGCGTCCGCGCGGAACGCGCGGACGTCGGCATCGCGTTCGACGGGGACGGCGACCGCATCGGCGCGGTGGACGAGCACGGGGAGATCATCTTCGGCGACCAGATCCTCGCCCTCCTCGGCCAGGACGTGGCGCGGCGCCTCGGCAAGGGCAAGGAGGTCATCTTCGACGTGAAGTGCTCGGACGGCCTGGTGGAGGCGCTCGAGCAGGCCGGAGTCAAGCCCGTGATGTGGATGACCGGGCACTCGCACATCAAGAAGAAGATGAAGGAGAGCGGTGCGGTCCTGGCGGGCGAGATGAGCGGGCACATGTTCTTCGGCCCGCCGGACTACCTGGGGTACGACGACGCGATGTATGCGGCGGCGCGCCTCCTCAAGATCGTGGCGGGGCAGAACCGGCCGCTCTCGGCCCTGACCGGCGCGCTGCCGCGGTACGTTTCCACCCCCGAGATCCGGGTGGACTGCGCCGAGGACCGGAAGACGGCGGTGGTCGAGGCGGCCGCCCGGTACTTCGCCGCGCGGTATCCGACGGTCACCATCGACGGGGTGCGCTGGCGCAGCGGCGACGGGTGGGGGCTGATCCGCGCCTCCAACACGCAGCCGATCCTGGTGCTGCGGTTCGAATCCAGGAGCGCGCAGGGCCTGGAGACCATTCGCCGCGAGGCCAAGCAGGTGCTGAAGGCCCAGGGAGTCGGCGGAATTCCCGCATGAGCCGCCGGCGCGTCGCCGGGTACGCGGTCGCGGCCGTCTTCGTGGTCCTGTTCGGCGGCCGCTGGCTGGCCATCCGCTTCACCGAGGCCTCGTGGTTTGCCGACCTCGGCCTGGGCCAGATGTACTGGGCCCGCCTGCGGCACGACCTGGGTTGGCAACTGGCCGTCGCGGCGGCCGCCACGCTCTGGTACGCCGCCCAGACCTTCGCCGTCTACCGCTCCATCGGTGCGGTCCATCTGCCACGACGGGTGGGCGACCTGGAGATCGCGGAAGCGGTGCCGCGCCGCAGCCTGCGGTGGATCGCGCTCGGACTCGCCCTCCTGCTTGGCATCGTCACGGCCGTGACCTTCGCGGACCTGCCGGATCTGATCACGCTGGCGCGGCACGCCACGCCGCTGGGGTTCCGCGAGCCCGTTCTGGGGCGCGACGCCTCCTTCTATCTGACCAGACTGCCGCTGCTGGAGACGCTGCATCTCGTCGCTCTCGCGCTGGTGCTCTTCGCGCTCTTCGTGGCCGCGGCGCTCTACGCGCTGACCGGGAGCATCACCTACGCCGCGCGACGTCTGAAGATGACGCCCCACGCTCGCGTTCACATAACCGTGCTGCTCTCCTGTCTCGCGCTGGTCCTCGCGTGGGGGTTTCAACTCGACGCCTCCGGGCTCGTTGGGGGCGGGGGCAGCGCGAACGGCGCTCTCTCCCAGGCTGACCGCGCGATCCGGCTGCCCGTCTCCGGGGCGCTGGCCGCGCTGGCCCTCGTCGTGGCCGCCGGAACCCTGGCGACGCTCCGCCTCAGACGGACCGGGGTCCTGCTCGCGGCATGGGCGACGCTGGCGCTGATCGGCGTCCTGGGACGCTTCGTCGCGCCCTACCTCTGGGACGCCTGGCACGGCCGCCCCGACCCGGAGGCCGCCCTCGCCCTGGCGCAGTATGCCGACCGGTACTCGCGTGCGGGCGTCGGGCTGCTGGTGGGAACGGACGACGAGCGGCTGGATGCGCGGGCGACGGTCCCCGACGACAGCATCGCGGCGCTCGGCCGCGAACTCGGCGGGGTCTCGCCGTGGGCCGTCGAGCCGGAGCTGCTGGCAGCCGCGCTCACCGCCGCAGTGCCCGACACTGAGCGACCGCGCACGTGGACGGTGACGGTCGACGCGTACGCGGCGGCGGGAGCGGAGCCGAGACTCATGGCCCTCGCGGTCCCGGAGACGGACGTGCTCGGGCTCGAGCGCGAGCAGCGCCGCCCCGGCTGGACCGCGCTGCACCGTGGGCCGCTCTCGTGGGCGGGGGAGCCCGTGGCCGTCGCGGCCGGCGCGGGCGCGGGGGAGCTGACCTTCGTCGCTCGACCCGACATCGGGGCCGGCTCGGCCACGCCGGTGCCCCTGATGCGCTCGCCCGGCCGCATCCGCTATCTGGCGCGCGCCGCCGACCCCGCCATCGTGGGACCCGACGAGCCCGCGCCCCCGGACGGCCCCGCGGGGGTGAGGCTCGGGGGCCTCATGCGGCGCCTGCTGCTCGCGTGGGCACTGCAGTCGCCGCCGCTCCTCGACCGCCGCACCAGCGTTGCGGACCGGCTGCTGGTCTGGCGCGACGTGCCGCGCCGCCTGGAGCGGCTGTATCCGTTCGCGTCGTTCGACGCGCCACGCGCGGCGATGGTGGGCGGGCGGCTGTTGTGGATGGCGGACGGCTATCTCGCTTCGGCGCGCTTCCCGCTCGCCGAGCATGTGCCGTGGAGCGGCGACGCGGTGAACTTCCTCCGCGCCGCCTTCGTGGCGACGGTGGACGCGGTCAGCGGCCGGACCCGTCTCTATCTCCGGCCGCCGGACCTGGAGTTCGCCTCCGCACTCGCCGAGGGATACGGTACCACACCGCTCCCGTCCGACAGCCTCGGCCCCGAGCTGAGGGCGCATCTCGGGTATCCGGCGCAGTTGTTCGCCACGCAGCTTGAGATGCTGGCGCGGCATCGCGGCGACGCGGGCGGCGAGCGCTGGACGGTGGAGCGGCGTGAGAGCGACGAGGCGAAGGCCCCCGAGGCGAGGTCCGAGCCGCGCGAGCCCGCCGTCACGCCGGCGCTGCTCGCGCTCCGGGACAGGGCGCCGGCCGTGTGGCGACTGGCGTCGTTCTCGGACGCCGCGGGCAACACCCTGGTGGCGATCGCCGCGGGCGGAACGCGCGCCGACGGCACTCCATGGCTGCGCCTGCTGCGCGTGCCCGGCGGCCAGTTCCCGACCATCGAGGCCGCGGCGAGTCGGCTCGCGTCGGCGCCGGCAATCGTCGCCGCCGTAGCCGGCGCCGCGGGTCCCGACGGCGCGGCGCGGCGGAGCCCGGTGGCGGCGTTCCCGGCCGCCGGCACCGTCGCCTACCTGCAGTTCCTGTTTGCGTCGGAGCAGCGCGCGCGGGAGCCGCTGCTGCCGCGGGGCACCGAGCTCCTCGCCTCGGGCAGGCTGGGCATCGGGGACGGCGCCATGAGCGTGGCGGTCGCACTCGCGTCCGGCCGCGGATCGCCGGCGACCGCCGTCGCGGCGGCCGCCACGACGCTCGGCGAGGCCCGCGCGGCCTTCGCCGCCCTCGACTCGGCCTCGCGCCGCGGCGACTGGGCGGCCTTCGCGCGCGCTTACGAGGCGTTGCGCCGGGTCCTCGGCGCTCCGCCCACCGGGGCGCGCCGCCCTTGAAGCCGAGGGAGCGGGCGCCTACCTTCGGCGGCCCTCAGGAGGGCTGATGGACGGGCGTACGGTGGTCGTGGCCCTCGGCGGCAACGCCCTGGCGCCCGCAGGCGAGCGCGGCACCATCGCGAGCCAGTTCCGGCACACGCGGGAGAGCCTGGCGCCGATCGTGGACCTGGCCAGGGAGGGATGGCGCATCGCCATCGTGCATGGCAACGGCCCGCAAGTGGGCGATTCCCTGGCGCGCAACGAGCTGGCCGCGGCGGAGGTCGAGCCGCTGCCGCTGGGCGTTCTCGTGGCCGAGACGGCCGGGTGGATCGGCTACATGATCCAGCAGTCGCTGCAGAACGCGCTCGAGCGCGCCCGGATCGACCGCGCCGTCGTCACGCTCATCACCCAGACGCTGGTGGCGCCGGACGACCCGCGGCTCGGCCGGCCGACGAAGCCGATCGGGCACGAGCTCACGCCGGAGCGACGCGCCGCGCTCGAGCGGCGCGGCGAGCCCGTGGGCAAGGACAAGGCCGGGCGGTGGCGGCGCCTCGCCGCGAGCCCGGTGCCGATCGACGTCGTCGAGGCCCCCATGGTACGACGCCTGGTCGAGGCAGGCACGATCGTCGTGGCGGCGGGCGGCGGCGGGCCCCCGGTCTACCGCGATCCGGTACTGCGTCTGGAAGGCGTGGACGCCGTCGTGGACAAGGACCGGACCGCGGCAATCCTCGCCCGGGAGCTCGGGGCCGATCTCCTCCTGATTCTTACGGATGTGGAGGCCGTGGAGCGGGACTACGGCACGGACCGTGCGGAACCCATCCGGCGTATGACCACCGCGGAGGCGGAAATCCTGTTGCGCGAAGGCCAATTCGCCGAGGGCAGCATGCGCCCCAAGGTGGAGGCCGCGATCGCGTTCGTGCGGGGCGGCGGTGAGCGCGCCGTGATCGCGGCGCTGGGGTCGGGACTCGCCGCGATCCGCGGCGAGACCGGCACAACCATTGTGACTGAGGAGCGATGAACATCCACGAGTATCAGGCGCGCGAGCTGCTGGCGCGGGCGGGCATCGCGGTGCCGCCCGGCGTGGTCGCCGCGACGCCCGCCGAAGCCAGGCGCGCGATGGAGCGCCTCGGCGTCCCTAAGGTCGTCGTGAAGGCGCAGGTCCACGCCGGAGGGCGCGGCAAGGCGGGCGGCGTCAAGCTCGCCGACTCGCCCGAGCAAGCGGAGCGCGTGGCCGGGCAGATCCTCGGCATGAAGATCAAGGGCCTCACCGTCACCAAAGTGCTGGTGGTGCCCGCCACGGACATCGCGAGCGAGGCGTACGTCGGCGTGATCGTGGACCGCGCCTCCCACTCACCGGTCTTCATGGTGAGCCCCGCCGGCGGCATCGACATCGAGGAGGTCGCCGCCAAGACGCCGGAGAAGATCTTCCGGGCGACGGTGGACGCGCGCTACGGGCTGCTGCCGCACCAGGCGATGGCGCTCGGCTTCCGGCTCTACGGCGACGTCGCGCTGGTGCGCCAGGCCGCCGACATCCTCCAGAAGCTGTATCATGCGTTCGTGGACGCCGGCGCGTCGCTGGCGGAGATCAACCCGCTGGTCGTCACGCCCCGGGGCGAGGTGGTGGCGCTGGACGCGAAGATCGTGGTGGACGACAACGAGCTGGAGCGCAAGCCCGCAATCGCGGCGCTGCGCGACGTCGCGGCGGAGGAAGCGTCCGAGGTGATGGCGCGGGAGGCCAATCTCACCTACATCAAGCTCGACGGCAACGTCGGGTGCTGCGTGAACGGCGCGGGCCTCGCGATGGCGACGATGGATCTCGTGAAGTACTACGGCGGCGAGCCGGCGAACTTCCTGGACATCGGCGGCTCGTCGAACCCCGAGAAGGTCGTCACCGCGCTCAAGATCATCACGTCCGATCCCAAGGTGAAGGCGATCCTGTTCAACATCTTCGGCGGGATCACGCGCTGCGACGACGTGGCCAACGGCATCGTCGCGGCGACCCGCCAGTTCAAGGTCGAGCGGCCGCTGGTGATCCGCCTGACCGGGACCAACGAGCAGGAGGCGCTGAAGATCCTCGACGGGGTGGGGATGCGGGCGCTGACGGACATGGACGCCGCCGTGGAGCAGGCGGTGCTGCTGGCGAAGGGAGGGGCGGCGGCGTGAGCATCTTCGTCGACCAGGGCACCAGGCTGGTGGTGCAGGGGATCACGGGCCGCGACGGCTCGTTCCACGCCAAGCAGATGCTCGCGTATGGCACACCGGTCGTGGCCGGCGTGACGCCGGGCAAGGGCGGGCAGAAGTTCGAGACCAAGGTCCCGATCTTCAACACGGTGGCGGAGGCGGTCGCCGCCACGAAGGCGAACACCTCGGTCATCTACGTGCCGGCGAAATTCGCGGCCGACGCGATTTTCGAGGCGGCCGACGCCGGTATCAAGCTCGTCGTGTGCATCAGCGAGGGCGTCCCCGTCCTCGACATGACGCGCGTGTTCCCCTACCTCGTCGAGCGGGGCACCAGGCTGATCGGCCCCAACTGTCCCGGCATCATCACGCCGGGCGTCGCCAAGATCGGCATCATCCCCGGGCAGATCTGCACGCCCGGGCCGATCGGGGTCGTCTCGCGCTCCGGCACGCTCACCTACGAGGTCGTCTACCAGCTCACGCGCGCGGGCTGGGGTCAGACCACCTGCGTCGGGATCGGCGGCGATCCGATCATCGGCACGAATTTCATCGACTGCCTGGCCGCATTCGAGGCGGACCCGAAGACCAAGGCGGTCGTGATTATCGGCGAGATCGGCGGCACCGACGAACAGAAGGCGGCCGACTTCGTGAAGGCGAAGATGACGAAGCCGGTGGTCGGGTTCATCGCCGGCCAGACCGCGCCGCCCGGCCGCCGGATGGGTCACGCCGGTGCCATCATCTCCGGCTCCTCCGGGACGGCGGCCGAGAAGATCGCGGCCTTCGAACGCGCCGGCATCGCGGTGATGAAGCGCCCGGCTGATGTGGTGCCCCTGATCGCGAGCAGGATGCAGCGGCGGAAGCCCGGCGGTGCGAAGCAGAGGGGCAGGGCGCGGAAACCGGTGAAGAAGAAGCGGTGAAGCTCGCCGATCTCCTCGACCGGCGACGGATCATCGTCCCGCTCGAGGCGCGGACCGTGCGGGACGCGACCTCCAAGCTGGCGCGGACGCTGACGAAGTCGGGCGCCGTGGCGGACGAGGCGCGCCTCACCGAGATGCTCAAGCACGAGTGGCCGGAGGACGTGGTCATGGTCGCCGGCCGCGCCTTCCTCCCGCACTTCCGCACCGACGCGGCCGCATCGCTCGCCGTAGCCATCGGCGTGTCGGCCCAGCCGATCTGCCGCGATAACGACCCCAACCGTTGCGCCCGCGTCGTCGTGCTGATTCTCGCCCCGGTCCAGGAGGCGTCCGACTACCTGCGCGCGATGAGCGCCGTCGCGCGTGCGCTTTCCTCCGACGAGATCCTCGCGGGGCTGCACGCCGCCAGGAGCCCCGACGAGGTCCTCGCCATCCCGGCGCTGCGTGAGACGGCGCTGCCCGGCGAGGTCACGGTGCACGACCTGATGACCACCAACGTGACCACGGTCGGCCCGGAGACCCCCCTCAGCGAGGCGGCGCGCGTGATGCTCGGCCGCGGAGTCCGCGCCCTCCCCGTGACCGGGCCCGGCGGCGAAGTTGTGGGCCTCCTGACCGACGGCCACCTGCTCAAGCACCTGCTCCCGCAGACGGTGCAGCAGCTCTCCACGGGCCAGATGAAAGCGGTCAAGCGCCGGACCGCCCGGGAGTCCCCCGCGGATCCCGGGGCCGTCCCGGTCCGCGACGCCATGGACCGGACCGTCCTCTGCCTCGCCGAAGACCAGACCATCGCCGACGTCGCGGCCCTGATGCTGGCGAAGGACGTCGATAGATTTCCCGTCACGCGCGAGGGCGCGCTGGTCGGCTTCCTGACTCGCGGCGACATCGTCCGCAAACTCCTGGGGTACTGAACCGCCGATGCTCACGCTCGCCATCATCAAGCCCGACGCCCTGGCGTCGGGCAAGGCAGGGAAGGTCCTCACCCACCTGGAGGCGGCCGGTTTCAAGGTCCGCGCGGCGCGCATGGTGCATCTCACCAGGGCGCAGGCGGAAGCGTTCTATGCCGTGCACCGCGAGCGGCCCTTCTTCCGGCCCCTGGTCGCGTTCATGACCTCCGGTCCGTGCCTCCCCATGGCTCTGGAGCGGCAGGATGCGGTCGCCAGGCTGCGCGAGGTGATCGGCGCCACCGACCCGAAGGACGCCGCCCCGGGCACCGTGCGAGCCCTGTATGCGGAGTCCAAGGAGCGGAACGCCATCCACGCCTCCGACAGCCCGGAAAACGCCGCCCGCGAGGTGGCCTTCTTCTTCCCCGAGGCGGACTTGGCGTAGCGGCGCCGGCAGGCCCGAGCCGGCAGCCCCTGGTTCGATTGACCCATGCAGGACATGGGGTTAGCTTCGTCGGCTATGTTGCGCATCGACCTCGCGGCGGTGCGCGAGGGGCCGGTGGAGACGACCGCAGAGGTTGCGGCCGACGACCCCCTCGTGGTGGGCGCCGGAGTGGTGCTCGCGTCTCCTCTCCTCGTCTCGGGACGACTCAGCGCGGCAGGGGAAGGGAAGTACTACTGGCGGGCACGGCTCGTGACCGTGGTCCAGGCCGAGTGCCGCCGCTGCCTGGCGCCGGTGCGCGTCCCGCTGTCACAATCCCTGGGGCTGGTGTTTGTCGAGGAGGATGAGGCGGGCGAGGCTGATGACTGCTACGTCGTGCCCCGCCGCGCGACGGTGCTCGACCTGTCGCAGGCGGTCCGCGAGGAGCTGATCCTCGCCGTGCCGCAGTTCGTGGAGTGCCGCGCCGACTGCCGCGGCCTGTGTCCCCGGTGCGGCGCCGACCTCAACCTCGGCCCGTGCGGCTGCCAGCCGGATGTGGACCCGCGGTGGGCCGCGCTCACCAAGCTACGCAAAGGCGAATGACCCATGGCTGTTCCGAAGCGACGGACCTCGAAGTCGAAGAAGCGGATGCGGCGTACCCACTACAAGGCAACGGCCCCGACCCTGGCCCCCTGTCCCAAGTGCGGCGAGATGCGCATCCCGCATCGCGTGTGCCCGAACTGCGGCTACTACAAGGGCGAGCGGCGCATCGACATCGAGGATTGAGTGATCCGCATCGCCATCGACGCGATGGGGGGCGACCACGCCCCTGCCGTCCCCGTCGCCGGAGCGGCCCTGGCGCTGGCCGAGCTGCCGGCGGACATCGCGATCCAGCTCGTGGGCCAGCAGCATTCCATCGAGCGGGAGCTGGAGCGTACCAAGGTCGATGGCGGCCGGATCCAGATCGTGGACGCCGCCGAAGTCGTCGGGATGGGCGAGAAACCGCTTCAAGCGATTCGCTCCAAGCGCAATTCCTCCATCGCGTTAGGCCTCGGGCTCCAGAAGGCAGGCCAGTCCGATGCGTTCATCAGCGCGGGCAACACCGGTGCTGTGATGGCCGCATCCACCCTGATGCTCCGTCTCTTCGATGGGTTCGACCGTCCCGCCATTGGGACGCCGTTCCCCACCAGCCGGCAGACCGTGCTGGTGCTGGACGTCGGCGCCAACGTGGACTGCTCCGCCAACGAGCTCGTGGGGTTCGCGCACCTGGGTGCGCTGTACGCGCGGGACGTGATGGGCCGCACGGACCCGGCGATCGGGCTGCTCAACATCGGCGAGGAGGACGAGAAGGGGAACGGCGCGGTGAAGGAGGCGCACCGCCTGCTCCGCGAGAGCGGTCTCCGGTTCGTCGGCAACGTCGAGGGCCGTCACATCCTCCTGGGGAGGTGCGAGAGCGGGGACTTCGACGTGGTGGTCTGCGACGGCTTCACGGGGAACGTCGTGCTCAAGTTCTACGAGTCGGTGGAGCGGCTCTTCCGGGCGCTGGTCGAGCGTGAGCTGGGCGCGGCGACCGCGGCCGGCGAGGCGATGACCCGGATCTGGCGCCGGCTCGACTACGCCGAGATCGGCGGTGCCCCGCTCCTGGGAGTCCGCGGGGTGTCCATCATCTGCCACGGGCGCTCGTCGCCCGAGGCGATCCGGAACGCCGTCAAAGTCGCCGTCGATGCAGCGCAGCACCATCTGGTCCAGCACATGGAGCGCGAGTTCGCTCGTGACCGCGTAAGCCAATGATCCGACCCACCGTGACCTTCGCCGGGCTCGGCTCCGTCGTGCCGAGCCGCCTGGTGACCAACGCCGACTTCGAGAAGACCCTCGAGACCTCAGACACGTGGATCCAGGAGCGCACCGGGATCAGGCAGCGCTACTTCGCCGGGCCGGGCGAGACCACGTCGGGGATGGCGCGCGACGCGAGCCTCAAGGCGCTGGCGGACGCGAAGCTCACGCCGGCCGACGTGGATCTCGTCGTCGGGGCGACGGCCTCTCCCGACCGCTTGTTGCCCTCGATGGCGTGCGACGTCCAGGCGCTTATCGGCGCCAAGAACGCCGCCGCCTTCGACGTCATCGCCGCCTGCCCGGGGTGGGTGTACGCGCTCGTGGTCGCAAAGTCCATGATTGACGCTGGCACGGCCACGCGGGCGCTCGTGGTCGGCAGCGAGCGTCTGAGCTGCATCACCGACCAGACCGACCGGTCCACGGCCGTGCTCCTGGGCGACGGCGCCGGGGCGGCCGTGCTGGTCAAGGCGACCGGCGAGCGGGGGATCCTCTCGAGCTACCTGAAGTCGGATGGCACCCTGGCCGAGCTGCTCTACCGGCCTGGCGGGGGCGCGGCGCATCCTCCCAGCGAGGAGCTGCTGAAAGACCGCAGCTACTACCTCAAGATGGCGGGGCGCGAAGTCTTCAAGGCGGCGGTGCGCTCAATGTCGGACGCGGCGCAGTGCGCGCTGGAGGCGGCGGGAATCAGCGCCGAGCAGGTGGACTTGCTGGTGCCTCACCAGGCCAATATGCGGATCATCACCGCCACGGCCGAGCACGCGCACATCCCGATGGAGAAGGTCTTTACCAACGTGGACCGGTTCGGAAACACCAGCTCCGCTTCGATCCCGCTCGCGCTCGACGAGGCCCGGCAGAGCGGACGCCTCAAGCCCGGGACCGTCGCGCTGCTCGTCACGTTCGGCTCCGGGTTCACCTGGGGAGCGATGGTCGTGCGCTGGTGAGCGCGCCGGACGCGCGCCGACCCCGGCACGACACAACCGATGCGCCGCCCGCTCGGTCTGGCGCCGCGACGGGTGCCACCGCGCCGGAGGCGCGCGCACCGGCACCGGAGGCGTCGGTCGCGCCGGACGCGCGATCTGGCCCCGACCTGAGGGCCACCGTCGCGCTGCTCTGTCCCGGCCAGGGCGCGCAGCGAGTCGGGATGGCGAAGGACCTGGCGGAGACGTTTCCGGCCGCGCGCGCCGCGGTGGAGGCGGTGGACGAGGCGCTTGGCCTCGCGCTCTCGGCGGTGATGTGGAGTGGGCCGGAGGATCTGCTCACCCGCACCGATCACGCCCAGCCGGCGATCCTGGCGCACAGTTGCGCGGTGTGGGCGGTGGCGGGACCGGCGCTGGCGCCCAAGGTGGCGGCGGCCGCCGGGCACTCGCTGGGCGAGTACAGCGCCTACGTCGCGGCCGGCGCGCTCGGCGTCCCGGAGGCGGCGCGGCTGGTGCGGCGGCGCGGCGAGCTGATGCGCGACGCCGGCGTCGCGCGTCCGGGCACGATGGCGGCGGTGATGGGGCTCGACGCGGACCAGGTGGCCGCCGCATGCCGCCAGGCCAGTGGCGCGGACGGCGTGGTGGTGCCAGCGAACCTGAACGCGCCCGACCAGGTCGTCGTGTCGGGCGACCCGGTTGCCGTGAGCCGCGCCGCGGAGCTGCTCAAGGCGGCGGGCGCCAAGCGCGTGATCCCGCTCAAGGTGAGCGGGGCGTTCCACTCGCCCCTGATGGAGCCGGCGGCCGTGCAGTTCGCCGCGGCGCTCGAAGCGGTTGCACTGGCCACGCCGGCGTTCCCCGTCGTGGCCAACGCGAGCGCCGAGCCGGTCCGCGACAGCGGCGTCGCCCGCCGTCTCCTCGGGGCGCAGCTCACCAGTCCGGTCCGGTGGGTGGACTCGGTCCGGAAGCTCGGCGCGCTCGCGGGAGCGGACGCGACATTCGTCGAGATCGGCCCGGGGAACGTGCTGACGGGGCTGGCCAAGCGCATCCTCCCCGGCGCGCGGACGGTGAACCTGGGGACGGCGGCAGAGGTCGGGGCGTTCCTGGAGGCGGCGTGAACTTCGGGCTCGACGACAAGGTGGCGATGGTGACGGGGGCCGGCCGGGGGATCGGCCGGGCCATCGCGAAGGAGCTGGCGTGCGGGCAGGGGGCGCACGTGGCGGTCCTGGACCGGGATTACGAGCACGCGCTCGAGGTCGCGGCCGAGATCGGGTGCGGCTCCCGCGGCTTCCGGGTGGACGTGGTCGACACGTCCGCCATCGAGCAGTGCGTCGCGGAGGTGGAGCGGGACCTCGGCCCCATCGAGATCCTCGTCAACAACGCCGGGGTGACGCGCGACAACCTGCTGGCGCGGCTTTCCGAGGAGCAGTGGGACACCGTGCTGGACGTCAACCTGAAGGGCGCCTACCGGGTCATGAAGGCGGTCGTCCGCGGGATGATGCAGCGCCGCTCGGGCCGGATCATCAACGTGGCCAGCGTGGTCGGACTGGTCGGCAACAAGGGGCAGGCGAATTACGCGGCGTCGAAGGCGGGGCTCATCGGGCTCACGAAGAGCGCCGCGAAGGAGCTGGCGTCACGGAACATCCGGGTGAACGCGGTTGCGCCGGGGTTCATCGAGACGGACATGACCGCGGGCCTCTCGGCCCAGGCCCGGGAGGCGCTGAGCGCGCAGATCGCCCTGGGGAGGCTCGGGAGCCCCGAGGACGTGGCCACCGCCGTGGCCTTCCTCGCATCCGATGCCGCATCGTACATTACGGGCCAGGTGATCGTCGTCGACGGCGGGATGGTGATGTAGCGGTCCAACTCCAGGAGGGGCAGGACTCTCATGGCCGACATGGCGAATCTTGAAGCGCGAGTGAAGGACATCATTGCCGAGGAGCTGGGCGTCGAGCGCGAGAAGCTCACGAACGAGGCGAGCTTCATGGAGGATCTCGGTGCCGACAGCCTCGACACCGTCGAGCTCGTAATGGCCTTCGAGAAGGAGTTCGACCTCGACATCCCGGACGAGGAAGCGGAGAAGCTCCGCACCGTCGGGGACGCGCTGACGTACCTGCATCAGCGGATGGGCGCGAAGTAGTGGCGCGGAGGGTCGTCGTCACCGGCCTCGGGCTGGTGACGCCCGTCGGCAACACCGTCGAAGCAAGCTGGAGCGCGCTGGTCGCCGGAACGTCCGGGGCCGCGCGCATTCAGCGTTTCGACCCCACACCGCTGGACGTGAGGTTCGGCTGCGAGGTCAAGAACTTCGATCCGGCCGCGCATCTCGACCGCAAGGAGATGAAGCGGTACGACCGGTTCGCGCAGTACGCGCTGGTGGCGACGATCCAGGCGGTCCGGGACGCCGGCCTGGAGGGCGCGTTCCCGGCGCCGGAGCGGACCGGCGTGCTTATCGGCAGCGGCATCGGGGGCATCGGCACGTTCGAGGAGCAGTGCAAGATCTTCCTCCAGCAGGGCCCGGGCCGGGTCTCCCCGTTCTTCGTGCCGATGTTCATTCCGGACATGGCGTCGGGCCTGGTGGCGATGCGCTACGGCGTCACCGGGCCGAACTACTGCACCGTGTCGGCCTGCGCGTCGTCGGCGCATGCGATCGGTGAGGCGCTGCGCCTGATTCAGGACCGCGACGCCGACGCGATGATCGCGGGGGGCGCGGAGGCCGCAATCACGCCGCTCGCGATCGCGGGCTTCGCCAACATGAAGGCGCTCTCGACGCGCAACGACGATCCGGAGCACGCCTCCCGGCCGTTCGACAAGACGCGAGACGGATTCGTGATGGGGGACGGGGCCGGCATCGTGGTGCTCGAGAGCCTGGAGCACGCCGAGCGGCGTGGCGCCCGGATCCTGGGCGAGGTGGCCGGCTACGGCATGAGCGCCGACGCCTACCACATGACGAATCCCGCGCCGGAGGGTCGCGGCGCCCAGCAGGCCATGCGGGCCGCGCTGGCGGACGCCAAGGTCACGCCCGCCGACATCGGCTACATCAACGCGCACGGTACCTCCACGCCCCCCGGGGACGTCGCCGAGACGGCGGCGGTCAAGAAGGTCTTCGGCGAGCAGGCCCGCAAGCTGATCTTCGGCTCCACCAAGTCCATGACCGGGCACCTGCTCGGCGCCGCCGGCGGGGTGGAGTTCGCGATCTGCACCCTGGTCATCCGGCACGGCGTCATCCCGCCGACCATCAACTACCGCACCCCGGATCCCGAGTGCGACCTGGACTGCGCCCCCAACCACGCGGTCGAGCGCCGGGTGGACGTCGCGATGTCCAACTCGTTCGGTTTCGGCGGGCACAACGTCTCGCTCATCGTCAAGCGGTTCGACGCTTAGGGCCGCGGCATGACCACGGCACTCCGCGACATCACGGACATTCCGCTGCGCGACGGCGCCCTGCGTCCCGCAGCGGAGAAGCTCGCCGCGGGGGAGCGTCTGGACCTCGAGGACACCGTGCGCCTGTTCGAGAGTCGTGATCTGCTGGCAATCGGGGCTCTCGCCGACGCCAAGAACCGGGAGCAGAACGGAGACCGCGTCTTCTTCTCCTCCAACCAGCACATCAACCCGACCAACGTCTGCGTGCTCCGGAACACCTGCGTCTTCTGCTCCTTCGCGCGCACGCCGAAGGAGCAAGGCGCGTATACGCGGACGCTGGAGGAGGTGCTCGCCGAGGCGGCGCAGGCCAAGAGCGCCCCGACCCGGGAGTTCCACATCGTGGGCGGGCTGCACCCGAAGCTGCGGCTCTCCTACTACACCGACATGATCCGCGCCCTGCGCGCCGCGTATCCGGGCGTGCACGTGAAGGCGCTCACGGCCGTCGAGATCGCGCACCTCGCCCGGATCGAGAAGTGCTCCTTCCGTGAGGTGCTGCTGCGGCTGAAGGAGGCGGGCCTGACCAGCCTCCCCGGCGGCGGCGCCGAGGTGTTCGGGCGCGCCGTGCGCATGACGATCGCCGACCGGAAGCTCGCGGCGGAGGACTGGCTGGAGGTGCACCGCCAGGCGCACGGGCTCGGCATTCCGACCAACTGCACGATGCTCTACGGTCACGTCGAGACCATGCGCGACCGGGCCGAGCACCTGCTCATCCTCCGCGGCCTGCAGGACGAGAGCCCAGGCTTCCTGACCTACATCCCGCTCGCCTACCACCCGGACAACAACGTGCTGGGCGAGGAGCACGGGTGGCAGGGCCGCGCCACCACCGGCGTGGACGACCTGATGAACATCGCGGTGGGCCGCCTGGTGCTCGACAACGTCCCGCACGTGAAGACGCACTGGCCGATGGTGTCGCCGTTCGTCTCCCAGGTTGCGCTCCATTTCGGCTGCGATGACGTGGAGGGCACGGTGATCTACGAGCGCGTCTACCACGAGGCGGGGGCGCGCACGCCGATGGAGCTGACCTTGGACGGCCTGGTCCAGCTGATCCGCGGGGCAGGCAAGGTCCCCGTCGAGCGCGACTCCCTCTACCGGTCCGTGCGGACCTTCGACTGATGCGCCTCGGCCGGATCGGCTACGTGAACTGTTATCCCGTCTACGGGGCGATCGACCGCGGCCTGGTAGCCGTGCCCGCGTCGCTCGTGAGCGGGACGCCGGCGGAGCTCAACGACCGGCTGGCCGACGGGCGCCTCGACGTCAGCGTGATCTCGGCCGTCGCGTACGCCCGCCACGCCGCCGACTACGACCTGCTGCCCGACCTCGCGATCAGCTCGGACGGGCCCGTCCGCAGCGTCCTCCTGTTCAGCCGGCGCCCGCCCGCCGAGCTGGACGGGGCGCGCGTGCTCGTCTCCACCTCCTCGCGGACGTCGGTGGAGCTGCTCGACCTCCTGGCGCGGGACCACTGGAAGGTGGCCCTGGACACCGCGCCCGCGCCCATCGAGCCGGGCGACCTGGAGAAGCTCGCGGCGGTGCCGCACGACGGCGCTCTGGTCATCGGCGACGCCGCGCTGCTGCTTACGGCGCAGCGCGGATACGCCCACGTCACGGACCTCGGCGAGGCCTGGAAGGCCTGGACGGGGTTGCCGTTCGTGTTCGCGGTCTGGGCGGCGCGGCGGGCGGTGGACCGGCAGGCGGTCCGCGACGTCCACCGCGCGCTGCTGGCGAGCCGGAAGTGGGGGCTCGCCCACCTGGGCGACCTCGCCGAGCGCGCCAGCGCGGCGACGGGGGTGGTGCGGGACCGTTGTCGCGAGTACCTCGGGGGACTCGACTACGGGCTTTCCTACCGGCATCTCGCGGGCCTCACCGACTTTCTGCGGCGGCTCGCGGCTCGCGGCGCCGTGCCGGACGGCACACTCTCGTTTCTGGGGGCCGCCTGACAGTGTCCGCCGCGAAGGAGCTCCTCGAGCTGTACGAGCGCTCGCCGCTGGTCGAGCTGGGCGCCCTCGCCGACGCGGAGCGACGGCGCCGGCACCCGGACGGGGTCGTGACGTACATCGTCGACCGCAACATCAACTACACGAACGTGTGCGTCGCCGACTGCAAGTTCTGCGCGTTCTACCGGCGTCCCAAGCACCCCGAGGGCTACACGCTCTCGTTCGAGGAGATCGGCCGCAAGATCGACGAAGCCAAGGCGATCGGCGCGGTGCAGATCCTGATGCAGGGCGGGCACAACCCGTACATCCCGTTCGAGTGGTACCTCGACCTGCTGCGGTACATCAAGCGCGAGCATCCGATCCACATCCATGGGTTCTCGCCGTCCGAGGTGCAGTTCTTCGCGCGGCGGTACCGCATGTCCGTGGACGAGGTGGTAGAGACGCTCCAGCAGGCGGGCCTCGACTCGATCCCGGGCGGCGGCGGCGAGATCCTGGTGGACCGGGTGCGCAAGCTGGTCGCGCCGAAGAAGGCGATGACGGACGAGTGGCTGGAGGTCATGGACTCCGCGCACCGCCACGGGATGAAGACGACCTGCACGATGACCTACGGCCTGGGCGAGACCAACGCCGAGCGGATCGAGCATCTGCTGCGCCTGCGCGAGCAGCAGGCGAAGACCGGCGGCTTCACGGCCTTCATCTGCTGGCCGCTGCAGCCGGAGAACACCGAGATGGCAGGGACGCCGAAGACCGACGCCGTGACCTACCTGAGGACGCTGGCCGTCGCGCGCCTCGCGCTCGACAACTTCGACAACCTGCAAGTGAGCTGGGTGACGATGGGGATGAAGATCGGGCAGGTCTCGCTGCACTTCGGCGCCAACGACTTCGGCTCGTTGATGATGGAGGAGAGCGTGGTCTCGGCCGCGGGGACGACCTTCCGGACCACCGCGGACGAGATCCAGCGCCTCATCACCGAGGCCGGCTTCACGCCGGTGCGGCGGCGCCAGGACTACACCCCTATCCGGGAGGCCGCGTGAACGGCGCCAAGCCGGTCCTGATCCTCGTGGGCTCGGAATCCGACCGCCCGCGCATCGAGCCGGCCTTCAAGATCCTGGACGACGCCGGCGTCGGGTACGACTTCCTGGTGTCGTCGGCGCACCGCGAGCCGGAAAAGACCGCCGCCCTCGCGCGCTCCGCCCGATCGAAGGGCTACCGCGTGGTCATCTGCGGCGCGGGCCTCGCCGCCGCGCTCCCGGGCGCCGTGTCCGCGCAGACCGACCTGCCGGTCATCGGCATCCCGTTCGACGTCGGGGCGCTGCACGGCACCGACGCGCTGTACTCGATGGTGCAGACGCCGAGCGGCGTGCCGGTCGGCACCGTCGGCATCGACAACGCGAAGAACGCCGCACACCTCGCCATCCGGATCCTGCGCACATGAGCACCCGCGTCGGCATCGGCTACGACTCGCACCGCTTCAGCGCCGGCCGTCCCCTGCGCCTCGGCGGCGTCACGGTCCCGCACACCCACGGCCTCGCGGGGCACTCCGACGGGGACGTCGCCCTCCACGCGGTGGTGGACGCGCTCCTGGGGGCCATCGCGGTCGGTGACATCGGCACCTTTTTTCCGGACGACGACCCGCAGTGGAAGGGCGCTGACTCGACTCGCTTCGTGAAGAAGGTCGTCGAGACGCTGCAGCAGGACAAAGTCTCGGTGCAGCAGGTGGACGTCACGATCGTCGCCGAGCGCCCCAAGCTGGCGGACAAGATCGGGGCGATGCGCGCCGCGACCGCCAAGGCCCTCGGAGTGGAGATGAGCGCCGTCAGCATCAAGGCGAAGACCAACGAGGGCATGGGGTGGATCGGCCGCGGCGAGGGGATCGCCGCCATCGCCGTGGCGACCGTCAACGCCGGCTGACCGGGCGGCCGCCGCGCCGCCACCTGCGCCATGATCCCTGACCCCGGTCCCCGGGCCCCCGCCTCATTCAGGCTGGAGCAGTTCGCCGACTATCTCGCGCTGGAGCGGGGCGCCTCGCCCAACACCGTCGCAGCCTACCGCCGCGACCTGCTTCACCTGGTCGAGTTCCTCGCCGACCGCGGGGCCGGCGCGCCCGAGCGGGCGTCCACGGCGATCCTGCGCGACTTCGTCTTCCGCCTCAAGGATCTCGGTCTCGCCGCCACCAGCATCCGCCGCCACATCTCCGCCACCCGGACCTACTTCCGGTTCCTGGCCGGTGAGGGCCACGTCGTCCGCGACCCGACCGAGCGGCTGGCGAGCCCGAAGAAGTGGCGCACCCTGCCGGCCGTGCTCACGGTGCCGGAGGTGGAGCGCCTCCTGGCGGCCCCGCACGCCGACCACCCGCTGGCCTGGCGCGACCGGGCGCTCCTCGAGTTCGCCTACGCCACGGGCGCCCGCGTCTCCGAGCTGTGCGGGATCGAGGTCAAGGACGTCCTGTTCGACGAGGGGCTGGCGCGGCTGTACGGCAAGGGGAGCAAGGAGCGCCTCGTCCCCGTCGGCCGGCGCGCCCTGGGCGCCGTCGCCCTCTACGTCCGCGAGATCCGGCCCAAGCTGGAGCACGGGAAGGGCGCGGGCCGCCTGTTCCTCAACGCCCGCGGCCGGCCACTCTCGCGCGTCGGAGCCTGGGGCATCATCCGGCGGTGCGCGTCCGCCGCCGGGCTCTCCAAGCGGGTCACGCCGCACACCCTGCGGCACACCTTCGCCACCCACCTGCTGGAGGGCGGAGCCGACCTCAGGGCGGTGCAGGAGATGCTGGGCCACGCCGACCTCAGCACCACGCAGCTCTATACCAAGGTGGACCGCGAGTACCTCCGGAGCGTGCACCGGACCTTCCACCCCAGGGCCTGACAAGGAGTGGCGTGGCGAGGTAGATTCGGCCCGTCCCTTCACGGGAGCTGGAGCCCATGTCCGGAATCGCCACCGTCCGCGCCAGCGCGCTGCTGTGCGCCCTCCTCCCAACCCTTTCAGCCACCCTGCACGCGCAAGCCGTTGAGCTGCGATTTGCGCCCCCCGTCGGTCAGGTCACCCACTACCGGACTGCGAGCCGCCAGTGGTCGTCAACCGACACCACCGGCGCGCCACACTCCCAGTCCATGCTCTACCAGACCCAGACGATCCTGCCGCTCGAAGGCCAGGACTACGTGATCCGGGTGACCTTCGATTCGACGGTGATGCCAGGCGTCGCGGCGGAGCACGACGTGTTTCGCGGCTGGTCCGTCACGATCCATCAGGACTCCAGCGGCAACGTGCTGTGGACGGAGGTGACCGCGGCGCCGAGCCTTCCGGCGTTCATGTCCGCCATGGTCGGCAAGAGCCTCCACTCGAGCCGTGGGCCCAACAATCGGAAGTGGCCGGAGGGATCGATCAGCTCCGGCTACACGTGGTCGGACTCCCTGCCGATGTCCTATAGTTCCGGCCCGATCACGAAGCAGGTGATGTGCCACGTCACGTACCGGTTCGACCGCGTGGTGCATCAGGGCGGCGCCCGCGTCGCGATTGTCCCGTTCACGGCCGTATCGGCCGCGCGCGAGGCATGCAGCGGAGGCGGGGAGATCGCCTTCGACCTCGATGGCAGCCGGGTCGCCCGCAGCAGCACCGACATGACCATCGCCGGAGCAGCCCACGTCAAGCAGACGACGGAGACGCTGCCGTAGCGGGGGCGGATGATCTTCGTCCTCGACAACTATGACTCGTTCACCTTCAACCTCGTCCAGTACCTGGGCGAGCTGGGGGCCGAGCCCGCGGTCCGGCGCAACGACGCCCTGACGGCCGACGCGGTGCTTGACCTCGAACCCGACGGAATCGTGATCTCGCCGGGGCCGGGCGTACCGGAGCGGGCGGGCATATCCGTCGCCCTGGTCCGGGCCGCCGGGCAGGGGCGCGTGCCGCTGCTCGGCGTCTGCCTCGGCCACCAGGCCATCGCCGTCGCGTTCGGCGGTTCGGTGGGCCGGGCGCGGCGGCTGATGCACGGCAAGACCTCCATGGTCCGCCACGACGGCACCGGGGTCCTCGCCGGCCTGCCGTCGCCGTTCGAGGCGATGCGCTACCACTCGCTGGTCGTCGAGCGGTCGCGCCTGCCTGACGTGTTGGCGGCGAGCGCATGGTCCGACGACGACGGCGGTGAGCCGGAGCTGATGGCGATGGCTCACCGCACCCTCCCAATCCACGGGGTGCAGTTCCATCCCGAGTCGATCGGAACGGAGGCGGGCAAGACCATCCTCGCGAACTTCCTGCGCCTGTGCGGCAGCCCTCTAGCGCCCGCGGGGGCGAATGCTTAGATTGCGGACCCCTTCAGCACGCCTAAGTAGAACTCCCACAACGCTTTGACAGTTCGCTGGCTACCAGGTAGCTTTAGGTGTGATTCTTGCACGCGCGGCTGCCCCTCGTGGCCGCCGCTAAGGTATTGGGCGTCATCCCGGCGCGGCTCAGGGCCGAGCGGTTGCCGGACAAGCCGCTGCGGATGCTGGCGGGGAAGCCGCTGATCGAACGGGTCGCGCGCAACGCGTTGGCGTCGGGCGCGCTGGACGAGGTGGTGGTCGCCACCGACGACGAGGCGGTCGTGCGGGCGGCCGCACGGGCCGGGTGCCGCGGGGTGCTGACGGGCCCCGGCCACGATTCGGGGACGTCCCGGGTGGCGGAAGTGGCCGCACGCGGGGAGTACGGCGGGTTCGACGTGGTGGTCAACGTGCAGGGAGACGAGCCGTTCCTCCCGGCCGCGGCCATCCGGGGCGCGGTGGCGCAGGTGCTGGACGGCGCCGACATCGGGACCGCGGCGGTGCCGCTGGACGGGACCGGAGCGGTTTCGCCCAATGTCGTGAAGGTGGTGCTGCGCGAGGACGGCCGGGCGATGTACTTCTCCCGCAGCCTGATCCCGTACCCGCGGGACGGCGGCGCGGGGGCGACCTACTGGCAGCACCTCGGGGTATATGCCTTCCGGCCGGCGGCGCTGCAGCGCTGGATGGCGCTTGCGCCGACGGCGGCCGAGCGGGCCGAGAAGCTGGAGCAGCTCCGGCCCCTGGCGCACGGGATGACGATCGGGGTGGCGCGACTGGCCGAGGCCGCGCAGCCCGGCATCGATACGGAAGAGGACCTGCGGCGCGCGGAGGCGTACCTGGTGGCGAGAGGAGAGAGCGGGAGTGCCTGATCGCAACGTGACCCTGCAGCACGCGACGAAATACGTGTTCGTCACCGGCGGCGTCGTGTCTTCCCTCGGGAAGGGCATCGCCGCCGCGTCGCTTGGACGGCTGCTGACCGACCGCGGCCTCCGCGTGACGATCCAGAAGTTCGACCCGTACATCAACGTGGACCCGGGGACGATGTCCCCGTTCCAGCACGGCGAGGTGTACGTGACGGACGACGGGGCCGAGACCGACCTGGACCTCGGCCACTACGAGCGGTTCATCGACCGCTCGCTCTCGCAGGCGAACAACATCACCACGGGACGCATCTACCAGTCGGTCATCACGAAGGAGCGCCGGGGCGAGTACCTGGGCTCGACGGTGCAGGTGATCCCCCACATCACCGACGAGATCAAGGGCGCGATCCGGCGGCTGGGGCCCGACCACGACGTCGTGATCACGGAGATCGGCGGCACGGTGGGCGACATCGAGTCGCTCCCGTTCCTCGAGGCGATCCGCCAGTTCCGGCAGGAGGTGGGCCGGGACAACTCGCTGTTCATCCACCTGACGCTCGTGCCGTTCATCGCGGCCACGGGGGAGCTCAAGACCAAGCCGACGCAGCACTCGGTGCGCGAGCTGATGGAGATCGGGATTCAGCCCGACATCCTGATCGCGCGTAGCGAGCAGCCGCTGCCGGAGGAGCTGCGGCGCAAGATCGCCCTGTTCTGCAACGTGGACTTCGGGTGCGTGGTCGAGTCGCCGGACGTGGCGACGATCTACGAGGTGCCGCTGCGCCTGCACGAGCAGGGGCTGGACCGCGAGGTCTGCCAGCGGCTGCGCCTCGATACGCCCGAGCCCGACCTGCGGGCGTGGCGGGAGATGGTCGAGAAGATCCTGCGGCCCAGCGACCGGGTGAAGATCGCGATCGTGGGCAAGTACACGCAGCTGGTGGACGCCTACAAGTCGGTGCAGGAGGCGCTCATCCACGGCGGGATCGCGAACAACGTCGGCGTCACCATGGAATGGGTGTCCTCCGATCGCTTCACCGATCTGGAGACCGCACAGCAGCTGCTGGCCCCCTACGACGCGCTGCTGATCCCCGGCGGCTTCGGGATCCGCGGGATCGAGGGGATGGTGCAGGCGGTCGAGGCGGCGCGGGTGCGCCGGATGCCGTTCTTCGGGATCTGCCTGGGGATGCAGGTGGCGATCATCGAGTTCGCGCGGAACGTGTGCGGGATTCCCGACGCCAACTCGTCGGAGTTCGAGGCGGAGTGCGGCAACCCGGTGATCTCGCTGCTGCCGTCGCAGCGCAACGTGCAGGACATGGGCGGCACCATGCGGCTCGGCGCCTATAGCTGCAAGCTGCGGGCGGGGTCGCAGATCGCCCACATCTACGGCGTCTCGGAGATCTCCGAGCGGCATCGCCACCGCTACGAGGTGGACAACGGCTACCGGGATCTCTTCGCCGAGCACGGGATGCGGCTGACGGGGCTCTCGCCCGACGGCTCGCTGGTCGAGATGCTCGAGCTGCCCGAGCACCCGTGGTTCATCGGGTGCCAGTTCCACCCCGAGCTGAAGTCGCGGCCCACGCGCCCCCACCCCCTGTTCGCCAGCTTCATCGCGGCGGCGTACGATGCGCGCCGGCGCCGGGGCGAAGCGGGTGCCGACGCGTCCGAGACGCTGGCCGCGGTCCCGAGGTAGGATGTCCGCCGCGCCGTTCGGGCCGGGGCCGTTCCTGCTTGCCGGGCCCTGCGTGGTCGAGGACGACCGGCTGAACCTCCAGGTCGGTGAGCACCTGGCCGAGCTGGCCCGGCGCCTGAAGATCCCGGTCACCTACAAGGCTTCCTACGACAAGGCGAACCGCGCGCGCCTGGGCGCGGCCCGGGGCCCCGGCATGGAGGCGGGCCTCGCGGCGCTGGAGCGCGTGCGCGCCGCGACGGGCCTGCCGGTCCTGACCGACGTGCACGAGGTGGCGCAAGTGACGGCCGCGGCGGCGGTGGCGGACGTGCTTCAGGTGCCGGCCTTCCTGTGCCGCCAGACCGATCTCCTGGTTGCGGCCGGCAGCGCCGGCCGGCCGGTCAACGTGAAGAAGGGCCAGTGGATGAGCCCGGAGGGCATGGCCGGCTCGCTCGAGAAGGTGCGGAGCGGCGGCGCCGCGACGGTGGCGGTCACCGAGCGGGGGACCTTCTTCGGCTACGGCGACCTGGTGGTAGACATGCGGAACTTCGCCCGCCTCAAGGCTGCGTGCGCCTGCCCGGTCGTGTTCGACGGGACGCACAGCGTGCAGCAGCCGGGGCAGGGCACGGGCGGCGCGAGCGGCGGGCTTCGGGAGCACATCCCCGCGCTGCTGTGCGCGGCTGCGGCGGCGGGAGCGGACGGCTTCTTCGTCGAGACCCACCCCGATCCCGACCATGCGCCCTCCGACGGCCCGAACATGATCCCTCTCGAACAGCTGTACGACGTCGTCGCCCGTGCGCTGGACGTGTGGCACGCGGCCCGGCGGCCGGGGAGCCGTCATGATTGAGCCCGCAGTCGCGAAGCGCATCCGGATCATCGGATTCGACGTGGACGGGACCATGACCGACGGCGGCCTCTACATCGGGTCGGCCGGCGGCCAGACCGTGGAGCTCAAGCGGTTCGACATCCAGGACGGTCTGGGGGTGCACCTGCTGCGCGCCGCCGGCCTCGTGGTCGTCGTGGTGACCGGCCGCGCCGGCGAGGCAGCGCGCATCCGGGCGCAGGAGCTGGAGGTGGACGAGTTCGCGGCCGACGCCGGCGCGCGGAAGCTCCCGGTGTTCGAGGGGATGCTGCTCCGGCGCCAGATGCGGTGGGAGGAGGCGTGCTTCATCGGGGACGACCTCCCGGACCTGCCGCTGCTCCGGCGGGTGGCCCTGCCGGTCGGCGTCGCCAACTCCTGCGCCGAGGTGCGGGAGGTGGTGCGCTTCACGACCACGCGCGCCGGCGGCCGCGGCGCCCTGCGCGAGTTCGCCGAGGTCTTCCTCCAGGCGCGCGGCGTCTGGACCGACGTGGTCCGGGCCTATCTCCGGGAGCGGGGCGATGTCCTCGCACGCTGACGGTCGGGAGCTGGTGCAGCTCGGGCGGCGCGTGCTCGAGCAGGAGGCCGGCGCGGTCGCGGCGCTCGCAGGCCGCCTCGACGACCGGTTCGCCGCTGCCGTACGCCTGCTCGTCGCCTGTCGGGGGCGCGTCGTCGTCTCCGGCGTCGGGAAGTCCGGCGTGATCGCGCGCAAGATCGCCGCGACCCTCACGTCCACCGGCACTCCGGCCACCTTCCTCCACGCCGTGGACAGCGTGCACGGCGACCTCGGCATCGTGGGGCGGGACGACGCGGCGATCCTCATCTCCAAGAGCGGCGAAACCGACGAGATGTTCGGACTGGTCGGCTTCCTCAAGCGGCTCGGCGTCAAGATCGTCGCGATCACGGGGAACGCGGAGTCGACCCTGGCGAAGCACGCCGACGTCGCGCTCGACGCGGCGGTGTCGTCCGAAGCCTGCCCGCTCGACCTGGCGCCCACGACCAGCACGACGGTGGCGCTCGCCCTGGGCGATGCGCTCGCCATCGCGCTGTTCGAGGCGAAGGGGTTCAAGCCCGACGACTTCGCCCGGCTGCACCCCGGCGGCGCCCTGGGGCGCCGGCTGCTCCTCCTGGTCCGGGACGTGATGGTGACGGAGAAGCTGCCCGCGATCGGCCCCGACGCCTCGATGCGGGAGTGCGTCCTCCTCCTCGCCGAGCGGCGCGGCACCGTCGCCGTGGTGGGACCGCAGGGCGTGGTGATCGGCGTGGTCACGGCCGGCGACCTGACGCGGCTGATGGAGAAGCGCGCCGACTTCCTCGAGGTGCCGGTCCGCGACGTGATGACGCGGACGCCGAAGCTCACCCGCCCCGGCGAGCTGGCGAGCAGCGCCGTCAACGTCCTCGAGAAGCACGGGATCATGGCGATGCCGGTGGTGGACGACCACGACCACCTGGTCGGCGTCGTGCACCTGCACGACCTGATGCGCGCGGGAGCGGCATGAGCAGGCTGACGCTCCTCCTCGGTGCGAACGTCCTGCTCGCCGCCTGCGGCGCCGGGACCAAGGGCACCGTGTCGCTCGGGACCCAGGCCGACAGCGCCGACCAGGTGATGTTCGGTGTCAAGCAGTACCTCACGAACCTGGGCGTCAAACAGGCGTACCTCCGGGCCGACTCGGCGCTGATCTACGAGGCGAGCGGCCGGGTGGACATGCGCAAGGTCGGCGTCACCTTCTTCTCGCCGGATGGCGTGCAGATGTCGACCCTGACGGCGCAGACGGGCGTGTACTGGATGCGGACCAACCAGATGTCGGCCACCGGGAACGTCGTAGTCGTCCGCACGTCCGACGGAGCGGTCCTGCATACGGCGTTCCTCGAGTACGACCCCGCCAAGAGCCAGGTGACCACCGACCGGCCCTTCGTGGCGGACAAGGGCGCCCAGCACATCGAGGGCGACCACGGCTTCACCTGCGACCCCGGTTTCACCAACTGTACGGTGCAGGGCGCCCGCGGCACCGCCGGGCGCCTCGTGATGCCGGGACCGTGAGATGCGTCTCGTCGCCGCACTCGCGATCGGCCTCGTGGCCGGACCCGCGCTGGCTCAGCAGCCGCCGCGGGCTCAGGCGGAGTCGAGCTACTGCAACGTGCAGATCGACTCGAGCCATGGGCAGAGTCAATACGTCAA
>DATKLR010000287.1:0-7981 GCA_035542295.1 Gemmatimonadales bacterium | reverse complement strand
GATCTGGTGAAGGTGCGCCAGACGCTGCTCAATCTGCTGTCGAACGCCTGCAAGTTCACCGAGCACGGCACGATCACGCTCACCGCCGACCGCGAAGGGAACGGCGGCGGCGACTGGCTGGTGTTCCGGGTGGCGGACTCGGGCATCGGCATGACGCCCGAGCAGATGGGCCGGCTGTTCGAGGCGTTCGCGCAGGCCGACGCCTCGACCTCGCGCAAGTACGGCGGCACGGGGCTGGGATTGGCCATCACCAGGCGCTTCTGCCAGATGATGGGGGGCGACGTCCAGGTCGCGAGCGGCCCGGGCAAGGGATCCACGTTCACGGTGCGCCTGCCGGCGACGCTCGACGTCCCGCCGCCGGCGGCCCGTTGACGCACCACACGGAGTGAGGCGATGCCGAAGATCCTGCTGGTCGAAGACAACGAGATGAACCGGGACATGCTGTCGCGCCGGCTGGCCCGCAAGGGCTTCGAGGTCGCGATCGCGGTGGACGGCCGCCAGGGGGTGGAGATGGCGCAGGCGGCGCCCTACGACGTGATCCTGATGGACATGAGCCTCCCGGAGGTGGACGGGTGGGACGCGACGCGTCAGCTCCGGGCGGCCCCCGCCACGAAGAGCGTGCCGATCATCGCGCTCACGGCGCACGCGATGTCCGGCGACCGGGAGAAGGCGATCGAGGCCGGGTGCGACGACTACGACACCAAGCCGATCGAGCTGGACCGGCTGCTGGGGAAGATCCAGGGCCTGCTGGACCGGAACCACCGCGGGTGACGATGCCGGCGGCCGCCGACGCCCTCTCCTCCCAGGCGCTGTCGGAGCTGCGCCACGAGCTCCGCACGCCCATCAACCAGATCGTCGGCTACTGCGAGATGCTGCTGGAGGATGCCGACGCAGCCGCTCACGCATCGCGCCGCGCGGCGCTGGCGGACGCGCTGGCGGCCGTCCGGGCTGCGCTCGCCGAGATCGACCGGGCGCTGCCGGCCGGGCGCGCCGACGTGCGTGCCGCGGATGCCGACACGCTCCATACGACGCTCCGGGCGCCGCGTGAGCAGATCCTGCGGGCCACCGAGGCGCTGCTCGCGGATCCCGACCACGCCTTCGTCATGGACGTGCGCAAGATCCGCAGCGCGGCGGAGAGACTGGGATCCGGGATCCGGATGCCGGGGTCCGGGAACGCGACGCCCGGGCCCCGGACCCCGGGCCCCGAACCCCGGGTGCCAGACCCCGGATCGCGACTCCTCGTCGTCGACGACATCGAGGACAACCGCGAGGTGCTGCGGCGCCGGCTGGAGCGGCAGGGTCACGCCGTCGAGTCCGCGGCGAGCGGCGCCGACGCCCTCGCGATGCTCGGCGCGCGCGCCTTCGACCTGGTGCTCCTGGACGTGATGATGCCGGGCCTGGATGGTTACGCGGTGCTGGAGCGGCTCAAGGCGTCGCCCGAGACACGCGACATCCCCGTCATCATGATCTCGGCGCTGGACGACATCGCCAGCGTGGTGCGCTGCATCGAGTGCGGCGCCGAAGACTATCTGCCCAAGCCCTTCGATCCCGTGCTTCTCAAGGCGCGCATCGGCGCCTGCCTGGAGAAGAAGCGGCTCCGCGACCGCGAGAAGGCCTATCTCCGGGACGTCGAGCGGGTCATCGGCGCGGCGCGCGCCGTCGAGAGCGGCGCGTACCAGGCCGGCGCGCTCGCGGACCTGGCCGCCCGGGCCGACGAAGTGGGCCGCCTGGCGCGCGTGTTCGACGGGATGGCCGAGGGCGTGAAGGCGCGCGAGGCGCGTCTCAAGCACCAGCTGGACGACCTCCGGCAGGAGATCCAGGCCGCGAGCGTGTCGGGTGCGGCCGACGCGGCGACGGGCGAGCCCGAGCTCAAGACCGGCGACTGGTTCGCGGGCCGCTACGAGATCCTGGGCACCATCGGCGCGGGGGGGATGGGCGTCGTGTACCGGGCGAAGGACCGCGAGCTGGGCGAGGAAGTCGCGATCAAGATGCTGCGCCCCGACATCCTCAAGGGCGACGACACCGCCATCCAGCGCCTCAAGGCGGAGACCCGGCTGGCGCGGCGCATCTCGCACAGGAACGTCGTCCGCACGCACGACTTCGGGGAGCACGACGGCGCCTGCTACGTGACGATGGAGTACGTGGAGGGGATGACCGTGCGCCGGCTCATCGACACGCGCGGCCGCCTCAGCGTGTCCGCCGCACTGGCCATCGCCGCCCAGCTCTCCGACGCGCTGGACGTGGCGCACCGGCAGGGCGTGATCCACCGCGACATCAAGCCGCAGAACCTGCTGCTCGACCCCGGCGGCGCGCTCAAGGTGATGGACTTCGGCGTCGCGCGGCTGGTGGAGCACACCACGGTGCTGACGCAGGTCGGGATGGTGGTGGGGACGCCGTCCTACATGTCGCCGGAGCAGCTGCTCGCGGAGGACGTGGACGGGCGGACCGACCTCTACTCGGTGGGCGTGGTGCTCTACGAGTGCCTGACGGGGCGGCTGCCGTTCGAGGCCCGGACCCCGGTCTCACTGATCGCCAAGCTGCTCCACGACGAGCCGGCGCCGCCGGTCACCCTCAACCCGGAGATCCCGTCCGCGCTCTCCGCCCTCATCATCCGCCTGCTGGCCAAGTCGGCCGGCGAGCGGCCGAAAGATGCCGCCGAGCTCAAGGAGCTCCTCGCGCACGTCGGCTGACGGCGCGCCGCCCGCTGGTCATCGACCCCGCGCGCCCCAGCCACCGCCCAGCGCCTTGTAGAGCTCGACGGCGGCGGTGAGCTGCTGCAGCTGCGCCTGACTCGCGGCGAGCTCCGCATCGAACAGGCTGCGCTGCGCGTCCAGCACCTCGAGGTAGTTCGAGACACCGGTGTCGTACCGGACCTGCGCCAGATCCAGCGCGCGGCGCAGGGCGGTCGCCTGGGTCTGCTCCGCCACCGCCTGATCGCGCGCCGCGCGGACGCCCGCCAGCGCGTCCCCCGCCTCCTCGAGCGCGCGCAGCACCGTCGCCTCGTAGCGCGCCCTCGCCTGCTCGGCGCGCGCGCGGGCCGCCCGCGCCTCGTCCGAGAGCCGCCCGCCCGTGAAGATCGGGATCGAGATCCCACCCAGCAGGGTGTAGATCCGCGTCGAGGCGGTGAACAGCTGCCCGGTGCTCAGGGCCTGGGAGCCGTACTCCGCGGTGATCTGGAAGCCGGGCAGCCGCGCCGCGTCGGCGACGCCGATCCGCGCCGTCGCAGCCGCGTACTCGCGCTCCGCCTGCTCCACGTCGGGGCGCCGGTAGACCAGCGAGGCCGGCACCGAGTCCGGCACCGCGACCGCCTGAGCCGCCGCCGCGAGCGATCCGCCGCGCGGGATCGGGGCCGGCCCCTCGCCGAGCAGCACGTCGAGGGCGTGCTCCGCTTGGGCGCGCCGGCCCTCCACCTGCGCGAGCCGTGCCGCCGGCACCGTCACCTGCGCCTCGAACTGCCGCACGTCCAGCTCCGAGATGAGGCCCCGCGCGTAGCGCCGGCGCACCAGATCGAGCGTGGCCCGGCGGGAGGCCAGCGTCTGCTCGGCCGTCGCGCGCTCCTGGTCCAGCTCGAGCAGCTCCAGATAGGCCGTGGCCACGTCGCTCACCAGCGAGAGCACCGCCCCGCGCTCGGCCGCCTGCTGGGCGGCGAGGTCCGCGTTGGCGGCCTGCATGCCGCGCCGCACCTGCCCCCAGAAGTCCAGCTCCCACGCCAGATCCGCCGTCACGCGGTAGGCGGTGTACGGCGGGACGGAGAAGCCGGGGAAGGCGATCTTGTTGCGCGAATCGCTGCCGTTCAGCGCCAGGCTCGGGAACAGCGGGCTCCGGGCCACGCCGGCCTCGGCGCGGTACTCCTCGATCCGCGCCGCCGCGGTCGCCACGTCGCGGTTCTGCCGCAGCGCCGTCTCCACCAGCTGGCGGAGGGTCGAGTCGCGCAGCACGTCCAGCCATGCCAGGTCGGCGAGCGCCGCGGACGTGAGCGCCCGCGAGCCGGGCGCCGGCGCCGGCGAGGCGACCGTATCGGCCGCCCGGGCGGCGGCAAGGGAGTCGTAGAAGGGCGCGGTCGAGTCGGCGCCACGGCGGCCGACCTCCGCCGCCGGAGGCACCACGGGCGACGGGGCGTACCGCGGCCCGACCGTACAGGCGGCCACAAGGACGGACGCACCGACGCACAGACGCACGGACGCACGGATCACCGCGGCCGGCGTCATGTCTGCTCCTCCGCCGCGCCGCGGCCTTCCGCCAACGAGCGTATGATCCGGAAGAAGAGCGGGATGAACACGATGGCGATCGCGGTGGCGACCAGCATGCCGGCGAACACGGTCGTGCCGATCGAATGGCGGCTCACCGCGCCCGCGCCGCCCGCCACCAGGAGCGGCGACACGCCGAAGATGAACGCCAGCGACGTCATCAGGATCGGCCGCAGCCGGTCGCGCGCGGCCTCCACCGCCGCGCGGAGGATCGGCACCCCCTGGGCGCGCAGCGCGTTGGCGAACTCGACGATGAGGATCGCGTTCTTGGCGGACAGGCCGACCACCGTGATCAGACCGATCTGCACGTACACGTCGCTCGCCTGCCCGCGCAGCCAGATGCCGAGGTAGGCGCCGAGGACGCCGAACGGCACGCCCAGCAGGACGGCGAACGGCAGCGACCAGGACTCGTACTGCGACGCCAGCACCAGGAAGACGATGACGAGGCCCAGGGCCAGGATCCCGCCGGCCGCACCGCTCGAGGCCCGCTCCTGGTACGACTGGCCCGAGTAGGCGAGGCCCACCCCCTCGGCCTGGAACCGGGTGCGCACCAGGCTGTCCATCTCGTCCATCATCTCACCGCTGCTCCGCCCCGGCTTCACCACCCCGGTCAGCAGCGCCGAGGTGAAGCCGTTGAAGCGCGTAATGAGCGTCGGGGCGCCGCGGAACTCGGTGGTGGTGAGGGCGGAGAGCGGGATCATCGCGTCGTTCGCGCCGCGCACGTATAGGCGCCCGATATCGGCCGGCGTCTGGCGGAATCGCGCCTGCGCCTCCGCCTGCACGCGGTAGGTCTTCCCGTACAGGTTGAAGTCGTTGATGTACAGCGTCGAGAGCAGCGCCTGGAGCGTCCCGAACAGGTCGTCGAGGTGCACGCCCCGCGCCTTGGCCGTCGCACGGTCCACGTTGACGAAGAGCTGTGGCACGCTGGCGCGGAAGTTCACCTGCGCACCGCCCGAGGCCGCGATCTGGTTTGCGGCCTGGGCGAACGCCCCCACCTCGGGGGCGAAGGCGCCGACCGGCCGGCCGGTGCGGTCCTGGATGTACGCCTCGACTCCGGCCGTCGCCCCCAGGCCCGGGATCTCCGGGAGGTTGAACGCAAAGCCGATCGCGTCCCGCATCCCGAACAGCCGGCCGCTCAGCCGCTGCGTGATGGCGTCGATCGTCTCGTTCTTCCCGCGCTCGTCCCACGGCGCAACGTTGACGAACAGGACGGCGCTGTTCGTCTGGGTCGAGCGGCTCAGGATGTCGAGGCCCGCCAGCGCGACGATGTTCCGGACCGCCTTCTCCTGCCGCAGGAAGCCCTCGACCCGCTCCAGGACGGCGTCGGTGCGCTGCAGCGACGCGCCGTCCGGGAGCTGGATCGCGACGGCAAAGTACCCCTTGTCCTCGGTGGGGATGAACGAGGTGGGCACGTGCCGCCACAGCACGACGGCCAGCGCGATGACGACCGCGAACATCGCGAGCCCGGCGCGGGGGCGGCGCAACACCCGCTCCACGTTCCGCACGTAGTTCCCTCGCCCGGCCTCGAAGGTCCGGTTGAACAGGCCGAACGGCCCCGTGGTGCGGTCGGGGGGCGCCTTGAGGAGATAGGCGCACAGCGCGGGCGTCAGGGTGAGCGCCACCAGCCCGGAGAGCACGACCGCGATGGCGATGGTGATGGCGAACTGGCGGAACAGCGCGCCGGTCACGCCGCCGGTGAACGCGACCGGCACGAACACCGCGACCAGCGAGAGCACGATCGCCACCAGCGCGGGCGCCACCTGCTGGATCCCGCGGTCGGCCGCCACGAGGGCCGACACCTTCTCGGTGGCCATGATGCGCTCGACGTTCTCGATCACCACGATCGCGTCGTCGACCACGATGCCGATCGCCAGCACGAGCGCGAACAGCGTCAGCACGTTGATCGACATCCCCAGCAGCTTCAGGCCGAGGAAGGTGCCGATCACGCTGACCGGGACGGCCAGCATCGGGATCAGCGTTGCCCGCCAGCTCTGGAGGAAGACGAACACGACCAGGGACACCAGCGCGAGCGCCTCCAGGAGGGTGATCACCACCTCCTGGATCGAGGCCGTCACGAACGGCGTCGTGTCGAACGGGATCGCGGCGTGCACGCCCGGCGGGAAGGTCTTTTCCAGCTCCGCGAGCCGCGCCCGCACCGCAGTCACCGCGCGCAGCGCGTTGGCCCCGGGCCGGAGGTAAAGCAGCGCCAGTGCGGTGGGCCGGCCGTTGAGGCGGCCCTCGAAGTCGTAGTTCTGCGAGCCGAGCACCGCGCGCCCGACGTCCCGGAGCCGCACCAGCGAGCCGTTCGGCTTCGCGCGGACGACGATGTCGTCGAACTCCTCGGGGGTCTGAAGGCGGCCCAGCGTCGTCACCGGGATCGTGAGATCGGTGCCCGGCGGCGCCGGCTCGCGGCCGAGCCGGCCGGCGGGGTTGGTTGCGTTCTGCTCCCGCACCGCGTTCGCGACGTCGGTGACGGTGATGCCCAGCTCCGCCATCTTGCCGGGGTCGAGCTGCAGCAGCATCGAGAACTGCAGGCCGCCGAACGTCGTCGCGTTGCCGATCCCCGGCACCCGCTTCAGCTCGTCCTCGACGTACAGCTTCATGTAGTTGGTCAGATACGCGGCGTCGTAGCGGGGATCGGTCGAGGTCAGGCCCACCACGCCCAGGATGTCGCTGTTCGCCTTGAGGATCGCGATCCCGTTCTGGCGCACCGATGCCGGAAGCTGCGGCGAGGCGAGCTGCACCGCGTTCTGGACGTCCACCTCGGCGAGGTCCTGGTCGCGCGAGACGTCGAAGTAGATCGATAGGTTCATCGACCCGTCGCTGCCGTTGGCCGAGGTGTAGTACAGCATCCCCTGCAACCCGCCGAGCTGCTCCTCGATGGGGGCGGCGACGGCTTCCGCCACGTCTTGCGCGGTGGCGCCGGGGTAGACGGCCGCCACCTGGATCGCGGGCGGCGTGATCTGCGGGTAGCGGGAGACCGGCAGGAGCTGCATGGAGAGCAGCCCCATCAGAGTGATGATGATCGAGATCACGCCGGCCAGGACCGGCCGGCGGATGAAGAAGTACTTGACCTCGTGCTCGGGAGCGGCGCCCTCCGTCACCGCGAGGCTCCGGGCCTGGCGGCGCCCGCCGCCGCGCTATCGGCCAGCGGCACGGGCTTCACTGGGCGGCCCGGCGCGATCTTCTGCAGACCGTCCACCACCACCCGGTCGCCGGGCATCAGCCCACGGTCGATGATCCACAGATTGCCCGCCCACGGCCCGGCCTGCACGTCACGGGTCTGGGCGGTGTCGCCCGGGCCGACCACGAAGACGTACTGGCGTCCGAGCCCCGTCTGCACCGCGCGCTGCGGCACCGCCAACGCGCCGTCGCGCACGAAGCCGACGAGCCGCACCTGCACGAACTGGCCGGGCATCAGCAGCCGGTCCGGGTTCGGAAAAGTCGCGCGGAACTCCTCGGTCCCGGTGGCCGGATCCAGGGAGGGCGCGACGAAGTCGAGGCGGCCGACCCGCGGCATCAGGGTGCCGTCGGGCAGGACCACCCGCACCTCGAGCGGGCTGCCAGGCTCGATCAGCGCGCGAGAGCGCGGGCTCTCCCGCCACTCCAGCAGCTGCTGGGAGGAGGGCTCGAAGCTCACGTACACGGGGTCGAGTTGGTCGATGGTGGTGAGCAGGTCGGCCGAGCCGGTCACCCGAGCGCCGACGTCCATCATCGTGCGCCCGACGCGACCC
>DATKLR010000286.1:0-2915 GCA_035542295.1 Gemmatimonadales bacterium | reverse complement strand
GATGCTGGACGCCGCGGCTCAGGCGCGCGCCCTGCTGACGGACGACCAGCGGAAACAGGTGGATACGGCGGCGGCGATGCGCCGGCGGCCGATGATGCGCCGCGGAGTGCGCGGGCACTAGTTGCCAGACGGCAAGTACTGAAGTGGTTACCAGGCGTCAGATGCGAGAGATAGAACAGGCCCCGCGACAGTGACGGCGCGGGACCTCTGTGTACCGGTCTGGCAACTGACACTGGCAACTGGTAACTACTGGCAACTTGCCGTCTGGGAACGGCCTACTGGGTTCGGCGGCGCGCCAGCTCGAAGAACCGGTTGAGGACGCCGCGCCCGGTCTTCTCGATGGCGGCGCGTTGGGGCTCGGTCGGGCTGGCCCCCCGGGGCAGGACGGCGGCCCATTCGCGAGCCAGCGCCTGGTCGAGCTCGATGTGGAACTGCAGTCCCCAGGCCCGGTCGCCGAAGCGGAACGCCTGGTGCTTGTAGGCGCGCGTTGAGGCGATGTGCACGGCGCCCGGCGGAAGCTCGAAGGTGTCGCCGTGCCAGTGAAAGGCGGAGAACTTGGGGCCCGCCGGCCCGAGCAGGGGATCGTCCGCACCGTCCTGCGTCAGCTTCACTTCGAAGACGCCGATCTCCGGCTCCGGTCCAGGATAGACGCGCGCGCCGAGCGCGGCGGCCAGCAGCTGCGAGCCGAGGCAGATCCCGAGGACGGGGAGCCCGCGCTCCACGGCCTCCTCGAGAAGCCGCTGCTCGTCGAGGAGATGGGGGTGCGCGAGCGCCTCGTAAGCGCCCATCGGCCCGCCCAGCACGACGAGGGCGGCGACGGCGGACACGTCCGGGAGCGCCTCGCCGAGGTCCATGCGCCTGAGGTCGAGCGGAAGCCCGCGCTGGCGCGCGAGCAGCCCGATGAGCCCGGGGCCCTCACCCGCCGCGTGCTGGATCACCACGAATCCCGGCTCGCGCGCCATCCTGCCATCAATTCCTCGCCGCGTGCCGCTTGTCAATGTCCGGGGCCTCCCGATGTTCCGCGCCACCCCGCGCCTGGTCCTTGCGGCAGGGCGGTGCATTTGGCACCTTAGCGCCGAGCAGGCCAGGAGCGCCGGTGCCGCGCGACGTCCTGTCGCTGGTACAGAGCAGCTTGGGCGATCGCTACACGGTCGAGCGGGAGATCGCGCGGGGCGCTTCCGCGCGTATTTTCCAGGCCCGTGACCGCTCCGGCACCAAGGTCGCTCTGAAGGTCCTGCACCCCGAGCTCGCCGTCTCCATCGCCGCCGAACGGTTCCTGCGCGAGATCAGCGTCCTCGCCAGCATCACGCATCCCAGGATCTCGCGGCTCCTCGACTACGGGGAACGGGAGTGGCTGGTCTACTACGTGATGGAATTCGTCACGGGCCCGACCCTGCGAGAGTACCTGGAGCAGGTGGGCCGGGCGCCGGTCAAGGACACCATCACCGGCACCTGCCAGGTGCTGGAGGCCCTGGAGTACGCGCATGGGCACGGGGTGGTGCACCGCGACGTGAAACCGGAGAACATCAAGCTCTCGCCGGCCGGCGCGGTGCTGATGGACTTCGGCATCGCGAAGGCGGTGGCCGCCTCGGGCAGCAGCCGCCTCACGCGGTCGGGGTTCACCGTCGGGACCTCGGCCTACATGAGCCCGGAGCAGGTGACGGGCGACCGCGCCATCGACCACCGGGCCGATCTCTACTCCCTGGGCTGCGTCATCTACGAGTGCCTGGCGGGCGCGCCCCCCTACTCGCACCTCGACGACCGCCTGGTACTGGGCATGCATCAGCGCAGCCCGATCCCCGACGTCCGCAAGAAGCGCCGGGACGCGCCGGTGAAGCTGGCGAAGCTGGTGGCGAAGGCCCTCGCCAAGAACCCCGAAGACCGCTGGCAGTCGGCGGCGGAGATGCGGGGCGCGCTCGCCGCCTGCCCGCCGGGCTGACCGCCGCTCCTCCTCCGGCGCTACCTGTGCCGGCGCCCGGGCGTTAGCTTGCCGCATTCCCCCAGCGAGGCGACGGTTCGTGCTGCTCACGCTCTGCAAGTCCAAGTTGCATCGGGCGACGGTCACCCGGGCCGACCTGCACTATGTGGGGAGCATCACGATCGACGCCGCGCTGATGGAGGCTGCCGGGATCCTGCCGTTCGAGCGAGTCCAGGTCGTCGACATCGCGAACGGCGAGCGCTTCGAGACGTACGCGCTGGCGGGAGCAGTTTCCTCGGGGACGATCTGCGTGAACGGCGCTGCGGCGCGGCTCGTCCACGTCGGGGACCCGGTCATCATCATCGCCTACGCGCAGCTCACGCCCGAGGAGGCGCAGCGGCATCGGCCGGCGATCGTGCTCCTCAAGCCGGACAACACGATCCAGGAGAGGTTGAGCCCCGAGCGGGTGGCGCAGCTGGGTGACCTGTCGGACGCGCTGGACGCGTAGAGGAGCCGCGCATGACGAAGAAGCTGCCCTGGGTGGTTGCTGCGATCGCGGTCGTCGCGGCCGTTCTGGTGCTGGTCACCAGCCGCACGGCCTCGGCCGGACGTCATCCCGTGCCCCGGCCCGGCGTCACCGGCGCGGCGGTCCTGCCGGCGTCGCAGTTCGGACAGGACGAGCGGCTGGTGCGCGCCTACACCGCCGCGCGCGCGATGCCGGAGGTGTTCGACGGGCTGTACTGCTACTGCCAGTGCAAGGAGAACTTCTCCCACCGCTCGCTGCTGACCTGCTTCGAGTCCGAGCACGGCGCCTCGTGTGACATCTGCCTCACCGAGGCGGCGATGGCCGCGGAGATGCACGGCAACGGCGCGAGTCTCGACGCGATCCGGGCCGCGATCGACGCCCGCTTCAGGAGTTAACGCCCCGCCTCGAAGACCTCCGATCGGGCCTCGAGGCTGCGGCGCGGGAGCCCGGAAAAGCGGATGAGGAGGCGGC
>DATKLR010000285.1:0-17129 GCA_035542295.1 Gemmatimonadales bacterium | reverse complement strand
CTCGGGCGCGGCTAGCCGGCCGCCTTCAGTTGGGCGTCAGCGCCAGCCCATCCGCTCCCGCAGGCTGGTGATGTGCGCCGTGTGGTGGCGTCCGTGCCAGGCGTACATGGCCACGATGCCGTCCAGCGTCATCATGCCGTTCTCGGGGTGATTGAGGGTGCGGGCGAAGTCCTCTGGCCGCAGTGCCTCCAGGAGCAGCACCCAGCGGCGGTGCAACGCCTCGAGCAGCGCCAGCGACACGTCCACGGGCCCGCGCGTCTCCGGTGTCTCAGCCCAATCTCCCTGGTTGTAAGGCTTGATCGTCGGCTGCTCCTCGGTGAGCAGGAACTTGCAGCGCAGGTACGCGTGCATGTGGCTGTCGGGGACGTGGTGAACGACCTGCCGGACGGTCCAGCCGCCGTCGCGGTACGGTGTGTCGAGCTTCCTGTCGTCGAGCCCCTGCACCGCGCGCCGCAGCTGCTCGGGCGCCGCGGCGATCTGGGCGATGCACTCCGCGCGTTGGGCCGCGTTCAGCGTGGAGACCGCCTCGCGGCGGCCGATGGGGTAGCGGGGGTCCGTCATGCGCTCCTCGTCGGGTGGGTGCGTCGCAGTCTGGCATGGGCGGCGAGCGCAGGCAAGCGCCATGCGCTTGTGCGCAGGAGCGGGGCGCTGGTCTTGCACGCTCCGGCAGGGCGCCTCATCCTCATCAGGCCTGCGCCACGCGCGGCGCGGGCTCACGAGGAAGGAGCACGGGTATGCACGAGCTGACGCGGCGGGACCTGGTGAAGGGCTCTCTGGCGGCATCCATCGGAGCGTGGGTGCTGCCGCCCGGCACTGCGGCCTCACGGGGCGAAGGCGACGCAGCCGACGCCGCGATCCCGGAAGCGCCCGACGCGGCCTCCCGCGAGCGGCTCCTCCTCGACTTCAACTGGCGCTTCCACCTCGGCCACGCGGACGACCCGGCGAGGGACTTCGGCTACGGCGGCGGCGAAGAGTTCGCGAAGACCGGCGAGTTCATGAGCACGCCGTCGAAGGCTGACTTCGACGTCAGCGACTGGCGCGCGGTGAACCTGCCGCACGACTGGGTGGTCGAGCTGCCGTTCGAGAACGATCCGGCGCTCTACAACCAGGGCTTCAAGCCGGTCGGCCGCGGCCATCCCGCCACCAGCATCGGCTGGTACCGCAGGGTCTTCGAGATTCCCGCCACGGACCACGGCCGCCGCCTGAGCCTGGAGTTCGACGGCGTCTTCCGCGACTGCCTGGTCGCGCTCAACGGCATCTACCTCGGCAGGAACCTGAGCGGCTACGCCCCGTTCCGCTTCGACATCAGCGAGGTGGCGAACTACGGCGGGAACAACGTCCTGGTCGTGCGTGCCGACGCCACCGAGCACGAAGGATGGTTCTACGAGGGCGCGGGGATCTACCGGCACGTCTGGCTGGTGAAGACCGACCCGGTGCACGTGGCGCCGGGAGGGGTGTTCGTCAGCTCGGAGGTGAGCGGCGGCGCGGCAACGGTCACGGTCCAGACGCAGGTGGAGAACGAAGGCGACGCTGCGCCGGTCACGCGGATCATCTCGACCATCACCGGACCTTCGGGCAAGGTCGTGGCGCGCGCCGCGACGCAGCCCGCCAGACACGCCGGGTGGAGCGGCCGTGAGTATACCCAGCGGCTGGCAGTGCGGAATCCGGCGCTCTGGTCGCTCGAGCATGCGCAGCTCTACCGCCTCACGACAATCATCGAAGCGAATGGGGCGGAGGTGGACCGGCTCGACACGCCGTTCGGGATCCGGACCATTCGCTTCGACGCCGATCACGGCTTCTTCCTCAACGGCGAGCGCGTCGAGCTCAAGGGCACCTGCAACCACCAGGACCACGCGGGCGTCGGCTCCGCCCTCCCTGACCGGCTGCAGGCGTACCGCGTCGAGCGGCTGAAGGGGATGGGGTGCAACGCCTACCGCACCTCGCACAACCCGCCCACCGCCGAGCTGCTCGACGCCAGCGACCGCCTCGGCATGCTGGTGCTCGACGAGACCCGCATGATGTCGTCGACCGATGAAGCCCTCGGCCAGCTCGGCCGGCTGATCCGGCGCGACCGCAACCATCCCTGCGTCATAGCATGGTCCATCGGCAACGAGGAGTGGCGCGTCCAGGGCTCGGAGCGGGGTGCCCTGATCGCCGCCGACATGAAGCGACTGGCCAGGCAGCTCGATCCCACCCGGCTCGTCACGGAGGCGATGAATGGCGACTGGGGGAAGGGCCTCTCGGACGTCGTGGACATCCAGGGCTTCAACTACTTCCAGGGCGACATCGACGCCTACCACCGGGGCCATCCCCGTCAGCCGACGATGGGGACCGAAACCGCGAGCGCGGTCTCGACGCGGGGCATCTACGAGAAGGATGAAGCGCGCGGCTATCTCAGCGCTTACGATCTCAACTTCCCGCCGTGGGCCTCGACGGCGGAGCGCTGGTGGACGTACTTCGACCAGCGGGCGTTCCTGGCGGGCGGCTTTGCGTGGACGGGGTTCGACTACCGCGGGGAGCCGACGCCGTACAAGTGGCCCTGTATCAGCTCCCACTTCGGGATCATGGACACCTGCGGGTTCCCGAAGGACACCTACTACTACTACCAGGCGTGGTGGGGCGATGCGCCGGTCCTGCACCTCTTCCCGCACTGGGACTGGCCGGGGAAGGAGGGGCAGGCGATCGAGGTCTGGTGCCACTCCAACCTCGAGCGGGTGGAGCTGTTCCTCAACGGGCAGAGCGTGGGCGCGCAGGACGTGCAGAAGGACACCCACCTCATGTGGAAGGTGCCGTACGCGGCCGGAGTGCTGGAAGCGCGCGGCTCCAAGGGCGGGCAGGTCGTCCTCACCGCGAAGCGGGAGACGACGGGCGCGCCGGCGCGGATCCGGCTCGTCGCGGATCGCCCGCGCGTCGCGGCCGACGGCGAAGACGTCGCGGTGGTCGAAGTGCGGGTGGTGGACGCCGCAGGCCGGCTGGTGCCGGTGGCGGACGACGAGATCACCTTCCACGTGACGGGAAGCGGGAAGCTCATCGGGGTCGGGAACGGCGATCCGAGCAGCCACGAGAGCGACAAGGGCGACGCGCGCCGTGCCTTCAACGGATTGTGCTTGGGTCTCGTGCAGGCGACCAGGACGGCCGGAGAGATACAGGTCGAGGCGACGGCGCCGGGTTTGGCGAGCGGGCGGCTCTCCATCACCTGCGAGGCGGCCACGCCGCGGGCCGCCGTGCCGTAGCGGGGTTCGCCGGCGCTACGGCGTGCGCCAGCGGGCCCCGTCGCGGGCGATGAACTCGTCCGCCACGGCGGGGCCCCAGGAGCCCGCCGCGTAGTTGGGGAAGTGCTCGGGGGGCTTGGCCTCCCACGCTTCGATGATCGGATCCACCACGGCCCAGGAGGTCTCGACGCTGTCGCTGCGCGCGAACAGCGTCGGGTCCCCCACCATGCAGTCCAGCAGCAGCGTCTCGTACGCGGAATGGTCGCTCGATCCGAACGCCTCGGCATAGCTGAAGTCCATCTCCACCGAGGTCATCCGCACGTCCACGCCCGGGATCTTGATCTCGAAGCAGAGCGAGATGCCCTCGTCCGGCTGGACGCGGATGGCGAGCACGTTGGGAGCGAGCGTCTCGCTGTTGGTCTGCGGGAAGAGCAGGTGCGGCGGGCGCTTGAACTGGATCGCGATCTCCGTCGCGCGCCGCGCCATCCGCTTTCCCGAGCGGAGGAAGAACGGCACGCCGTGCCAGCGCCAATTGTCGATCATCAGCCGGACGGCGGCGTAGGTCGGCGTGGGCGACGCCGGCGAGACCTTGGGCTCCTCGCGGTAGCCGGGGACGCGGGTGCCGCCCATCGTGCCGGGACCATACTGTCCGCGCACCGTGTACAGGTGCATCGTCTCCTCGCCGATGGGGCGGACGGCACGGAGCACCTTCGCCTTCTCGTCGCGCACCGCGTCGGCCTGAAAGGCGACCGGCGGCTCCATCGCCGTGAGGGTGAGGAGCTGCAGCAGGTGGTTCTGGAACATGTCGCGCACCACGCCGGCCTGCTCGTAGTAGCCCGCGCGGTGCTCGACGCCCACGGTCTCGGCAGCGGTGATCTGCACGTGGTCCACGTTCTGGCGGTTCCACACCGGCTCGAAGATCGAGTTGGCGAAGCGGAAGACCAGGAGGTTCTGGACGGTCTCTTTGCCCAGGTAGTGGTCGATCCGGTAGACCTGGTGCTCCGCGAGGGCCTTGAGCACCACCTGGTTGAGCGCGCGAGCGCTCGCGAGGCTGCGGCCGAACGGCTTCTCGATGATGACGCGGACCCACGGGCGGCCCGCGGGATCCTCCACCCGCGCGGCCAGGCCGCTGGCCGCGAGGTGCTCGATGGCGCTGGCATAGACGCTCGGCGGCAGGGCGAGGTGGAACAACCGGCCGCGCTCGGACGAGCAGCCACGCTCGATCGTGGTCAGCCGCTCCCGGAGTGCGGCGTAGAGCGCCGGGCTGGCGAGGTCGCCTTGCACGTAGAAGAGCCGCGCAGCGAAGCGGTCCCACGAGGCGTCGGGCACGTGACCGGTCTCCCCGACCTCGCGCGCGTCGAGCACCGCCTGACGCATCGCGGTGCGGAACGTCGCGTCGGTCATGTTCTCGAGCCCCGCCCCAACCAGGGCGAACTCCTCGTCCAGCAAACCGTCGTGCATGAGATGGTAGAGGGCCGGGAGGAGCTTGCGGCGCATCAGGTCGCCGCCCGCGCCGAGGATGACTGCGGTGCAGGGGCCTGCCTTCTTGAGGGGCTCGGCGGGCATGCGTATCGCGCCCGACAGGCGGAGCGGAACGGCGAGTGACGGCGTGGTCATGTGGTCATTCCGCCGCCGCGCGTGCGGCGCCCAGGAGGCCGACGTCGGGGCTGACGATCACGTGCACCGGGATGCGCGCCATGAGGTCCGCCATCCTCCCCTTGTTCCGGAACGCCTTGAGGAAAGTTCCATCCCGGAGCTTCGCGACGATGCGGGGCGCGATGCCGCCGGCGAGATAGACGCCGCCGGTCGCGAGCACGGTCAGCGCCAGATTGCCGGCCTGGGCACCGTAGGCCGCGACGAAGGCCTCGAGCGCCGTCGCGGAGATCGCGTCGTCGCCCGCCAGCGCATGCCTGGTGACGACCGCCGCGGGGTCCTCCCGCTCCATCTCGCGGTGCACATCCGGCCGCTCGGGCAGGGCGCCCGTGGCGGCGAAGTGGCGGTACAGCTGCGCGAGCCCCGCTCCCGAGAGCACCCGCTCCCACGACACGCGACCGTACTCGTCGAGCAGCGACTGGCGGAGCGTCCAGGAGGCCTCGTCGCTGGCGGCGAAATCCGCGTGGCCGCCCTCCGAGGCGTGCACGCGGTACCGCATCCCGTCCCACGCCAGGAAGCCCTCGCCGAGGCCGGTGCCGGCGCCGATGAGCGCCAGGGTCCCGTGCGGCTCGGCCTTCCCCTCCTGCAGGGTAACGAGATCGCGCGGACTCAGACAGGCGATGCCGTGCGCTGCGGCGACGAAGTCGTTGATGATGGCGGTGCAGGGGATGCCGAGGTCGCGAGCCAGCTCGCGCGCGCTCACCGTCCAGGGGAGGTTGGGGGTGCGGCATTCGCCGTCCACCACGGGCCCGGCGATTCCGAAGCAGGCGCGCTCAACCCGCTCGCCGGCCGCGTCGAGAAACCGGCGCGCGATCGGCGCGAGACCCGGGGCCTCGCCGCTGGGGAAGTGCTGTTCCCTCACGATCCGGGGCGCGCCTTCCCCGAGATCGGCGATCGCGAGCCTGGCGTTCGTACCGCCGATGTCGCCGGCGAGGACTTTCATGCCGATGCCTCCGACAGATGGGCGGCTGCGTCTCTGTCCACGAACCACGTGCCCCCGAGGGCGAGCTGCACGGGCAGGTCGTGCCGCCGGGAGGGGGAGCGGAGCGCCCGGGCCACCGTGGCCGCCTTCTCGGCGCCGGCGACCAGGACTGCGACGCGGCGCGCCTGCGCGATCACCGGCGGCGTGATGGTGAGGCGCTCCCGGGGAGGCGTCGGGCCGGTCGCGGGCACGATACGGCGCCGGTGCTGATCCAAGGCCGGCGAGCCGGGGAAGAGCGACGCCGTGTGCCCGTCGGCGCCCATGCCGAGCAGCAGCAGGTCGAGGCGCTCCGGGAGGAGGCGCTCGTAGTCGCGTGCTGCCGCATCGCGGTCGCTGCGCTCGGCCTCCATGCGGTGGATCTGCGCCGCAGGCACGTTCACGCGGTCCAGCAGCGCGGCCTTCGCCATGGCATAGTTGCTCCGGGGGTCGGTGGGTGGGACCGCGCGCTCGTCGCCAAAGTAGATCTCGACGCTTCGCCAGGCGATGCGGGACGCGAGCGGTGGCTCCGCGAGGCGCTCGTAGACGGGCTGCGGTGTCCTCCCGCCCGACAGCGCGACTGCGCTGCGCCCGCGCTCACGGATGTCGGCCTCGATCGCGGCCGCGATCCAACGCGCCGCCGCGTCCGCGAGGGCGGGCCCCGCCTCGATCACGATGTCGCGTGGCATCATTGTCGCGTGTCGGAGCGTCCAATATACCTCTGGGGCGCGCCGTGCCGCTCCCCGTCCGATGAGCGCCCGCCTATGTTGTGTGGACCCATGTCTCGATCTCGTTTCCTGCTCGCGGCCGCCCTGCTGGCGTCGCTGCCGCCCCGGCCGGCGCGCGCCCAGGACAACTACGAGATCCAGGTCTACGGTTCGAGCCTCGTGCCGTCCGGCCATACCATGGTCGAGCTGCACAGCAACTTCACGGTGGACGGCCGCGCCGCGGAGGTGGACGGCCTGCTGCCCACGCGCCACGCCTTCCACGAGACGCTCGAAATCACCCACGGCTTCTCGCCGTGGCTCGAGGTCGGGTTCTACGTGTTCACCAGCGCCCGCGATGGGAACGGGTACAGCTGGGTCGGTGACCACATCCGTCCGCGCGTCGCCGTGCCCGAGAGCTGGCACTGGCCGGTCGGTGTCAGCATCTCGCAGGAGTTCGGCTACCAGCGCCGGATCTTCTCGACCGACACGTGGACCTGGGAGATAAGACCCATCATCGACAAGCAGGTGGGTCCCTGGTACTGGTCGCTCAACCCGGCGCTGGAGAAGGCCATCACCGGGGAGAATGCCGGGCGCGGCTGGGAGTTCTCCCCCAACGCCACGGTGAGTTACGACTTCACCCAGGTGTTCACCGGCGCGCTCGAGTACTACGGCTCGCTGGGGCCCCTGAAGGGCTTCGACCCGGCCCCCGCGCAGGAACAGCAGCTGTTCGCGGCGCTGGACCTGAACGTCTCGCCGAAGTGGGAGATCAACCTCGGGGTGGGGCGCGGGTTCACGGCCAGCACCGACCGCTGGCTGGTCAAGTCGATCGTCGGGTACCGCCTGGAGTTCTGAGGCGGCAGATTCAGCGCCATGCGGCGCGGCGTCGCGGTGGCGGCTGCGGCTGGCGCCCTCATGCTGGCGGCAGGCAGCGTCTGGTGGGAACAAGGCGCGCCGGAACGGCGTTTTGTCGTCGCCCGCGTATCCGTGGCCACGGATTCGTCTCCGACGCCCACCTATCGTCTCGACAAGGTCACAATCGCGGCGACAGACGGCGCGGTGATGACCTGCGCCCTGCGCCGGCCGGCTCGGCCCGCGGCGCCGCACTCCTGCATCGGCGCGGTCCTGTCGGGGGGCATCGAGACGGGCCGGCGCGCGGCGCTGCTCGTTGCGCCCTCGTTCGACGGGCTCGTGCTGTCCTGTGACTACCCGTGGCGTGACCCCACGCGGCTGTCGAAGCTCCGGTTTCTCCTGACGCTCCCCGCGGTCCGGCGCGAGGTGCTGGCCACGCCGGCTGCGCTGCAGGCGGCGGCGAACTACCTCCTGTCCCGCGCGGAAGTGGATCCGACGCGGCTGGCGGCCGTCGGGGCGAGCCTCGGCGTCCCTGCCGTCAGCGCGTGGGCCGCACGTGACCCCCGGGTCGCGGCGGTCGCGCTGGTCATGGGCGGGGCAGACCTCGAGGCGATTCTCGAGGCGAATCTCGGTGGCCAGGTGCGCTGGCGTGCGTTGCGCTGGCCGGTCGCCGCGGTCCTGGCGCGGCTGCTGCGACCGCTCGAGCCGGGCCGCACGGTCGGCCGGGTGGCGCCCCGGCCGCTGCTGATCATCGGCGCCGCGGGCGACGAGCGGATTCCGCGCCGCTCGACGGAGCTGCTGTTCACGGCGGCGGGCGGACCGAAGGACCTGCTGTGGGTCGGCGGGCGACACATGCTGCCCCGGGACACGGTGCTGCTCCGGTCCATCACGGACTCGACGCTGGCCTGGGTGCGGCGCCATCTTCCTTCGCAACGATGAGGACCAACACGAATCGTCTGAAGCGGGCGGCGGCCGAGCGCGCGGTGGAGCTCATCACGAGCGGCATGGTGGTGGGACTGGGCAGCGGCTCGACGATGCAGCTGCTCCTGGAATCGCTGGCGCAGCGCCTGCGCGAGGGGACGGTGCGCGGCGTAGTCGCGGTGCCAACCTCGGAGGCCACCACGCACCGCTGCCGCACCCTCGGCATCCCGCTCGCCACGCTCGACGAGTACCCCGAGCCGGCACTGGCCGTGGACGGCGCGGACGAGGTGGATCCGCGGCTCAACGCGATCAAGGGACTGGGCGGCGCGATGCTGCGGGAGAAGGTGGTGGCGCTCGCGGCGAAGCGGTTCGTCCTGGTCGTGGACGAGTCGAAGCTCGTGCGGCGGCTCGGCACGCGCTCGCCGCTGCCGGTGGAAGTCGTGCCGTTCGGGTGGAGCGCGCTGGTCCCCTTCTTCGAGCAACTCGGTGCGGAGCCGGCGCTGCGACGCGGGCCCGACGGCGAGCCGTATGTCACCGACAACGGCAACTACGTCGTGGATTGCCGCTTCGCGCGGGGGATCGCCGACCCCGCTGCGATCGCCCGCGCGCTGGCCCGGCGGACGGGCGTAGTGGAGGACGGTCTGTTCCTCCGGATCGCCAGGCTGGCGGTCGTGGCCGGCCGGGGCGGCGTGCGGCTGCTCAGGCGGTAGCGTTGTCACTGCGGCGCGCGACCGGCGGCGGCCGGGGCGGAGCGGCGCCGGGCGTGCTTCTCGCGCTGGCGCTCGGCGTGGTGCCGGCTCGGGCGGCAGCGCAGAGCCCCACCCCGGAAGCGCGACCGGGCGTCTGCATCGCCCCGCCGCTTGGCGACGCCCGGAGCCTGGTTGCCGCAGGCCGCTACTGGCACGCGTCGCGTGTCGTCGCGCCCCTGCCCAAGCCTCCACACTCGCTGGATCCCTCCGCGGCGCTGCTGCAGCTCCGGATCGCCGAGGGGCTCGGTTTCACGCTGCCGGTGGACGAGATCCTCGCGCGGGTGCGCGGCGCCGACACCGTTGCCGAGCTTCTGGCCATCGCCGCGCAGCAGGACGAGCGGACCGGGCGATGGGCGGCGGCGGCGGCCCGGTACCGGCGGCTCGCGGCGCGCGCCGACGCCGGGCCCGCGTTTGAGGTAACCGCCGCCGTCCGCCTGGCGCTCGTGTGGGAGAAGAGCGGCCAGCGGGATTCGGCGATGGCGGCGTGGCGCATGGCGGCGCAGGTCGCGCCGGAAGTCGCGGATTGGTTTGCGCTCCGCCGGGCGGAACTGGAGGAGGACACGGCGCTGGCCTTCGCCTCGGTGCAGGATGCGCGCACGCCCGGGGCGGCGGAGCGGGCCGACGCTCTGGTGGCCAGTGCGCGCGAGCGGGCAGGCAACTTCGCGGGTGCCCTCGAGCTGTTCCTCCGGCGCGGTCGCCCCCTCGATGCGGCGCGCGTCGAGGCGTCGCTGGGGCGATGGAAGCCCGCGCGGCGTCGCGTCGATTCCCTCCTGTTCACGGACCCCACGCAACCGGTCGCGCTGCTCGCTGCCAACCTCCTCGTCGAGCGCTTCGGCACGCTGACGCCGCAGGAGCTGATTGGCATCGCTGCCGCGTTCCGCGCGCGGGGGGACCGCGCCGCTGCCGAGCGATACGCCCGGCGGGCGGTAGCCCGTCGGGACACGAGCCCGGCGGCGCGGATCGAGCTGGCGACGATCCTGGCGGCCCGGCGGCAGTTCCAGGCCGCGCTCCTCACGCTGGACAGCGCGGACGCCGTGCGGCACCGGCGGAAGGAGCCTGAGGCGCCGGCGATTGCCCGGGCGCGGGTCCTGGTGCTCGGGGCTGCGGACCGATGGGAGGACGCCGACAGCGTGGCCATGCGGTTGGCGCGCGCCGCGGCGGGCGACAGCGACGCCGCGGCCGCGCTCCTCCTGGTCGCTGGCCATGAACGGCTACGCGGCTCGCCGGAGAAAGAGCGCGCCCTCTACCTCGAGCTGCTGCTCCACTTCACCGCGACGGCGCCGGCCCTGGCGGCCCGCTACCGTCTTGCCCTCGCGGACGCCGCGGCCGGGCGGCTCGACTCGGCGCGCGCGGGCATGGCCGCGGTCCTGGCAGAGGACAGCGCGCACCGGTTGGGCCTCGCGCCGCGCTACTGGGTGGCGCGACTCGGATTCGAGCACGGTGATTCGCTCGCCGCGGCGCAGCTCGCCGCCCTCGCCACGGACGCGCCGACGGGATACTACGGCGTGCGCGCGCGGGAGATGCTGGGGGATTCGTTGCCCCTGGCGCCCGACACGGTGCCCCCGCCGGCTCCCGATGCTTTTCCGGCGACGCGCGCCCGCGAGCGCATCGAGCTGCTCGCCCGCGTCGGGCTCGAAGAGGAGGCGCGAGCCGAGGCGGCCGGGTGGCTGAAGGACCCGCATGCTTCGGTCGCGGTGCTGCTGGCGGCGGCCGGCGCGGCGGCCGAGGCGGGCTATGCCCGCGAGGCCATCCAGCTGAGCGAAGCAGCACGGAAGCGCGTGGGGCTGTCGCTCCCCGTGGCGCTCGGTCTCTTCCCGCTTCCCTATCGGCCTGTGATCGAAGCCGAGGCGTTGGAGCAGTGCGTGGACCCGCTGCTCATGGCGGCGATCATCCGCCAGGAGTCGCGCTTCGAGCCGGCGGCACAGTCCCGCGCCGGGGCCCGCGGCTTGAGCCAGGTTCTGCCCCGGACCGGAGCAGAGCTGGCGCGTCTGCTCCGGCTCGGTCCGTGGAACCCGCGGTTCCTCTTCGTGCCGGACTTCAACCTGCACCTCGGTGCGCGCTACGTACACGACCGCCTGGTGCGCGACTCGCTCCCGGTATACGCGCTCCTCGCGTCCTACGACGCCGGGCGCACCGCCGTGTTGCGCGAGCGGCAGCGCCCGGAGTTCCGCGACCCGGACCTGTTCGTCGAGCGCCTGCCGGTCGCCGAAACTCGCGATTACGTTCGCAGAGTGTACGCGGGCTATCGGTGGTATCGGCGCCTGTACGGCGCGGGTGACCGGTGACGCCGCTTCGGCGCCGGCTGGTCGTCGCGGCGGCGGCACTGGCAGCTTCCTGCGGCCGGGAGCGCGCCGCCGGCAGCGCGGGCGCCAGCGCCGAGGACCAGGTGGCTGAGCGCGTGCGCCAGGCCTACGCCCAACCCGACGCCATCGCCGCGGCCGCCTACCTGTGGACATCGCCAGCGGGACTGACCTTCGTCCTCGTGGATGTCGAGTCGGGCACGGCGGGGGTCGTGCAGTCGCGCGCCGATCTGTGGGTTGCGACCGACAGCGAGCCGGTGCGGCTCGGCCGCTCCGACGTGATGCCATCGGCGGCGAGCATCGGCGTGTTCGCGTTCGAGGACGTGACCGGGGACGGGATCCCCGATCTGCTCGGCTACGTCGCCGACTCGGCCGGCGTGTCGTACCCGATCTTCCTCGTGGGAGCGCGCGGCTCCATGGGCGACGAGATCGAGTCGGCGGCCGCGGGCTACCGGTTCTCGGCGGATCCCGAGGCGGCGCCGCGCGTCTACACCGGCCCGCACGGGCCCTGCGGCATCCAGCTGTGGGCCGACGAGCCCGCCCCCGACTCCCAGCCCGCGGGATGGCGCTATCTCCTGGTGCAGCGCTCCAGCCGGCTCGGCCCGCCAGCCGTCCAGCCCCCCGCCTGTCCGTAGTGCCGCGGAGTTGGTGGCTGCCGCGTGCGTCCGTTAGAATTGGCGCCATGGCAACAAGAACGGTCGTCGTGATCGCGGCCGCCGGCCTCAGCCTCGCGGCCGCATCCCACCGCCCGGCGCAGCCGCCCCAGCAGCCGACGTGGCGCGCCGTGCAACCGGAGTCGGGCGAGGTGCACCTCGCCAACATCCGGCAGCTCACCTTCGGCGGGCAGAACGCCGAGGCGTACTTCTCGAGCGACGGGCGGAAGATCGTCTTCCAGAGCACCCGGGGCGATCGCCCGTGCGACCAGGAGTACGTGATGAATGCCGACGGATCCGACGTGCATCGCGTCTCCAACGGTCAGGGCCGCACCACCTGCGGGTACTTCTTCGACCACGACCGCAGGGTGCTGTTCTCGTCCACGCACCTCCACCGCGCCGAGTGCCCACCGACGCCCGACTACTCGCACGGCTACGTGTGGCGCGTGGACGACTACGACATCTTCACCGCGAACGTGGACGGCTCGGATCTCCGGCAGCTCACACGCTTCGCCGGCTACAACGCCGAGGCCGTGGTGTCGCCCGACGGGCGGAACATCGTGTTCACGTCGACGCGTGATGGGGACCTGGAGATCTACACGATGCGGATCGACGGGACGCACCTGCGCCGCCTCACCCACGAGCTGGGCTACGACGGCGGCCCCTGGTGGTCCCACGACGGCACGAAGATCGTCTATCGCGCCTCCCACCCGGAGACGCCGCAGGCAAAGGCCGAGTACCAGCAGCTGCTCGCCCAGCACCTGGTGCGGCCGCTGGAGATGGAGCTGTGGGTGATGAACGCCGACGGCTCGAACCGCCATCAGATCACCCATCTGGGCGGGGCGAACTTCGCGCCGTACTTCACGCCCGACGACCGCCGGATCATCTTCGCGTCGAACCACGCGAACCCGCGTGGCGCTGCCTTCGACCTCTACCTCGTCAACGTCGACGGGACGGGCCTGGAACAGGTGACCACCTACACCGGCTTCAACAGCTTCCCCATGTTCTCGCCGGACGGGAAGAAGCTGGTGTGGGCGTCGAGCCGGCAGGCGACGCAGCCCCACGAGACGAACATTTTCATCGCGGATTGGGTACACTGACGACATGAGCTCGGTGCAGCCGGTGCAGGCCAAGAAGTCGCTCAAGCACGCGACCTGGGAATGGATCAAGTCGCTGGCGATCGCGCTCGTCATCTGGTTTGTCCTGCGGACCCTGCTGATTGAGGCCTTCCGGATTCCTTCCAGCAGCATGGAGCGGACGCTGCTCGTCGGAGACTTCCTGTTCGTGAACAAGGCGCTGTACGGCGCGGAGCTGCCTCTGATCCACACCCGCCTGCCCGCGTTCCGCGACCCCCGGCTCGGCGACATCGTCGTGTTCGACTCCCGGACCGAGTCCGGGGTCAAAGTGGTCAAGCGCGTGGTCGGAGCGCCGGGCGACACGCTCCAGATGAAGAACGCCACACTATGGCGGAACGGCGTGGCGCAGCGCGAGAGCTACGTCGAGCATGTGGATTCGCTTACCGACACGTCCACGCCCGAGATGGAGTGGCAGGCGAGCTACCTCCTGCCGGGCGTCAACCGCGCGACCTATCACCCGACGCGGGACAACTGGGGGCCGCTGACCGTGCCTGCGGGGCGGTACTTCGTGATGGGGGACAACCGCGACAACTCGTATGATTCGCGCTACTGGGGATTCGTGCCGAGGAACGTGATCCGCGGGCGTCCGCTGTTCGTCTACTACTCCTTCGACAACGACTCCTGGCGGGCCCTGCCGTTCATCACCGCGATCCGCTGGAGCCGGATCGGCCACCAGCCCCGCTAGCTGTCGTTGCTAAGCACGTTGTTCACTGAGCTCCAGTAAGCGAGCCAGGGGCGGGCCGCCGCAGCGTCAGCCGCGTGCCGGCTCCGGCGGTTGCAGGCGCGGCAGGAACAGCGCGGCCACCATCCCCAGCACCGCCAGCCCCGCCCCCGCCCGGAAGGGCGTGGCCGTCCCGCTCGCCCCGATGAGGAATCCGGCCAGCGTCGGCCCCGCGATGCGGCCGAGCGTGGAGGCGGTCTGGGTGAGGCCGAGCGCCGCGCCCTGCTGTCCGGCCGTCGCGTGCCGGCTCACCACCGCGTAGATGCTCGGCGTGGCGAGCGCCGAGCCCGCCGACAGAACGCCCAGCGCCACCAGGAGCGCCGCGCCGCCTGCGGCCTCGGGGGCCAGCGCCAATCCCGCGGCGAGCAGCAGCGCGCCGGCCGCCGCCAGCCGCTGCTCGCCCACCCGCGGCGCCAGCCGTCCCACCACGCCTCCCTGCACGATCGCGGACACGACGCCCATATAGGCGAACAGCATCCCCATCCGGCGCGGCGTGTCGTGCAGCACGTCCCTGCCGAACAGCGGCAGGGTCACGTGCAGGACGGCGAACGCGGCGGTCACCAGGAGGCTGGCGGCGAACGGGGCCGCCAGCGGTCCCAGCCGCACCCGCTCCGCCGACCGGGCGGCGCGATGCTGCGGCGTCTCGGGCAGCCACGCCAGCGCGGCCACCGCATTGGCCGCGCACAGCGCGCCGGCGACGAGGCCCGCGCTGGCATAGCTGTGGGCAGAGAGAATCCCGCCGATGGCGGGCCCGAGGATGAACCCCATCGCGAACGCGGCCCCAAGCATCCCCATCGCGTGGGCGCGCCGCTCCGGCGCCGTGACGTCCGCGATGTACGCCTGGGCGACGCCGATGGTGGCGCCCATCGCTCCGGCCACGATCCGCGAGATGAGCAGGACCCAATAGGTGTGCGCGAAAGCGAACAGCAGGTAGGACGCCGTCGAGCCCACCAGGCCCACGATCAGCACGGGGCGCCGGCCGAACCGGTCCGAGACAGCGCCCCAGACCGGAACGGCGACGAGCTGCAGCAGCGAAAAGCTCGTGACCAGCAGGCCGATGGCCGCCGGAGAGACGCCGAAGGTGGCGGCGTACGTCGGCAGCAGGGGCAGGACGATCCCGAACCCCAGCAGATCGATGAAGACGACAGTGAAGACGACGGCGAGCTGCTTGTTCACGCGTCGCGGCCGGCCGGCCGCGTCCGGCCCCTCACTTGTAGCGGTAGGTGATGCGGCCGCGGGTCAGGTCGTACGGCGACAACTCGACGGCCACACGGTCGCCGCGGAGGATCCTGATGTAGTTCTTGCGCATCTTCCCCGAGACGTAGGCCAGGATCTGATGGCCGTTCTCGAGCTCGACGCGGAACGTGGTGTTGGGGAGCACCTCGGTAATGGTGCCCATCATCTGTATGGCGTCGCCTGCCAACCTCGAACCGCTCCTCGACGTGAGGGAATCAAAATCCGGGCAACGGGCCCGGCGCTGACCCCTAACCTAGCCCCCAGCGTGAGGCCGCGCAAAGGGCCGTCCCGCAGGCCCTTGCGAATTCGAAGAGACTTGTGAAGTCATTCACAACCATTCGGCATAGTGACCTTTGGGCTCAGGCGGGGGTAGGATGCGCCGCTTCGGGAGCCGTGTCCCTTCAACTGCAAGGAGTGAGGTGGTCATGAATCGCTGGTCTCTCGTGGTGGTGCCTGCCCTGGCGCTGGGCGTCCTCGCGGTTGCGCGGCCCGCCTCGCCTGTCGCGACGACGCACCACGTGCGGATGATGCAGCAGGGGAGCAAGTACGTGTTCAGCCCCGCCGACTTCACGATCCACGTCGGCGACATCGTCGAGTTCGAGAACGTCTCCGGCGGGCCGCATAACGTCGAGTTCGACAAGGACCACATCCCAGCGGGCGCCCGCGATGTCCTGAACCGCGCCATGCAGCGGAAGATGGGCGACCTGGCGGGCCCGTTCCTGACCCAGCCGCAGGAGAAGTACAGCATCAACTTCGCCGGCGCGCCCAAGGGGGCGTACCACTACTTCTGCCTCCCGCACCGCGCGCTCGGCATGGTGGGGGTCATCACCGTCGAGTAACGGTCCTGTATCGGCTGCTTGCGGCGCCTCCCGTCGCGGGATAACCTCTCGCAGCGGGAGGCGTTTCCCTATGGCCACGGACACGGCGGGCGAGAGCTTCGATGTGGTGGCGGACGTTCCGATTGAGGAAGTCCGGTCCACCCCCAATGGCTTCGTGATGCAGGGGCACGGGGCGGATCGCGCCGGGTACACGCTTGAGATGCATCTCGACCTGCCGGTGGACCAGCGGACGCGCAAGGTCTTGAGCGAAATCCTGGCGCAGGCAGAAGTCAAAGTGATGCGCTGGCGCTCCCCGGCGAGGCGTCCCGGCGCTGCCTGAACCCGGCGTGACTCGGGTCACCGCCGGGCCTCTCTTTCGCATATAGAGTCGCGAGTTCGGACGGGTGCGGACCGACTTGCAGGCGCCAGCGGCGCCCTGCATAATCTTGCATCGCGTGCTGCACCCTGTCCGCTGCATTCTCATTGGCGAGGACCGCCCGATGACACCCCTGCTGCGCCCCAGCAGCGTGCTGTACCTCACCCTGGCCCTTGCGGCGGGCGGCTGCGCCGCCGGCGGCGCCATCCGGGTGAGCGACGTCACGCCGCAACAGATTCCGGCGCTCGAGGCCGAGAAGAGCCAGCGCCCGCAGGATGCGAACGCCCTCACCCGGCTCGGCGTCGCGTACTTCAAGGCGGAGCGCTACGCCGATGCGCGGCCGGTGCTGGACAGCGCGGTCGCACACGACCCGAGCAACGGCGTCGCCGCGATCTATCTCGGGATGACGGCGGAACAGCTGGGTGACTTCGCGGCGGCGAAGCAGGCCTACCAGGCGTACGTCCCCCTGGCCCGCAGCAGCGATCTCAAGTCGACGGCCCAACAGCGCCTCGCGCTGGTGGACCGCCGGCAGATGGAGTACCAGGCGCGGCAGGCCTTGGCTCACGAGGCCGCGCTCACCACGATGCCGCCGGAGTCGAACACGGTGGCGGTGATGCCGTTCAACTACGGCGGCACCAGCGCCGAGATCCGGCCCCTGACCCGCGGCCTGGCGCAGCTCCTGGTGACGGACCTGGCGCAGTCCCGGCAGCTCAGGGTGCTCGAGCGGGAGCGGATGCAGGCGATGCTCGACGAGATGAAGCTGGGGGATTCGGGAAAGGCCGACCCGGCGACGGCGGCCCGGAGCGGCCGCCTGCTCCGCGCGGCGCGAGTCGTGCAGGG
>DATKLR010000284.1:0-7083 GCA_035542295.1 Gemmatimonadales bacterium | reverse complement strand
GACCGAGCGGTAGTTCACCGAGTGGTCGAGCGCGGTCTTCGAGTAGACGAGGCCATCCGCGATCGTCACCGCGACGGATACCGGCGCCCCGGTGGCCAGATGTGTCATCAGCCGGCCGGTCCGCCCGCCGTGCAGGTAGAGGCTGCGCGGCTGCTTGGGCGAGTAGTGGTAGGTCATCGGAATCACCACCGGCCGGCCTCCGTCCACGAAGCCGACGTGCGCGACGATGCCCGCTGCCAGGATCTGCGGCGCGTCGCCGGTGCGGTCCCGCTCCGGGTGGGCGCAGATCGTGGCGTGCGCGGGCAGCATTCCGTCGGGGCGATCTGCGGTCATGCGATCGGGCTCCGTTCAGAGGGTGATGGGGCGCGGCGCAGCGCGGCGTAGGCCAGCGGCCCGGCGACGCCGCACACTACCGCTACCAGCACGCCGATCAGGCCGATCGCGCGGCTCCGCACCTCGAGCGCCACGGCGACGGCCAGCACGAGCACCGGGAGCGCTGCGACGGCCGCCAGCACCGGCACGCCGACCGGCACCCGGAACCTCCCCACCAGCGCCGGCTCGCGCCGTCGCAGCGCCAGCAGTGCGGCAAACTCCATCGCCAGCGCCGCCGTGTAAAGAAGCACGTCCGCGGCGAGGAGCCCGCCGAAAGACAGGAGCGCGAAGATCGAGTACCCGACCGCCGACGCCACCACGGCGCGCCGCGGCGTGCCCCTGCCGTCGGTGGCGCCGAGCGCGGCCGGCAGGAGGCCGTCGCGCGCGAGCACCAGCGGGATCCGCGAGTAGACCAGCAGCAGCGCGCTGAAGAGGGCGAAGGCACTGAGCATCCCCGCGCCGGCGATCCAGACCGCGAGCCACCTGCCTGTCACCGTGCCGGCGATCGCCGGCCACGCGCCGTCGGTCCAGAGCTTCCAGTCGCTGACTGCCAGCGCCGGCACGACGCTGAGCAGGTAGACCAGCGTGACGAGCGGCAGCGCCCGGAGCAGAGCGCGCGGATAGGTCGCGCCCGAGTCCTCGATCTCGCCCCCCACGGTCGAGGCGTTGTCCCACCCGCTGTAGTTCCAGACGCTCTGCGAGATGCCAAGGCCGAGCGCGCCGAGGAACGTCGTGCCGCCCACGCGGAACGGGGCGCCGCCGAACGCGGCTGCGGGATGCGCCGACCACCGCGTCAGCGCCACCCCCGCCAGCACGGCGAACGGGGCCAGGACGAGGGCGGCGAACCATCCGGAGGCGAGACCCACGGTCCGGGTCCCGCGCAGGTTGAGCCAGGTCGCGCCCCAGATCAGCGCGAGCGCCACCAACCACGAGGGGAGCCGCCCGAGCGGCCCGGTGAAGAACTGGAGGTACTGGAGCAGGAGCACCGGATAGATCGCCATATCGATCAACGAGTACATCCAGCTCAGCCACCCGTTGGTGAATCCCGCGAACCGCCCGAATGCGCGCTTCACCCACTGGCAGTAGCCGCCTTCCACCGGGAGCATCGAGGCCAGCTCCCCGATGATCAGCGTCTCGGGGACGCTGTAGAGCAGCGGCGTCAGCACGAGCAGGAGGATCGCGACGCCGGGTCCCACATCGCTCACGAGTCCTTCCACGCCGAACGGCCCGCCGGAGACGGTGAAGAACATCACCGCCACCAGCGGGCCGAGCGTCAGGACGGAAGCCGGCCGGCGGATCGCGCCGGTCACGTCCGCGAGCCCGGAGTCAGTCTCAGTACCTCCAGCTCAGCGTGTCGGCGCCCGCGGGCAGCGTGCCGCGGCGCATCTGATCCAAGATCCTCGGAATGAACATCTGGTGGTACCTGAGCCGCGACAGTGCGTTCGGCCGGCTGTGATCGCCGTTCCAGCAGTGCTCGGCGCGCGGCTCGTAGTCCACCTCCGCGTCCGCGCGCGGATTGGTCGCCGACTTCAGGAAGTCTTCGACCAGCATCACGGCGTTGTTGAGATAGTAGTTGTCCGCTTCGCCGACGTAGATGTGCAGCTTGCCGCGCAGCTTCGGGCCCAGCGTGGCCCAGTCGCGGCGCAGGATGTAGCCGAGGTCGTAGTGGTCGCGCCAATACGCCGCCACCTCGCGGTTGATCGTCCCGGAGCGCTTGTCCCAGATGGGCGCCGGATAACCGTCGGGGCCCACGGGCCCGAAGACCGCCTGCCAGATGTCCCACTGGTCGCCCGAGCGGCCGTGCGTGCCGAGCACCAGCTCTCGGCGGTTCGTCTGCTCGAGCGTGACCGTGACCCGGCTCAGCCAATCCCGCTGCCCGGGGCGCGGCGTCCGCTTCCAGCGCGCGTTGCCGTAGTACGCGTTCGTGTCCTCGTAGATGTTGACGACCGTGTAGGCGCGGAAGTCTATCGGGTCCGGGCACGCGATCCACGCGCCGTTGAACTCGTCAGGGTAGAAGACCTGGGCGGCCATCGCCTCCCACCCGCCCGTGGAGCCGCCGTAGGTGAACCGCGCCCACCCTGCGCCGATGCCGCGATACTTCCGCTCGATGTACGGGATCAGCTCCGTCATGATCGCGTCGCCGTACGGACCGTTGTTCGCGGAGTTCACCGCGTACGAGTCGTCGTAGTACGGCGTCGGATGCTGGATCTCGATCGCGATGACCCGCGGGAACCCCGGGCCGGTCCAGTCGCGATAGAGCTGCCAGGCCGCTTCCTGCTGAATGCGGTTGTAGCCGTGGACCCGGAAGCGCTCGCTGTAGTCGGGCGCGATGGCCGTGTCGGGGGGGCTCTCGCGCCAGCCGCTGAGTTCGGCCTGAAAGTGGTTGTGGTAGACGACCAGCGGGTAGTGCGCGTTCGGGTGCTCGTCGAAGCCGGCGGGCAGCAGCACGTGGGCGCCCAGGTACACCGGGCGTCCCCAGAACGCGCTGAGCACCGTGCTCTGGATCCGCTCGTGGCGGACGAACCGGGTGTCCTGCGGCGGCGCGATCGGCGGGATCTCCCGGTCGAGCGACAGGTGAATGGCGGCGCCGCGCCGTGCATCCAGCGTGATCCACTGCGGCGCGCTGTACAGGTTGCCGGGCTTGGCGTACCACTGCTGCCCCTCCCCCATGTCGGGCGGGAGCTTCACCACGTGACCGTCGCTGCGGTGGAAGGTCTCGTACCGGTTGAGGAGTGCCTGCACGCGGTAGCGTCCGGGCGGCACGTCGGCGAGGCTCGCCAGCGGGTAGCCGAGGGCGCTGCCATCCACAATCAGTTCGCGACCGGGCGCCAGCCCATCCACGTCCACCCCGAAGACGAGCTGGGTGCTGGCGCCGTCGTTGATCTGAAACCGTGGCTCGGTGGTGGAATCGTCGGAGACCAGGAGCAGGAGGCGGCCGTCGAGCGGCGCGCTGCTCCTCTCCCGCGGGAAGCTGACCGCGAAGCGCGGACCGGGGCTCGGCCGGAACGCCGCTGCGCTGAGGAGGGCGACCGCGGCGAGAGTGGCGACGAGAACGAGCGGGAATGCACGGCGCTGCGGGGACATCGAGACGGCTCCGGCGAGAAGGGTGGTCAGTCGAACCGGGGCGCGAATCTACCGCGCGCGGAGCCGGCGGGCGAACGTCACGCGCAGCCGGAGATCACTGTTTGGCGGCGAGTTCCCCCCGCAGTGTTTCCCCGCGCTCGTAGCGCAGGTCCGCTATCTTCCATCCTCCCCGGGGCACGAGCACGACGGTCACGGTGCGGCGATCACCGGCCTTCCAGAGGAAGGTGACCGGGACCAGTGCGGTGTCGCCCGCGACGGCGGCCTCACCGACGCGGAACGACGCCGGATATTCCTGCGAATCGGTGAACGGATCCCCGTCGATCTCCGGCACCTCGTCGGCAGGGCTCGGCGCGGCGAAGTAGGCGCGGCAGAGCGCGAGCAGGTCGGGCGCCAGCCAGCGCTCGCGCCGCCGCAGCGCGGAGCGGGTGAACGCCATGTCGTGTGCGAAGTGGAACCGGTAGAACGCGCGGACCACGTTGGCGGGCGACGTGGGGCGGGGGTGCGCGGCCCCGATCGCCGGCAGGAGGAGAATTGGCACCACGGCCAGCCAGCGGGTTCGAGGTTGTTTCGGCATGGGGTCAGGGTAGCAAACGGCCCAGTCTGACGCAACGATCGGAACGCCTCGTCGGTCCTGGGCCAACCGGCCGGGCCTCCTGATTTGACGGAGTGTCCTCCGGGCGGTATGTGGCTTGAGCATGTTCGGGCGCGCCGATGCTGCGAAGGGCTACGATGCACCGCCCGCTCCGGAGTGGGCGAAGCGGCTGCAGCGCCGCCTGAGGCAGCGCGGCGCCGACTTCTTCATCCTTCACGGGCCCGGCGTGCGCGACCTGCATCCGCTCAGTGCGCGGCGCTTCGGCACTATCGCCGACTGCTTGGCCGAGGTCCTGTTCGCGGACCGCACGGCGATCATCACCTACAACCGCGGCGCCGGCATCCGCTTCCCCGACCGGGATGTCGAGGAGCGGTTCACGACGCTGCTGAAAGCGTACGACAAGGCGAACGGCACCAACCTGGCGCAGAGCCGTCCCCGCGATCCCGAGCGCGCGCTCCAGTTGATCGAGACCTTCGTCCGCCACCAGCTCACCGAGAACCGCCGCTTTTCAGCCGCCGTTATCGTGGACTATGGCGAAACGGTCGCCCCCGCCGGCGAGCCGGGCCAACTGTCGGTGGAGGACCGCAGCTCCATCGTGACGCTGCGCCGCTGGGCGAGCGACCCGCTGTTCCTGCAACGGGACGTCACCTTCTGCCTCATCGCGGAGAGCACGGCCACGCTCAATGCCGCGCTGGTGGGCGACGCGCGGATCGTGGAGATCACCGTCCCGGTGCCGGACGAGGCGGAGCGCTACGCCTACCTCACCGGCCGGGGCGGCACGCCCGACACCTTCTCCAAGATCGACGCCCGGAAGGCCGCCATCCTGACGGCGGGCCTCACACGGTTGCATCTCGAGAGCCTCCTGGGCGAAGCGGAGGCGGCCGGCGCCCCCCTCGACCCGGACGCCCTGACGCGCGAGAAGAAGCGTCTGATCGAGGAATCCAGCGGCGGCCTGCTGTCGTTCATGACCAGCGAGGTGGGCCTCGATGCGGTGGCTGGCCACGACGCAGCCAAGGCACTGCTGCGCGAGACCGCCACCGCGCTGCGCCAGGGGCGGCTGGACGTGATCCCCATGGGCTTCCTGGTCTGCGGTCCGGTGGGCACCGGCAAGAGTTTCATCGTGCGGTGCTTCGCCGCCGAGATCGGGGTCCCGGTCGTGGAGATGCTCAACATCCGCTCGATGTGGCAGGGACAGACCGAAGCGAACCTGGAGCGCGTGCTCGGCATCCTGGACGCCCTGGGGCCGGTGGCCGTGGTCGTGGACGAGGCGGACGCCGCGCTGGGAAGCCGCGACGTGAGTGGCCACGACTCCGGCGTCTCGGAGCGGGTCTTCGCGTCGCTGGCCGCATTCATGGGCGACACGCGACGCCGGGGCCGCGTGGTGTGGTTCCTGATGACGAGCCGACCGGACCTCGTGGCCGTGGACCTCAAGCGCCAGGGGCGGGCCGAGGAGCACATCGCCCTCTTCCCGCCGAACACTCCCGCCGAGCGGGCTCAGGTGTTCGAGTCCCTGCGCGCTCGACTCCTGATCAAGCCCGAACCAGGGCTCAATCCGGCAGCTGTGTTTGCCGAGACGCCGCACCCGATGTCCGCGGCCGACATCGAGTCCATCCTCGTGCGCGCCAGCCGGCGCATGGCCTCCGCGGGACAGCCGATCCTCACCGCCGGTCTGTTGCGGGAGCTGATCGGCGACTTCCAGCCGCCGGCCTATCCCCTGGAGATCGAGTACCAGAAGCTCATCGCCGCCTTCGAGTGCACCAGCCGGTCACTGTTGCCGCCGGAGCTGGCGGCCATGCCGCCGGACGCGATCGCCGCGCGGCTTGCCGAGCTTCGAGTCGCCCTTGGCCACTGAGCCGTCGATCTGGCGGCGGGACCTCGAGTTCCAGACGCTGGCGCGTGCCTGGAACGAGTTCGATGTCGCGCGCCACAAGTCCGAGCTGTACCACATGTGGTACGCCGGGCATCATGCGGGCCTCGAGCACTACAAGTCGCTCGAGACGGCCGGTGACTTCAAGCGCTCGCGCCCGGTCCAGCGGCTGAGGAAGCTCCTGCTGGCCGGCACCAAGCGGCGCGTGCCGCTCTCCAGCATCATCCGGTCGCAGCCGAAGCTGTTCCTTCCGTTCGAGGCCGCGCTGCTCGAGCTTGGCGAGGAGTCCGGCAACTTCGACGAATGCCTCAAGCTTCTGGCCGACTACTTCGCGGCCGAGCATCGCATGATTCTGTGGATCAAGAAGAAGATGGCCTACCCGATGTTCAACGTGTTGGCCGCGATCCTCATCGCGCCGTTCCCATTGTTGTTCTTCGGGCACACCGCGAAGTACCTGCTGACGGTCTCGGGCGGCCTGCTGATCGCCTTTACCGCGGGCGGCACCATCCTCCTGGCGGTCGCGCGCTGGTTCGGCGGCCGGACCAAGTTCGTGCTGGGGCGCCTGGCGCGGGCGCTCGCTCTCGGCGTGGAAGCCGGGCTGCCGCTCGACCGCGTGGTGGACCTGGCGGTGAAGGCGGCCGCCAGCCCTCGCCTCACCGCCCACATCGCGCGGATTCCGCACCTGGTCCGCGGGAGCCAGCCGCTGGCCAAGACGTTCGCGAACTCGGGCGTGGTGCCGGCGCAGATGCTCTCGGCGCTGGAGGTCGCCGACGCGACGGGGAACTACAGTGACACCCTCAAGCGCCTGGCGGACTTGTACGACGGGGGGTACGGCCGGTAGTCGTCCGGGCTGCTGCGCGCGCGTCCAGCGAACGGGCGCCCCGCAACAGCTAAGCCGACGTACCACCTACAGTTCTCTGAGTGGCCAGGGGCAGAATCGAACTGCCGACACGCGGATTTTCAGTCCGCTGCTCTACCATCTGAGCTACCTGGCCGGGCGCGGAAAAATAGCCGCCCCCGCCGCGCGGCGCATCTTCCCGTTTCCCGATCGGGCGCGCAGTTTACCGCCCCATGCGCACCTTCCCGAATCTCACGATCCTCGGCCACCCGCTCATCCAGCACAAGCTCGCCCTCCTCCGCGACAAGCGTACCCCGGTCAAGGACTTCC
>DATKLR010000283.1:0-5614 GCA_035542295.1 Gemmatimonadales bacterium | reverse complement strand
TCCTACTAAGGGCGCATACCAATGGATGACCTGCTGCGCGACTTCCTGACGGAAAGCAACGAGAACCTGACCCGGCTCGACGGCGAGATCGTGGTCCTCGAGAAGAAGCCCAAGGACCGCGAGTTGCTGGCGAGCATCTTCCGCACGATCCACACGATCAAGGGCACGTGCGGCTTCATCGGGCTCTCGCGCCTGGAGACCGTGGCTCACGCGGCTGAGAGCGTGTTGGGCCGGATGCGCGACGGCGAACTGCCGGTCACGCCCGAGGTCATCAGCGACGTGCTCGGCGCGGTGGACGTGATCAAGACGATTCTCGCGGGCCTGGAGCAAGCGGGTGCAGAGCCTTCCGGCGACGATGGAGCCGTGATTGCGCGGCTCGAGGCCTGGCTGACCGGCGCGCCGGCGCCGGCGGCCCGCCCCGCCACTCCCGCTGCCACGACGAAGCCGCCGGCCGCGCCCGCGCCCGTGGCGCTGGTGCCCGCGCCGCCGGCCCAGGCCGCGGAGCCGCCCGTGCGTGCGGCGGAGGCGGAACCGTCCGCCGAGGCGGGCGACGCCAAGCCCGGCATCGCGGAGAGCAGCCTGCGGGTGCACGTGACGATCCTGGACCGGCTGATGAACCTCGTGGGCGAGTTGGTGCTGGCGCGCAACCAACTGCTGCAGCTCTCGCGCACGGAGGAGGACTCGGTCTACCTCGCGCCGGTGCAGCACCTCAACCGCGTGACCACGGACCTGCAGGAAGCGGTGATGAAGACCCGGATGCAGCCGGTGGGGAACGCGTGGACGAAGCTGCCGCGGCTGGTGCGCGACCTGTGCCAGGCCAACGGCAAGAAGATCGAGCTGGAGCAGCACGGCGCCGACACGGAGCTGGACCGGCAGATCCTGCAGGCGATCCAGGATCCGCTGGTGCACATGGTGCGCAACAGCGCGGACCATGGCATCGAGGCGCCGGCCGTGCGCAAGAAGGCCGGCAAGCGCGAGTGCGGGACGATCACGCTGAACGCATACCACGAGGGCGGGCACGTCATCCTCGAGGTGAGCGACGACGGGGCGGGGATCGACGCGGCGGCGGTGCGGCGCAAGGCGATCGAGCGCGGCCTGGTCACCGAGACGGCGGCCGCGCAGCTGTCGGAGGCGCAGGTGCTCCGGTTCGTGTTCGAGCCCGGCTTCTCGACGGCGAGCAAGGTGACCAACGTGTCGGGCCGCGGCGTCGGGATGGACGTGGTGCGCAGCAACGTGGAGCGCATCGGCGGCACCGTGGACGTCAGCTCGGAAGCGGGCAAGGGCACGGTGGTCCGGATCAAGATCCCGCTCACGCTGGCGATCATCTCGGCCCTGGTGGTTGGCGCGGGCGGCGAGGCGTTCGCGATTCCGCAGATCGGGGTAGTGGAGCTGGTGCGGGTGACGGCGGAGTCGCGCGGCCTCGTCGAGGACGTGCACGGTGCGAAGTTCTACCGCCTGCGCGACAGCCTGCTGCCGCTGGTGGACCTCGGCGAAACGCTCGGCCTGCCGGTCGAGGCGGAGCGGGCCGACGAGACGATCGTGGTCTGCCAGGTCGGCGAGTCGCGGTACGGCCTCGTGGTCAGCGAGGTGTTCGACACGCAGGAGATCGTGGTCAAGCCCGTGGGCCGCCTGGTGAAGCACCTGACGTCGTACGCCGGGTGCACGATCCTGGGCGACGGCCGGGTGATCATGATTCTCGACACGGCGGGCCTGGCCACGCGCGGCCGCATCGGCGACCGCGACGAGGGCAAGACGGTCGCGACGGCGGCGGACGAGCGCGGCTCGCTGCGCGGGTCCGAGCGGCGCAGCCTGCTGCTCTTCGACGTGGGCGAGGAGGCCATGCGCGCGGTGCCGCTCTCGCTGGTGGCGCGGCTCGAGGAGTTTCCCGCGAACTCGCTCGAGGCGGCGGACGGTCGCTGGCTCGTGCAGTACCGGGGCTCGCTGCTCCCGATCGTGCCGGCACGGGAGGGGCTGGAGATCCGGGCCCGCGATCCGCGGCCCGTGATCGTCTTCAGCGACGGCATCCGCTCGATGGGCCTCGCCGTCGAGGAAATCCGCGACATCGTCGAGGACCGCGTGACCGTGGAAACGCGGGCCGCGCGTCCCGGCGTGCTCGGCGCGGCGGTGATCAACGGCAAGGCGACGGAGGTGCTCGACACGCAGCACTACCTCCAGCTGGCCCACGCCGACTGGTTCGGCGGGGCGGCCGAGGCGGCCGCGCGGACGGTCCTGCTGGTCGACGCCTCCCCGTTCTTCGAGAGCCTGATGACGCCCGCGCTGGGCGCGGAGGGCTTCCAGGTGACCTGCTGCCGCACGGGGAGCGAGGCACTGGCGCGCCTCGAGCGCGGCGAGGCGTACGAGGCGCTGCTGTGCGACGTGGGGAGCAAGGCCACCGGCGGCTTCGAGCTGGGCCAGCAGATCCGGGCCAATCCGGCCTGGCAGGGCTTGCCGATGGTGGCCCTGACGGGACGCGTGTCGGCGGCGCAGGAGCGCCGGGCGCGCGCGGCGGGCTTCACCCACTACCTGTCGAAGTCGGATCGGAGGGCCATCGTGGCCGTCCTCGACGAGGCGCATACGGAGCTGGAGGAAGCGGCGGCATGAACGCGACACGGCAGGCGGCCACCGGCGGCAACCGCGCCACGGCCGGCGACGTGGAGTACGTGACCTTCCGCGTCGGCGAGCAGTGGCTTGGCATCCCAGTGGTCATGGTGCAGGAGGTCCTCACGGCCGAGCGCATCGCGCCGGTGCCGCTGGCGCCGGCCGAGGTGACCGGCTTCCTCAACCTGCGGGGCCAGATCGTGAGCGCGATCGACCTCCGCATCCGGCTCAATCTGCCCCGGCGCGCGAGTGGCGAGCGGATCATGAACGTCGTCGTGCGCGACCGCGACGAGCTGTTCTCGTTCCTCGTGGACGAGGTGGGCGACGTTCAGGCCGTCGGCGCCGACGGGCTCGAGCGCCCGCCGCAGACGCTGGATCCGCGCTGGCGGCAGGTGTGCAACGGCGTCGTGCGGCGCAAGAGCGATCTGCTCGTCGCCGTGAGCGCCGAGAAGCTGCTCCAGGTGGCCGAAGGCACGGCCTGACGACATGCAAGTAGTGATGTAGAGACGGTCGCAGCGGCCCCTACCACGGCGGCCTCTTTCCTCCGCCTACCCCCTGCGGCCGTCCCTGCATCTGGCGACGGCAACCCCGGCACGGGAGTCCCCAGGTGAAACGCATTCTGGTCGTGGACGACTCGGCCGCCATCCGCAAGGCGATTCGCCGCATCATTGAGCCCCTCGGCTTCACGGTGGACGAGGCGGGCGACGGCCAGCAGGCGCTCACCTACTGCGCCGAGTGGGGCTCGGTGGACGCGATCCTGCTCGACATCGACATGCCGGTGATGGACGGGCTCACCTTCCTCCGGCAGCTGCGCGGCCTCGCCGGCATGCCGCAGCCCACGGTCATCATGTGCACCTCGCACAACACGATGAACAACATCGAGGAGGCCCTCGCGCTGGGAGCGAACGAGTACATCATGAAGCCGTTCGACACCGACATCATCAGCTCCAAGTTCCAGCAGCTGGAACTGATGTGAAGGCGGCGCGTCCGTGACCTTACCCGACGACTACCGGTACCTGTCGGAGCTGCTCAACAGGAGCAGCGGCCTCTACCTCGGCGAGGGGAAGGAGTATCTCCTCGAGAGCCGCCTCGCGCCCATCGCCGAGCAGTTCGACCTGCCGGACGTGGCCGCCCTGGTGCGGCGGATGCGCGAAGGCAAGGACCCGCTGCTGGCGCAGGCCGCGGTCGAAGCGATGACGACGCAGGAGACGCTGTTCTTCCGAGACACCTCGCCGTTCAAGGCGCTCAAGGAGCACATCGTCCCCGCCCTGCTGCCCGCCCGGCGCGCCGCGCACCAGAAGCTGCGCATCTGGTCGGCCGCCTGCTCGACGGGGCAGGAGCCCTATTCCATTGCGATGCTGCTCGCCACCCTCACGCCGGCGGTGCTGCCGGGCGAGGTCGAGATCGTCGCGACGGACTACTCGCCCAAGGCCCTGGTCCGCGCCAAGGCCGGTCTCTACAGCCAGTTCGAGGTGCAGCGGGGTCTCCCGGCGCAACTGCTCGTCCGCTTCTTCCAGCAAACGCCGGCGGGCTTCCGCATCGCCGACGAGGTGCGCAAGTACGTCACGTTTCGGGAGCAGAACCTGCTCCTGTCGTACGGCTTGCTGGGCAGCTTCGACGTCATCTTCTGCCGGAACGTGCTCATCTACTTCGACCGTCCGGTCAAGCGCGACGTGTTCGACCGCCTCGCGGCGGCGCTGACGCCCACGGGCTTCCTGCTCCTCGGCGCGGCCGAGACGCCCTACGGCGTCAGCGACCGCCTGGTCCGCGCAGCCTGCCAGTACCCCGGCATCTACGTGCGGGCACCGGCGTCGGCGCGGGCCTCCCTGGGGATGGCGGAGGGGGCGCTGGTGGCGTGAGAATTGCTTGGGCGTACCGTGCCGGGCGGCGCGCCCTTCGCTGCCCGGCGTCCTGCCGGTGCAGTACTGGAGAGAGGCGAACATGTCGGAAACCGTCGAGCTTGCCAGCGCGGCACTCGCCGTTTCCCCGCCGGAGGCGCTGGTGGAGAACCCCACCGACAGCGACGATCTCACCTGGAGCCTTTACACCGGCGCCAACTGGTCCGTCGCCGCCTCGTCGCTGCTGCGCGCCATCATCCACGAAATGCGCAACCCGCTCCAGGCCGTGATCCTGGGCGCCGGTGGCCTCGTCGCCGCCGCCAAGCTCCCAGGGCACCGCCTGACGGGCGCCATCGAGCGCGAAACCAGCCGCCTCAACAATCTCCTCACCGATCTCCAGCTCGTCGTCCAGCGGTCGGAGCGCCCCTTGGGCGCCGTGCCCGTGGAGGCGCTGCTGCGGGAAGTGGGACAACTGGACTCCCATTTCAAGTGGGACGTGGATGTATCGGTGTCGGTGGCGCTGAGGGTGGGGGTGTCCGCGGTGTACGGGTCGGCGGAGCGGCTGCGCCACGTCCTGATCAATCTGCTGGTGAACGCCCAGGAGGCGGTGGCGTCGGTGGGCGGCGGGCAGGTCCGCCTGTCGGCGACGGCGGAGCAGGGGCAGGTGGTCATCGCGGTCGAGGACGACGGGCCGGGCATCCCGGAGCGGGATCGCGAATGGGTATTCGAACCGTTCGCGACGACCAAGGGGTCGGGCCAGGGCCGCGGCCTGGGGCTCACGGTGGCGCGCCACATCGTCACCGCGCACGGCGGGACGCTCGTGGCCGAGCCGTCGCTCACGGGCGTCGGGGCGCGTCTGGTGGCGCGGCTGCCGCGCCTGAAGTCCTAGCGGTTCCTCACTCGGTGGGCGTCGCGGCGGGACGCCGCGGCAGCAGGGGCAGGGCTTCGATCCAGGCCTTCCGATCCCTGCGGGCGCCGGCCCGGCGATTCTCCGCCGCCACGACCGAGACCAGCTCCTCGCGCTGAATGCCGGTGGCGGCGGGCGCCTCGATGCCGAGGCGCACCATCCGCCGGTCGCTCTCCAGCACGACGATCCGGATGCCCCCGTCGATGACGACGGCTTCGCCGCGGCGCCGGCTCAGGACGAGCATGGGCGCCTCACTGCACGGCCTGCAGGA
>DATKLR010000282.1:0-3691 GCA_035542295.1 Gemmatimonadales bacterium | reverse complement strand
CCTGCAATGCCTACAGTCCACCAGCGGATCGGTGAAGCCGGCGATGTGCCCCGACGCCTCCCACACCTTGGCGGCCATCAGGATCCCGGCGTCGAGCCCCTCGATGTCGTCGCGCGCGTGCACCATCGCGCGCCACCACCGATCCTTGATGTTGCGCTTGAGCTCGACGCCCAGGGGGCCGTAGTCCCAGACCGAGCCGAGCCCGCCGTAGATCTCCGAGGACTGAAAGACGAAGCCGCGCCGCTTCGCCAGCGACACCAGCTTCTCCATCCGGTCGTTGTCCGCCATGACCCCTGCTGAACGCGAAGTGGAAGTTGCGTGGGCGCCGGAAATTAGCGGCACCCCGGCGGCACGAGCAAGCAGCCGGCGGGCGCGAGGGCCCACTGCGCTTCCGCGCGGGTTCGATTGGGCAGGCGCCGCGGCGCAAGTCCGTAACCGAATGCCCGGCACGGGGTTGTGCATTCCGCCGCGGCTCCCTATCTTGGGCCTCTGGATGGATGTGGCCTCCCCCCTTGGTCGCCCAATGGCATGTCGCGCCCTCGAAGCCAGATTCTCTTCCTCGAGGGGCCTCGCCTTGACCCCAGCCTCCCCAGCACCATGTGATGCGATAGACATCAGGACCAGCTCCGCTCGACACGCATCGCAGATTGGCATCGGCGCGTCACAACACAATACGCCACAATGCATTACGATGAGCACCACCGTCGGCATCCAATCGGAACGCTTCTTGCCACCATTGGCCGTCGGAGGCGTAATGTGGCGATTCGCGGCTAAGCGGGAGTCATGAGCAGTCTGGCATCCGGGCAGGACTCGGCCCTGGGCGGCGAGCGCCAGCTGCACCTGCGGGACATCCTCCAGGTGCTGGCGACGCACTGGAAGGTCGTCGCGATCATGACGGTGGTCGTCGTTGGCGCGGCCTACAACTCCGCCAGGCGGGCGGCGACGTTCTACCGGTCGGACGCCTCGTTCCAGATCGGCTCGAAGAAGTCCGGCGCCGTGCGGTCGGACCAGCCGAACGTCAACGAGCTCGAGCTCCAGACCGATCCGGTGCTGTCCGAGGCGCTGATCCTGCAGACGCAGAACCTCGCCCTCCAGGTCGCGGACTCGCTCGGCCTCCAGCTCCGGCTGCTCGACGGCAGGATCCCGCGCGGCACGGTCCTCGAGAACGTGCACGTCGGCGACGCGCTCCCCCGGGACACGTTCACCCTGCGGCTCAGCGGCCCTTCGGGCTACGAGCTGCGCGACGGCAAGGGCGCACTGATCACAGCAGCGCGCTACTCCGTGCCGGTGCGGGACACGGTGCACGGCTTGAGCTTCACCGTGCTGCCGTCCGCCGCCGAGCGCACCGTGCAGTTCGTCGTGATCCCGGCGGTGGCCGCGGCGAACGACGTGCGGGGAGGGCTGGGCTTCAGCGTGCATCCGTCCACCACCGTCGTCAACGCCTCGTACCAGGGGATGGACCCGTCCCTCGCCCCGGACATCCTGAACCAAGCGGTCAAGGTCCTCCGCGAGGACGGCGTCGAGCGGCTACGCGAGTTGTCGGTCCAGCGCGAGATGTACCTCAAGGCCCAGCTCGCCGAGGCCTCGGCCAACTACCAGGGCGCCCTGACCGCGCTGCAGCAGTTCAAGGAGGCGCAGGGCACCGTCGACATCAGCGCCGAGGAGCAGGCGCTGCTCAACTCGGTGCAGACGCTGGACCGCGACCGGCAGCAACAGCGGGAGAACCTCGTGCTGCTGCAGGGGATTCTCACCTCGGACACGACGCGCGGCGTGACCGTGGAGACGCTGAACCGCCTCGCCGCGATCCCGAGCATCAGCACGAACACGGCGATCGCGTTCCAGTTGCAGAATCTGCTGAAGCTCTACGACGACCGGCGCAGCATCACGACCGGCGCGCTGGGGCTCCGGGAGGACAATCCCAGCGTCCAGGCGCTCGACCAGCGAATCCAGCAGGCGGGGCGCGCCCTGCGGCAGGAGGCGCAGGCAACGGCGGACGGGATCCGGGCCAACGTCGATGGCCTGGACGGGCGAATCCGGGACCTGCGGGGGCGGCTGGCGCAGTTCCCCGGGAAGGAGACGCAGATCGGCAAGCTGCAGCTCGACGCCTCGCTGTACAACGACACGTACCGCTACCTGATGACGCAGCTCCAGTCGGCCGAGCTGGAGTCGGCGACGATCGCGCCCTACATCCAGGTCGTGGAGACAGCGACCGTCGCGTCGCGGATCGGCATCACGACGCGGCAGCGGGTGGTCGTGGGGCTGCTGGTGGGGCTGTTCCTCGGGATCGTGATCGCCTTCTTCCTCGAGTATCTCGATCAGACGATCAAGACGGCGAGCGATGTCGAGCGCGCGCTGAAGATCCCGGTGCTCGGGCTGATCCCGTTCGATCCGCGCGGAGCGCGCCGCGCCCGCGATGGGCGCCGCCGCGGCGCGCTCGCCCTCATCACCAGCGCCGCGCCCGACGATCCGACCAGCGAGGCGTACCGCGTGCTCCGGACCAACGTCACGTTCGTGAGCGCGGAGCAGCGGGCGCTGCAGCTCCTCTGCATCACCAGCCCGGGTCCCGGCGAGGGCAAGAGCACCACGGCGGCCAACCTGGCCATCACGCTGGCGCAGCAGGGATCGCACACCCTGCTGGTGGACGCCGACCTGCGGCGCCCGCAGGTGCACCGCGCCTTCAACCTGGTGCAGGAGCCGGGCCTGACGGACATCCTGATCGGGAACTCTGCGGCGCGCGAGGCGATCCGGCCTAACGTGATCAAGGGCCTGGACGTCCTGCCGGGCGGCGCCCTGCCGCCGAACCCGTCGGAGCTGCTCGGTTCGGAGGCGATGCACCGGCTCCTCGGCGAGCTGCGCGCCCAATACGACACGATCGTCTTCGACACGCCGCCCGCGCTGGCGGTGACCGACGCGACGGTCCTCGGCACGAACGCCGACGCGGTGATCCTGGTGATCCGCGTGGGGGAGACCGATGAAACGGCGGCGCAGCGGGCCGTCGAGGCGTTCCGGCGCGTGCAGGCCAGGGTCGCCGGCACGGTCCTGAACGGCGTCGAGAAGACGCGGGACCGGTACTACTACTACTACTACGGCAAGGACACGCGCAGCCGCGGCGGCCTGCTCGGCCGCATGCGCGAGCGACTCCGCAAAGTCATCTGACGCCTACTTGCGATTCCGCAGCACCTTCCAGAGTCCCCGCAGCCCGCGGTGCACGTAGAGCGCGGGCAGCAGGGCGCCCGCGGCGGCGACCCGATCGAGCCGGTACGCCCGGAGCATGTAGCCCGGCGCCGGGAACGCCACCTCCCTCAGCAGCCTGATCCGGTCACCCCACCGCGGCAGGCCCCCGAGGTTCGACGCCAGCTCATCGCTCCACCGCCGCCCGGGCTCGAGATAGGCCGCCGATGGCTCGTCGCCCCTGCCCGGCGCGGCCAACGCGCCCATCACCCGCTCCGGCACGCGCGGGCCGAGCCGCACGCACGCGAGGTTCAGCTCATGCGCGCAGATGGTCGCGACGCCTTTGCGCAGGGCGAGGCGGGCGAAGCCGTCGAACTCGGGCGGCGCGAGCCGCGACGCGAGCAGGTGAATATCGTAGAGCCAGATCAGGCGCTCGTGGTCGCGGTGGTGCATCACCGGATGGACGCAGGCCAGCAGGAGCGCATGCACGCGCCCGGCGCCGCGCGCGTGGGGACCGAGC
>DATKLR010000281.1:0-3599 GCA_035542295.1 Gemmatimonadales bacterium | reverse complement strand
CCTCGACCGCCGCGCCGAGCGCCGCGACCGCGGGCACGAAGTGCTCGTGCGTCGGCAGGGCCTGGCGCACGCCGGGCGCGCGGTTCCGGTAGTCGACGAGCGTGTCGGCGTCCTGGCGCTCCAGCACATCCGCCGCCCAGGCGTCGAACTCCCGCGCCCACGCCGGCGTCGGCGCACCGGGCCGCCAGTCGATCACCCCGAGGTTGTGCGTCAGGAAACCGCTGCCCACGATGAGCACGCCCTCGCGGCGGAGCGGCGCGAGCGAGCGCCCCAGCTCGAACAGCGTCGGGGCGTCGAGCGTCGGCAGGGACACCTGCAGGACGGGCACGTCGGCTGCGGGGTACATCGCGACCAGCGGGACGTACGCGCCGTGGTCGAGTCCGCGCTCGGATTCGGCGATGGTCTGCGCCGCACCGAGCAACTCGCGCACGCGGCGCGCCAGCTCGGGCGCACCCGGCGCCGGATACCTCACCCGGTAGTACTGCTCCGGGAAGCCGTAGAAGTCGTACACGAGCGGCACGGTGCGTGTCGCGCCGAGCGTGATGGGCTTCCGCTCCCAGTGGGCCGAGAGCATCAGCACGGACGTCGGGCGCGGCATCTGCCGCGCCCAGCCTCCCAGCTGGGCAACCCACTCGGCGTCGTCGAGCAGCAGCGGCGAGCCGTGCGCCAGGAAGATGGTGGGCATCCGTGAGGGGTTGGTCGGCCTCGGTTCCATGGTATGCCATAATACTCGGGGCGCCCGGCCGGTTCCGCTACGGCGCCACGAGCCGTGGCCCGCGGCGAGGCCGCAAGCCCAAAACGCGCAACGCGTTGGCATCGGCGGCGGCGAACCGGAATCCGCGAGTCGGATATCCGCCAAATGTGATCCTGGGTCTTGCCGCGCCGGCCGCGAAACCGGATATTGGTCGCGTACCCCCCCTCAGGGCACGGCTTCCCCCTCAGCCGCTGGTGTGAGACCAGGGCCGCGCTGGTGCGCGACCCGGCGCGACGGAGTTGCTGATGACCCATCCCAGGAACGGCCAGGAGCAGGCCCGCTGGGCGGCGGAGGTACTGCGCCGCGCCAGCGCAGTCCTGCATGGGCGCATGGTCGGGGTGTGGGAAGTCTCGCCGGAGAACTCGCTCGTCCCACTCGTCACCAACGTCACCGAGGCGCTGGCCTGGGACGCGACGCCCGAGGTGAAGGAAGCGCTACGGCATCTGGCGATGCCGGCGGGACCGGGGAGCCGCTGGGTCGCGGGCCGGGTCTCGGGCCCCGAGCAGTGGTGCGTGGCCCCCGTTCGCGACCGCGTGCCCGCTCCACCCCCGTACTCCCAGGAACGGCGCAGCCGCGAGCGCCTGGCGCTCGAGTTGGCCGGGTTGTGCCTGGGCCTCTCGAGCCACGAGGCCTCGGACACGAGCGTCGAGGCGGCCCCGGCGGATCTGTTCCAGCGCTTCACCGAACAGCTCGGCGCGTTCGCGCAGGAGATCGGCGCCCCGCTGGCCGCGGCGCGGCAGGCGGTCGGCCGCAGCGGCGCCGCGCTCTCCGGCTCCGCGGCGCCCGAGCTGGCCTCGCGCGACAAGCTGGTCGAGGACCTGCGGGTTGCGTCGCGGGCGCTCGAGCAGGCGGTGGCGCTCGTGAAGACGGTGCAGGACCGGGCGCGAGCCGTGGTCGCGAGCGGCGGGAGCTTCGACGTCGTCCAGGTCGTCTGGTCGTCGGTGGATGCCGAGCGCGCGCAGGCGGCGCTCCGCGGCGCGACGCTGGAGCTCAGGACACTCGCCTACGCCGTCTCCATCCCCGGCAATGCCGAGGAGCTGCGCTCCGCCCTGGCGGCCGTGATCCACGCCGCGGTGGAGGGCCTGAAGGGCCGGGTAGCCACGGTGCGAGTCTCGGTGGAGAGCGCCGGGCCCGTGATCATGCTCGCCGTCCGGTCGCCCGCCGCCGAGGGGCTCGAGGCGGACGTCCCGGCGGTCACGGGTGCCAAGAGGACCGTGGAGGAGACGTTCGGCGGCACCTTCACCGTCACCGTGCAGCCCGCGGAAGGCACCACGCTCACCATGGCGATCCCCGCGCCATCCCACCGGTTCCGCGACCCCGCGCTGTGGTGGGAGCGATAGACGGAGCTGCTGTTCCCCCCTTGACTTATAGTTAACATCCAAACTAGTTTGCCGCCAACCGGAGCAGGGACGGCGGTTCCAATGGGGCGCATTCGGCAAGACGGGGGCGGCACTGAGGCCCAGATCGCGTCGGTGCTGAACTCGCTGCGCCGGGTGGTGCGGGTGTTTCGCGCCATGGCGCAGGCGGCCGAGGAGGTGCTCGGGATCAGCGGGGCGCAGCATTTCGTGCTGCAGAAGCTGGCGGACGCGCCCGCACTGTCGTTGAACGACCTCGCCGCGCGGACGATGACCCACAAGAGCTCGGTGTCGGTGGTGGTGAAGCGGCTGGTGGACCGCGGGCTGGTGCGCCGCCAGCGCTCCGCCGCCGATGGCCGGGGCATTGTCCTGACACTGACGCCGGCGGGGCGCCGCGCGCTGGAGCGGGCGCCGCAACCGGCCCAGACGCGGATGATCGCCGCGCTGCGGCGTTTCCCGCGGCGGGACCTTGAGGCCTTCGCCGGGCTGTTCAGGCGGTTTACCGACGAGCTCGGCGTCGGAACGCTCGAGCCGACGATGCTCTTCGAGGACGAGGGGGGCACCCGACGGGGCGGACCTCCCGGCCGGGTTCGGCGTAGGACTACCATCCCAATCACCAAGACCACTCGCAGCAGGGGGAGTTAGGATGAACCGGGGAATCGGAGTGACCGCCGGCGTGGCCGCACTCGCGCTGGTGGCAGCGTGCAGCAGCAACCCGAAGCCCGCGGCGACGACCCCGCAGGTCGCGTCGGCGGCGCAGCAGCAGGAATCGCAGGACGCCGCAGCGCGCGCTCAGGCGCGGCGCGATTCGATCGCCCGCGCGGATTCGCTCGCGCGGAAGGAGGCCCTGGCGCAGTCCCACGCGGATTCGGTCCGCGCCGAGGTGATGCGCGAGACCGTCGCGCCGAACAAGGACGTGACGAACCTGGGGCTCTCGGCGTCGGATGACGCGCTGATGACGGAGCGCGTGCACTTCGACTACAACAAGGCGGACCTGAAGCCGGAGGACATCCAGCTCCTGCAGCAGAAGCTGGGAATCCTCGAGGCCCATCCGCAGCTGGTGATTCAGGTCGCGGGCAACTGCGACGAGCGGGGCTCGGACGAGTACAACATGGCGCTGGGTGAGCGCCGCGCCGCGGCGGCCAAGCGCTGGCTGGAGGCGCACGGCATCGCGTCCGACCGGATCGGCGTCACCTCCTACGGCAAGGAGCGCCCGCTCGATCCCGGCCACGACGAGGCGGCCTGGGCGAAGAACCGGCGTGACGACTTCGTGGTGACGCGCCGAGTCGGGTAGGATCGGCGCCAGGGGTGTCCTCCACGCCTGACCTGCGTGAAGCCCCGCCGCCCGGTTCGGGCGGCGGGGCTTCGTGACCCCGTCGCGTCCCGCTACATTCCCCGACCGTGACGAAGCCTCCAGCGAGTGACTCGCAGCGCCGGCTGATTCTCGAGACGATCGTCCTGGGCGTCACCGGGGCCCTCGCCGCCCAGGT
>DATKLR010000280.1:0-3105 GCA_035542295.1 Gemmatimonadales bacterium | reverse complement strand
GCCGACGCGCCCGGCACCGCGGGAATGTCGAGGGAGAAGGTCTGCCGCCCCATCAGCGTCGCCTTGGCGATCATCGGCTCGACGAAGATCGGGTGCTTGTGGTAGAAGCCCACGATCATGGTCTTCTGGAAGAGGCTCGGAGAGTGCAGCTCCGACGACAGGAGCGAGTGCATCCCCATCCCCGGCACGCACAGGCCGACGAGCGTCCCGAGCTGCGGGATCTGGACGTCCGGCAGCTCGTAGTTCGCCGGCGGCTGCGACGGCTTGGTGGAATCGGCGCAGTCGATCGTGCTCACGTCCTCGGTATTGAAGTGGAAGTCGAAGTGCGGCGTCAGGTACGGGCCGGGCGGATGGCCGTGGGGTTCCCAGAAGACGTTCATGTTGTCGAAGCCGGTCGCCGCCCTGACCATGTCCCCGAGCGGGATGGTCGCATCGGCCTTGGGCGGCCACACCATCGGCAGGTCGGCGGGCGCGTTCTCGGCGACCTTGACCGGAATGGTGGCGCCGAACGCCACGACCCGGTCTCCCTGCATCGTGTGCCAGGTGCACACGTCGGCGCCGTTGACCTGGCGGCATTCCCCCTGGACCAGCTTCTCCCGGCTGCAGCCCGGCGCCGATGCCACGGCTGCGCCAAGCGCGGCAACCGCCAGCAGGTTGCCGGCACGACCCGCATTCCACGGCATACGTTTCCCCCGCGAAAGGTGTTTGAGGCCCACAACTGTTGATGTGGAAGGCGCGGAGCATATGCGGCGGAGCGGGCGCACGCAAGGCCGACTGTGGGGCGACCGGCGGCCGGAGCGTTATCTTGGTCGGCGATGAGCACGCCCGATCTCTGGTCGCGGCCCGACGATACGGAGCGCCAGGACCGGCTCGACGCGATGAAGCGGCGAGCCACCGGGCTCCTGGCGCTCGCGGCGGGCGTCTTCGCGGGGGCGACCGCCCTCGAAGGGCGCTACCCGTGGATTGGGTACGTGCGCGCGACCGCCGAGGCCTCCCTCGTCGGCGGTCTGGCCGACTGGTTCGCCGTCACCGCGCTCTTCCGCCACCCCCTCGGCCTGCCGATCCCGCACACGGCGATCGTCGCGACGCGCAAGGACCGGATCGGCCGCGTGCTCGCGACCTTCGTGCAGAGCCACTTTCTCTCGCGCGACGTCATCGCCGCGAAGGTCCGCTCCATCCGGCCGGCCGAGCGGGTGGCGCGGTGGCTCTCCCAGGTCGAGAACACGCGGCAGATCGCGCAACAGGTGGCGAGCGGCGTCGCGAAGACGCTCGAGACGCTGCCCGACGACGAGGTCGGTACGCTGGTGCGGCAGGGTGTCACCGCGCAGCTCAAGGCGGTGCGCGCGGCCCCGGCCCTGGGGCAGACGCTGCAGCTCGTCCTCGCCGGGAACCGGCACCAGGAGCTGCTGAACGAGGCGGTGCGCCTGGCCGCCCAGGCGGTGCACGACAACCGGGAGCTGATCCGGGAGCAGGTGCGGTCCGAGAGCCCGTGGTGGGTCCCCGGCGTCGTGGATGATCTGCTCTACCAGCGCATCGTCGCGGCCTTCGAGACCATGCTGCGGAACATCGGCGGCGATCCCCACCACCCGATCCGCGTCACTTTCGACGCCGCGCTGCGCGACTTCGTGGACCGCCTCGAGCATTCGCCGGAGGCGGCCGCGCGGGCCGAGGAGATCAAGGACGCCTGGCTGGCCGATCCGGCCGTGGGCGAGCTGTCCGCGCGGCTGTGGGAGACGATGCGCGGCGCCCTCGGCCGGTACGCGACCCGATCCGAGGGCGCCGCGCCGGGGCCGCTCGAGAGCGGCATCGCCGCGTTCGGCGCCGCGCTGGTCACCAACGACCGCCTGCTCGAGCAGATCAACGAGCTTGTGACCGACCTCGTGGCCTCCGTCGTCGAGCAGTACCGCTCGGAGATCGGAGACTTCATCGCGCAGACGGTCGCGAGCTGGGACCCCGCGGCCACGAGCCGGCGGTTCGAGCTGGCGGTCGGGCGCGACCTGCAGTTCGTCCGCATCAACGGCACGCTGGTGGGCGGCCTGGTCGGCCTGGCGATCTACACGATCGCGCGCCTGTGGCGGTAGCGCCGGCCCCGTCCCCGCCGACTATCGGTGCTTGATGAAGGTCCCGGCGTGCAGCTCGGCGTAGGCGCGCCGCAGCTCGTCCTCGGTGTTCATCACGATCGGCCCCATCCAGGCCACCGGCTCCTCGATCGGCCGGCCGGAAACCAGCAGGAACCGGATGCCCTGCGGCCCCGCCTGCACCGTCACCTCGTCGCCCTTGTCGAACAGCACGAGCGAGCGATTGCCGGCCGCCTCGAGCACCGGCTCGCCGTCGCCCCCCTCGACCACCCGGTCGGTGAGCACGCCCCGCGGATCCGACGCGTCGCGGAAGACGCCCGAACCCTCGAACACGTAGGCAAAGGCGTTGTCGTTGAGAGCGACCGGGATCCGCTTCGTCTTCTCCGGCGGCACCGACACGTCGAGGTAGCGCGGACCGGCGGCGACGCCGTCCACCGGCCCGGTCTTCCCCCAGAACGTCCCGCACACGACCCGGACCCGGGTCCCGTCGTCGTCCGCCACCTCGGGAATGTCCTTGGCCGCGATGTCCTGGTAGCGCGGGTCGGTCATCTTCAGCGAGCGGGGGAGGTTGGCCCACAGCTGGAAGCCGTGCATCCGGCCCTTCGGGTCGCCCTGCGGCATCTCCTGGTGCAGGATGCCGCTGCCGGCCGTCATCCACTGCACGTCGCCGGCGCCCAGCGTGCCGCTGTTGCCGAGGCTGTCGCCGTGGCTCACCGACCCCGCCAGCACGTACGTGATGGTCTCGATGCCCCGGTGCGGGTGCCAGGGGAAGCCCGCCACGTAGTCCTCGGGGTGCTCGTTCCGGAAGTCGTCCAGCAGGAGGAACGGATCGAAGTCCCGGGTGGCCCCGAACCCGAAGGCGCGGCGCAGCTTCACCCCGGCGCCCTCGAGGGTGGGGCGGGACTGGACGATGCGCTTCACCGGTCTCAGCGACACGTTGTGCCTCCGCGAGATGTTCGTTGGGCTCGCAAGACAACACCGTTCCCGCCCCGGGGGTTCCCGACAACCGCGCCTGCGCGCCTCCGGC
>DATKLR010000279.1:0-7171 GCA_035542295.1 Gemmatimonadales bacterium | reverse complement strand
TGCGCCCGCTGCAGCACGCCCGAGTAGTCGACGTACACCGTCTTCGTCTCGGAGAAGAAGTCGTAGACGGCCCAGCCGCCCTCGCGGTGGCCGTTGCCGGTCTCCTTCACGCCGCCGAACGGCAGGTGGCACTCGGCGCCGATGGTCGGCGCGTTGATGTAGGTGATTCCGGCGTCGATGTCCTGCACCGCGCGGAACGCGTTGCGGATGTCGTGCGTGTACAGCGCCGAAGAGAGGCCGTACTTGACGTCGTTGTTGACGCGGATCGCCTGGTCCAGGTCGTTCACGCGCACCACCGCCAGCACCGGCCCGAAGATCTCCTCCTGCTCGAGCCGCGAGCCCGGCCTCACCCCCGCGAACACCGTCGGCCGGTAGAACCACCCGTGGCCGAGCTTCTCCCCGCCGGGCCGCCGGCCGCCGACCTCGACGGAAGCGCCCTCCTTCTTCCCGATCTCCACGTAGCTCATCGTCGTCTGCAATGCGCCCTCGTTGATCATCGGGCCCACGTCCGTCGTCGGCAGCAGCCCGTTCCCCAGGCGCAGCTTCTCCACCCGGTCGCACAGCATCCGCAGGAACCGGTCGTGGATCTTCCGGTGCAGCACCAGGCGGCTGGTGGCGGTGCACCGCTGCCCCGTGGTGCCGAACGCGCCCCACAGGACGCCGTCCAGCGCCAGGTCGAGATCGGCGTCGTCCATCACGATCATCGCGTTCTTGCCGCCCATCTCGAGCGAGAGCCGCTTGTGCAGCCGGCCGCAGACCTCGCCGAGCCGGGCCCCCGTCTCGGTCGAGCCGGTGAACGAGAGGATCGGGACCTTCGGGTGTTCGAGCAGCGCGTTCCCTACCGCCGAGCCGCGGCCATGCACCAGCTGGATCGCCTCGGGGTGCACGCCCGCCTCGAGCAGGACCTCCACCAGCAGCGTGCCGGTGTGCGGGACGTCGTTCGCCGGCTTGAAGACCACCGCGTTCCCGCACAGCAGCGCGGGGAAGATCTTCCAGGTCGGGATCGCCATCGGGAAGTTGAAGGGAGTGATGATCCCCGCTACGCCGATCGGACGGCGCGTGGTCATCGCCCACTTGTCGCGGAGCTCCGACGGCACGGTGTGGCCGAACAGGCGCCGCCCTTCCCCGCCCGCGTAGTATGCGGTGTCGATCCCCTCCTGCACGTCGCCCCGGGTCTCCGTCAGCACCTTCCCCATCTCGCGGGTCATCGCCCGCGCGATCTCCTCCTTGCGGCGCACCAGGATGTCGCCGGCGCGGCGCATGGCCTCCGCGCGCACCGGCGGCGGCACCCGTTTCCATACTTCGAACCCCTTGAGCGCCGAGCGCACCGCGCGCTCCACGTCCCGCGGCCCCGACTTGGGGAAGCGGCCGATCAGGTCGCGCCAATCGGCGGGATTGCGGTTCTCCATGTACTCCCCGGTCGAGGGGGCCACCCACTCGCCGGCGATGAAGTTCTTGAACGTCTTCGCCATTGTCAGAACGCTCCCTGGGGTCGTGTAGGGGTCGCCGGAGCCGTGGTGCCGCCGGCCGGGCAGAACCAGCTCGCCGTCGTCTTGGCGTAGCCGACGCGGGGCAGGATCTCGCGCGCCGCCAGCACGCCGCCCCAGCAGAACAGCGCGATGGACAGGCCGTGCGCGAAGGCGGACCGCGACCGCCACGACGACACCGCGCTCCACAGGCCGGCGACGATCACGCCCGCGACCGCGACCAGATACCCGAACAGCGGGACGCCGCAGCCGCGGACGTACGGCCACTGCGTGATGGCCACGCCGAGCGCCAGGCCGAGCAGCAGGCGCAGCCAGGTGAAGAGCACGCCCCGCCGCCCGGGCGCGCCCTCGTGCACCGCCGGCGCGCGCGCGGCGCGCGGCGCCGCCGCCGTGGGGGCCGGCGCGGCGGGGGTCTGCGCCCCCGCTCCCGCGGCCGCGCCGCCCGCGGCGATCACCTTGTCGATCTGGGCCAGCTCCTTGTCCCAGTCACGCGGAGGTTGTCCGCCCGTCATGGCTCCCTCGCCAGACCGTATCGCTCGATCTTCTTGTAGAGGTTGGAGCGCGGCATGTCCAGCCGCCGCGCGGTCTCGCTCACGTTCCAGTCGTACTCCTTGAGCTTCGCCAGGAGGAAGGCCCGCTCGGCGTTCTGCTTGAACTGCTCGAAGGTCTCCGACTGCAGCAGCGCGTCGCCCAGTCCCGTCTCCTCCGCCATCGGGCCCACCATGCGCGCCACGTCGGCCTCGCCGACGACGTCGCCGTTGGCGAGGATCAGCAGCCGCTCGACCGTGTTCCTGAGCTCCCGCACGTTGCCCGGCCAGTGGTGGCGCTTGAGCCGCTCCAGCGCGCCATCGGAGACCGTCTTCGGCGGCACGCCCTGCTGCGCCGCGAGCTGGGCGACGAAGTGCGCCACCAGCTGCGGCACGTCATCGCGGCGCGACCGCAGCGGCGGCACGTCGATCGGCACCACGTTGAGGCGGTACAACAGGTCCTCGCGGAACCTGCCGGCCGCGATCTCGTCCTCGAGCTTCTTGTTGGTCGCGGCGATGACGCGCACGTCGACCTTGACCGAGCGCGACGAGCCTATCGGCGTGATCACGCCCTCCTGGAGCACCCGCAGCACCTTCGCCTGCGCCGCGGCGCTCATGTCTCCGACCTCGTCGAGGAACAGCGTCCCGCCGTCGGCCAGCTCGAACTTGCCTACGCGGTCCGCGAAGGCACCGGTGAACGAGCCCTTCACGTGGCCGAACAGCTCCGACTCGATCAACTCGGCGGGGATGGCCGCGCAGTTGACCTCGACGAAGGCGCGCTGCGCGCGCGGCGAGAGCCGGTGCACCGCCCGCGCCACCAGCTCCTTCCCCGTGCCGTTCTCCCCGGTGATCAGGAGCCGGGCCGGCGTCGGCGCCACCCTCTCGATCCGCTCGATCACCTGCCGGATCGCCGCCGAGGAGCCCACGATCTCGTAGTGCCGCTCGACCGCCGCCTGGAGCGCCCGCACCTCCCGCTCCAGCACCGTGTGGCTGAGCGCGTTCTTGAGCGTCAGCAGGACGCGGTGCGTGTCGAGCGGCTTCTCGAGGAAGTCGTGCGCGCCGAGCTGGGTGGCCTCCACCGCGGTGGCGATGGTCCCGTGGCCAGAGATCATCACGACCAGGGCCTGCGGGTCGGCCTCGCGCAGCTCGGCCAGCACCGCGAGCCCGTCCATTCCCGCCATCTTGACGTCGAGCAGGACCAGGTGGGGCTTGAACGCCGCGTACGCATCCAGCGCCTCGGAGCCCGAGCCGGCCAGGGCGACCGTGTAGCCCTCGTACTCCAGCAGCTGGCGCAGGGCCTCGCGCACGCCCTGCTCGTCGTCGACGACCAGGATGCGGTGGCTCACCGCGCGGCCGAGCGGTAGAGGCGCACGTGCGTGCGGCTCACCCGCACGTCGCCGACCGGCACGGGGAGCTGGATCGGCACGGCGCCGTCCTTCGCGTCAGCGAGGCCGAACGAGCGGACGATGGCGGGGATGACGGCCCCGGGGAACGGGAAGTCGCGGATCGCCAGCTGGTCCACGGTCCAATGGAGGCGGCCGTCCGGCGCGGCCGCGAGGGCGCCGCCGGCCGTGATCGGCTCGTGTCGCCCCAGCCCTTCGGCAAGCGGTCCCAGCAGCCGCTGCGGCACGAGCGACATGTCGAGGGATCCTTTCACCCGAACGCGTTGGTCGCCCAGGGCGACGGCGACGGAATCGAACACCCGCCGCGGCGCACGCGCCAGCTCCCGGTCGATGAGCGCGGCCAGCTCGGCCGGCGCGATGTCCACGTACGCCGGCCCGCCGCGCCGGGCCAGCTCGCGGAGCGCCGCCTCGGCGTGCGCCGCGCCGCCCGCAGCGGGCAGCACGTACACCAGCGGCGGCGGCTCGGGGACGCCGCGCACCCTGCGCCACAGGTGCGCGAGATCGTCCCGGTAGATGAAGCCGAGAACCGCCGCCGCAGCCAGCACAACCAGGCAGCCGACGCCGGCCAGGACGTTCTTGAGGCAGCTCACGCTATCGGCTCGCTCCGCCGACGAGCACCGCGTGGGAGAGCACAGTGTACGTCGCGCCTTGCGGCCCGAGGACGCTCTGCATCAGGTCCACGCTCTCGACCGGGATCAAGCCTTGGTACCCAATCGTCCCGGCGAGCTGCTCGAACCTGCCGAACGCGGCCGGCCGCGCGCTCCGCTCGGCGCGGCCCAGCGTCAGGTGCGGGTGGAAGGGGCGCAGCTCGGGCTCGAAGTCGAGCGCCATCAGCGCCTTCTCCACGTCGTGCGCGAGCAGCTCCAGCGCCGGGTGCCGCTCGACCCCGATCCAGACGACGCGGGGCCGCGCCATGCTCGGGAAGGCGCCCACGCCGCCCAGCGAGACATCGAACGGCCGCGCGGGCCGCACCGCCGCCGCCAGCGCCTCGCCGATCGGCGCCACGTTCGCCTCGTCCACTTCGCCGAGAAAGCGGAGGGTGATATGGATGGAGTCTTCGCCCACCCACTTGACGGGAAGGCGCGCCGCCCGGAGCGGGGCCGCAGCCTCGTAGGCAACCCGCCGTTCGGCCGCGGGCAGATTCACCGCGACGAACAGCCGCACGCTAGCGCGCTCCTCTCACGCGCTCTAAGCTAACCTGCCGCGCCCGGGACGGAGAGGGCGCTAGGACCACTGCCGCGCGATCTCGGCGAAGCAGTCGAGCCCGCTCGCGATCACCCCGGCGTAGCCGTGGCCCGGCCGGGACCACGCGCCGGCCAGATAGAGATTCGGCACGAGTGTCGCGTGGCCGACGCGCCGCGCGCCCGAGTTGTTCACCGTCTGATCCCACCCGTAAACCGCCCCCCGGTAGTGGCCCGTGTACCGCGAGTTGGTGAGCGGCGTGCCGATCTCCATGACCTCGATCGCCGCCGACAGCCCGGGAAGCAGTTTCTCCCCGGCCCTCCGGATCAGGACCGCCGCCATCTGCTCCTTCGCGCGCCGGTACGCCTCCTTGCGGCCCGCGAAGTAGTCCGCCTCGAACGGCTCCCACGGGCCGTAGCCCTGGAGCGTCATGACGTTGACCGTGTTCTTCCCGGCCGGCGAGTAGCCGTGGAAGACGTTGTCGTACAGCGAGACGCCGAAGCCGCCGTGCTCGACATCCCCCGCCACCGTGCGCGCATAGTCGGCCTCGGGATCGTATCCCGGCGCCACGAACAGCTCGGAATCGGTGAGCCCGAGCTTCCCGACCAGATCCTCCTTCAGGCCGAGGAAGACCTGGAAGCTCGACTGGCTCACGCCGTACCCGCGCCACGCCGCCTGGCACTGGGCGAACACCGCGTCGTCCCCGAGCAGACGGCCGAAAGTGTCGAACGGGTTCGCGTTGGAGATCACCACCCGACTCCGGAATTCCCTCCCGTCCGCGGTCCGGGCCCCGCAGGCGGCGCCGCCCTCGCGCAGGATGCGCTCGACCCGCGTGCTCAGCAGCACCGTGCCCCCGTGCCCCTCGATGTACCGCACGAACGCGTTGCTCACGTCCTGCGAGCGACCGCGCGGGTAGAAACCGCCCTGCGTCAGATAGCTCATGAACGGCACGGCGTAGTAGAAGCACGCCAGCTTCGAGGGCGGCAGGCCGTAGTATCCGCACTGCGCGGACGCGATGGCCTTGAGTCGCGGGTCCGTGAGCCGCCCGTCCACCATCTCGCCCCACGTCTTGTCGTGGAACCGGAACAGGTGCGGGAAGTCGGCCGCGAAGCGGCTCATGTCCACCTGGCCGCGCGCCGCCGACAGCCGGCGGATGTCGCCGGCCAGGCCGGCCATGTCCTCGAACAGGCCCGCGATGCCCGCGCGTTCCTGCGGGAACAGACCGGCGAGCGTCTCGACGTAGGCGTTGGGATCGCGCTGCGCCACGCGGAGGTCGTAGTCGGGGTAGATCGCGCGGAACAGCGTGGGGTGCGGAACGAACTCGACGTCGGTGATCTCGGGGAAGCCCGGAATCAGGTTGTATCGTCCGGCGCGCTGGTCCACCACGGTGGAGTGCAGCGAAACGTCGAAGACGAAGCCGCCGGGCCGCGCGAAGGCCGTGGCGTAGCCGCCGGGCTTGTCGTGCCGCTCGAGGACGAGCGCCCGAAAGCCCTGGCGCGCGAATGCGGCGGCGCACGACAGGCCGCCCAGTCCCGAGCCGATCACGATCGCGTCGTAGTCGGCGGAGCTGCGGCGCCGCGACCGGCCCACGGGCATTGCGGTCCAATCGAAGGCGAAGGTCGGGAAGGCAGTGGCGAGCATCGCGAGAAACTCGCGGCGGGGAAGCTGATGCGCTGGCATGGCGATCCTCCTCACGCTCGCTCGTACGATGCCGGGCAGCCGTCGGTGCCACCAGAGGGCGGCCGGAATCCAGAGCGCGACGCCCGGGGATGCGGCCGGCACCCAGGCTGCCCGACCTCCGCGGCCACCACCTCACCGCGGCGACCCGCCGCACTCTGGCGCGGCGTCTCGGCCGACTCTATGCTAGTCATCCCACCGCTCCCCGAGAGGGCCGCGATGCAAAAGCCGCTGCCGTCATTCCTGCCCGCGCTGGCCGCGACCCTGCTGCTCGGCGCCTGCTCCCGCAACCCGACGCCGGCCGCGCCGACGCCGCAGGCCGCTCCGGCGGCAGCTCCGGCCGCCCAGCCACCCTCCGCACCTGCCCCCGCGGCGGCTCCCGCACCCGCCGCACCAGCACCCGCGGCGCCGGCAGCCGTTGCCTCGGCGACGGTGGATCTCTCTGGCGACTGGAACTTCGTGGCCGACTTCCCCGGTCAGCGGCTGGTCGGCGTGATCCAGCTCAGGCGCTCGGGCTCGAGTTACACGGGGATCGCCACGCCGGCCGACGCCGAGGGCTCCGCGACGCTCACGTCGCTGACGATCACCGGGAATCGTGTGGTCATGGTGTTCGAGTCGCCGGACGGAGAGGCTCGGGCCGTGGCGGTGCTGGCCGACCCGAAGACGATGAACGGCACCGTGGACTACGCCGGCAGCACCGGCCCCTTCACGGCGCGCAAGCTCTAGCCAGGCGGCGGTCGCTCAGCGTGCGGCCCGGTCCAGGCTCCGGTACTGGATCGCCTCGCTGACGTGCGGGGGCTCGATGCGGGCCGCGCCCGCCAGGTCGGCCACCGTCCGCGCCAGTTTCAGCACCCGGTGGTAGGCGCGCGCCGAGAGACTGAGGCGCGCGATCGCG
>DATKLR010000278.1:0-37361 GCA_035542295.1 Gemmatimonadales bacterium | reverse complement strand
GCCGAGGGTGATCGGGTGGAGTTCGAGGTCAAGCAGGGCCCGAAGGGCCTGCAGGCCGCGAACGTGCGGAAGATTACCGCCTGACCTAGCGTCAGGCCGCTTCACCGGCGCCGGCTCCGCGAGGAGCCGGCGCTTTCATTTGTGGCCGAAACCGTGCGACCGCGGAGGCCGTACGTTAATTTGGAATTCACGGCCATGACCGCACCGGTCCCGGATCTCTCCAAGCTCACGATCAACCGCGACGTCCCCAGCCGCCGCGTGCGGCGGGCGTTCCGAACGACGGTGGCCATCGCCGTCGGCGCCGTCGTGCTTGTCGTGGCGGTCCTGTGGGCGGTGCGGCGGGGAGGCGTGCCTGTCGTGCAGGTGGCGACCGCGACCGTGGTGGGTGCCGGCGCGGGCACCAGCACGGGCGTGGTCGCCAACGGATACGTCGTGGCGCGGACGCAGGCCTCGGTGTCTGCGAAGATCCCGGGCCGCCTGGCCTACCTCGGCGTGAGCGAGGGCTCGCACGTGGACGCGGGCCAGGTGATCGCGCGGCTCGAGAACGCCGATTACGCGGCGGCGGTGACCCAGGCCGAGGCAGTGCTCGGCGCCGAGCGGGCGACGCTGCGCGAGACTCAGGCGGACCGCGACGAGCTGCGCCTGGAGGCGACGCGGGCTCATGACGTGCGGACGCGCAACCCGCAGCTGATTTCGCAGCAGGATGCGGACATCGCCGACAGCAAGGCGGCGCAGGCGGACGCCCGCGTCGCGGCGGAGCAGGCGCGCGTGCAGGCCGCCCAGGCCGCGGTCGAGGTGGCGCACGCGACGCTGGAGAACACGCTGATCCGCGCGCCGTTCACGGGCACGGTGCTGCGCAAGGACGCGGAGGTGGGCGAGGTGGTGGCCCCGTCGGTGGGCGGCGGGCTGACGCGCGGCGCGGTCGTGACCATGGCCGACATGGCCACGCTCGAGGTGGAAGTGGACGTCAACGAGGCGTACATCGCGCAGGTGCAGCTGGGCGAGCCGGCGCGTATCACGCTCGATGCCTACCCCGACGCCAGCTTCCGCGGCGCCGTGCGGCTGGTGGTGCCGACGGCGGACCGGCAGAAGGCGACGGTGCAGGTGAAGGTGTCCATCCTTGAGCGCGACGCTCGGATCCTGCCGGAGATGGGTGCGCGGGTCGAGTTCCTGGAGAGCGCGCGGCGGGGTGCGGGCCCGGCGCCGCGCCCGCGGGTCGTCGTGCCGGGGGATGCGGTGCACAGCGACGGCGGCGAGACGGTCGTGTGGCTGGTGCAGGGCGGCCGGCTCGAGCGACGCGTGATCGACGCCGGTCCGGTGAGCGGCGGGCTCCGCGAGGTGCGCTCCGGCCTCGTCGGGGGCGAGCGGCTGCTGCTCTCCGGCGTCGAGCACCCGGCCCCCGGCATGCATGTGACGGTTGCGGGGGCGCCCTGACACGCCAGGCCGATCCACCGATCCTCTTTCACGCTCCAGCCGTGAGGTACGCGTGGCGCTGGTAGAGCTCGAGAACCTGACCAAGGCGTTTTCCCGCGACAGCCAGCCCATCGTGGTGTTCGACGGGTTGAACCTGGAGTTCGCCGAGGGGAGCTTCACGGCGCTGATGGGGCCGTCGGGCAGCGGCAAGTCCACCCTCCTCAACCTGATCGCGGGGCTCGACCGGCCGACCGCCGGCACGGTGCGCGTCGCCGGCGCCGAGGTGAGCGCGATGAGCCCGGGCGCGCTGGCCGATTGGCGGGCCCGGCACGTGGGCTTTGTCTTCCAGTCCTACAACCTGCTGCCGGTACTGACGGCCTACCAGAACGTCGAGTTGCCGCTGCTGCTCACGCGGCTCAGCGCCGCGGAGCGGCGCGAGCACGTCGCGACGGCGCTGAGCGTCGTGGGGCTCTCCGATCGCGCCGAGCACCTCCCGCGCCAGCTCTCGGGCGGGCAGGAGCAGCGCGCGGCCATCGCGCGGGCCATCGTCTCCGATCCCACGATCATCCTGCTCGACGAGCCGACGGGCCAGCTGGACGCGAAGTCGGCCGCCGACGTGCTGGCGCTGCTGCAGCGGCTCAACGCCGAATTCCACAAGACCATCCTCATGGTGACCCACGATCCCCACGCCGCGCAGGCGGCGCGGACCCTGCTCCATCTCGATAAGGGGGTGCTGACGGCGTGAAGTTCTTCCCGCTGGTCTGGGCCAACCTCACGCGCCACAAGCGCCGCACGGCGCTCACCACGCTGAGCGTCGCGCTGGCGCTCTTTCTCTTCGCGTCGTTGCGCTCGGTGGTGACGACGCTGCGGGCCACCGGGGAGGTGGGCAGTGAGACGCGGATGATCGTGCAGAGCGCCAAAGCGATCGTCTTCTTCCTGCCGATGAGCTACCGCGAGCGGCTGCTCGCCGTGCCGGGCGTGCAGGCCGCCTCGTGGGCCAACTGGTTCGGCGGCGTGTACCAGGATCCGAAGAACTTCTTCGCCCAGTTCGCCGTGGACCCCGAGTCGTACCTCGACGTCTACGCGGGCGACTACGACATGCCCGCCGACCAGCGCGCCGCCTTCATCCGGGAACGCACCGGGTGCATCGTGGGCAAGAGCCTGCTCGACAAGTTCGGCTGGCACCTCGGTCAGAACGTCACGCTGACCGGCACCATCTTCGAGGGGGACTGGCCGGTGACCATCCGCGGGGTCTTCCGCTCCCTGGACCCGGTGTTCTCCGAAGACGCCATGCTGGTCCACTATGACATGGTCTACGAGCGCTACCCCACTTGGGTGCGGCCCGGGTGGTACGTCCTGCAGCTCAAGAACCCCGCGCTCGCCCCGCAGGTGGCCGCGGCCATCGACTCCGAGTTCAAGAACTCGAGCGATCCGACCAAGACCGGCTCGGAGCGCGCCTTCAACGCGAGCTTCGTCACGATGTGGGGCAACGTCAGCTTCCTGATGGACAGCATCGGCATGGCCGTGGTGTTCGCCATCCTGCTCGTGGCTGCCAACTCGATGATGCTCTCGGCCCGGGAGCGCACCAACGAGGTCGGCGTCCTCAAGACCGTCGGCTTCGGGGACCGGCTGCTGTTCGGGCTCGTGATGGCCGAGGCCGGGGGCATCGCCGCGGCGGGCGCGGTGCTGGGTCTCGGGGCGGCGACGGTGCTCTGGCCGGCCATCCACTTCTCGGCGATGGGCTTCCTGCCGGGCTTCCGCGTCACGCCGGGCACGCTGGCCCTGGGGCTCGGGATCGCGGTGCTCCTGGCGGTGGCGAGCGGCCTGCTGCCGGCGTTGAGCGCGGCGCGGCTCTCCGCGGTGCAGGCGCTGAGGCACGTCGAATGAAGATCCCGCTCGTCTACAACATCCGCAGCCTGGCCCGGCGGCCGGTCTCCAACGCGATGACCGCCCTCGGCGTGGCATTCGTGGTGGGCGTGTTCATCGCGACGCTGGCGCTGGCGAACGGCTTCCGGATGGCGCTGGTCAAGACCGGCTCGCCGGACAACGTGGTCGTGCTCCGCAAGGGCGCCGATTCGGAGCTGGCGAGCGGCATTTCACGCGACCACGCCGCCATCATCGGGGCGCTGCCCGAGATCGCGACGGCGAGCGACGGGGCGCCCCTGGTGAGCCCCGAGGTGTTCGTGCCGATGGACATCGCGTCGGCCTCAGGCGGCGGCGCGCAGCTGGTCGTGACGCGGGGCGTCACGACGCGCGCCTTCGAGGTGCGGCGCAGCGTGCACATCACCGCAGGGCGCATGTTCGCGCCGGGCCGCGACGAGGTCATCATCGGCGCGGCGATCGCCCCCCGCCTGGCGCACAGCGCGGTGGGCGACACGATCCACTTCGGGGGCCGCGGCTGGCTGGTGACCGGCCACTTCGCCGCGGGCGGCTCCGCGTTCGAGTCGGAGGTCTGGGGTCAGAACGAGCAGCTGATGCCGGTGCTGCGCGGGGAGTTCTTCCAGGTCGTCGTGTTCCGGCTCCGCGACCGGTCCCGGTTCGGCGCCGTCCAGCAGAAGCTGCAAAACGACCCGCGGCTGCAGGTGGACGCGCGCCGCGAGTCCGACTTCTACGCCTCGCAGTCCGTGGTGCTGCGGACGATCCTCAACTTCCTCGCGATCTTCATCACCAGCATCATGGCCGTCGGCGCGATCTTCGGCGCCGTCAACACGATGTACGCCGCCGTGGCATCCCGCACCTCCGAGATCGCCGTGCTGCTCACGCTGGGCTTCCGGCCCCGCAGCGTGCTGGCGTCGTTCCTGGCGGAGGCCGCCTTCCTGGCGCTGGTCGGAGGCCTGGTTGGCTGTCTGGTGGCGCTGCCCATCAACGGGATCGTCACCAGCACGACCAATTGGTCCTCGTTCAGCATGATCGCGTTCCAGTTCCTGGTCACGCCGCGGATCCTGGTGGAGGGACTGATCTTCTCCCTGGTCATGGGCGTGCTCGGAGGGTTCTTCCCGGCGCGGCGGGCGGCGCGGATGCCTGTGGTCGAGGCGATCCGCTAGAGCAGCTCGCCTTTCCACACCGTCACCGCCTGGCCCCCCAGGAGGACGCGGTCGCCTCGGACGCCGACCTTCACGACGCCGCCGCGGGCCGAGGCCTGATAGGCGAGGAAGTCGTCCTTCCCGAGGCGCCCCTGCCAATACGGCCCCAGCACGCAGTGGGCCGAACCGGTGACCGGATCCTCGCTTACCCCCACCTTCGGCGCGAAGAACCGGGACACGAAGTCGAACCCCGCCGCGGTCGCGCGCGCCGTCACGATCACGCCGCGGTAGGGCAGGGCGGCGAGGGCGCCGATATCGGGCCGGAGCTGCTCCACCGCCGCCTGGGACCCGATCTCGGCGAGGGCGTCGAACTGGCTGACGCCGAACGACACCGGTGTGGCGCCGAGCGCCAGGGTCAGGGCCGACGGCGCCTCGGCGTCGGTCGGCGGCTTGGCGGGGAAGTCGAGCCCGATCCACGGCCCGCTCTGCATCGCCAGGAGCCGGCCGCTCCTGGTCTCGAAGACGATGGGCTGTCCGGCAGCCGCGCCGCCGCTCTCCCAGAGCCAGTGCGCGCTCGCGAGCGTCGCGTGCCCGCACAGCGCGACCTCGGCCGCCGGCGTGAACCAGCGCAGGCGATACGCGTCGCCCTCGCGCACCAGGAACGCCGTCTCGGAGAGGTTCATCTCCCGGGCGACGTTCTGCATCCACGCCTCAGCGGCGGGCTCGGGGAGGAGGCAGACGGCGGCGGGGTTTCCCGCGAACGGCCGATCGGTGAACGCATCGACGACGACGATGGGCTGGCGCATGGGCGGGAATATTGCCGCGAGCCGGGGCCGAGGCCACCTTTCGCCCATGGCGGACGCGCCGCTGCTCGAGCGCCTGCGGGCCCACCTGGCGGCTTCCCGGCTGTTCGGCGAGCCGGGCCTGGCCGTGCTCGCCGTGTCCGGCGGCGGCGACTCGCTGGCGCTGCTCGATCTGCTCGCGGCGCTTGCGCCGGAGCTGGGGCTCGGCCTGGTGGTCGCGCACGCCGACCACGGCATTCTCCCCGGGAGCGCCGGCGTGGCCGGGCGCGTGGCCGCGCTGGCGCGCGAGCGGTATGCGCTGGAGACCGTGACAGCGGAGCTGAGGCTGGGGCCTGCGGCGAGCGAGACCCGCGCGCGGCTCGCGCGCTACCGGTTCCTGCGCGCGGTGCAGGCCGAGCGGCGGGCGCGCTACGTCGTCACGGCGCACCATGCCGACGACCAGGTGGAGACGGTGCTGCTCAGGGTGCTGCGCGGGTCGGGCCCGGCGGGCCTAGCCGGCATCGAGGCCGCGGGGCCGCGCGGCCTCGTGCGGCCGCTGCTCCCATTCCGCCACGCGGAGCTGCTGGCGCACGCCGAGGGCGCGGGGCTGGAGATCTTCCGTGATCCGTCCAACGCCGACACGCGCCACGCGAGGGCCTGGATCCGGACGGCGCTGCGCCCGGCGATCGAGGACCGCCTCGGCGGGACGGGCGGCGCCGCGCTGCTGGCCGTGGCCGCCCACGCGGCGCGGGACCTCGATGCCTGGGACGCAGTGCTCGACCGGCTGCCGGGGCTCGATCTGGCCACGTCGGAAGGACGTTTCGAGGTTGCCCGGCCGGTCCTGCGCGGCTATGATAACGCGTTGGCCGCACGCGTGTTGCGCGCGGCGGCGCGGCGCGCGCATTTGCGGCTGACGCCCGCCGAGGCGGCACGTCTGGCAGCTTTCGCATCCCGGGCGGCGAGTGGTCGCGCTCTGGCGCTCGCCGAGGGGGTGGCGTCGGAGGCGGCCTTCGATCGTCTGGTCGTCACGCGCCGCGCGCCGGTCCCGGAGGCGCGAGCGCTGGACGCGGCCGGCGGCGAGGTGGCGTTCGGGCCGCTGGTGTTCGCCTGGCGCAGCGAGAGCGCGCCGGCCGCCGTGCCGCGCGGCGGCTGGACGACGTGGGTCGAGGCCGGCCGGCTCGGCGTGCGCGCCAGCCTGCCGGGTGACCGGGTCCTCCCGGTCGGCGGCGTCGGGCGGAGGAAGGTGGCGCGGCTGCTGATGGAGGCGCGGGTGCCGCGCTCGGCGCGGGCGGCGTATCCCGTGGTGACGAGCGGCGACGAAGTGGTGTGGCTGCCGGGGGTGTGCCGCGCCGCAGTGCGGATCCCGAGGCCCGGCACGGAAGCGGTGAGGATCGATGCACGAGCTGGCTGACGTCGCGAGGGTGATGGGCGGCCGGGTGATCCGGCGCGTGGTCTTCGAGGCGGACACGATCCGGGACCGCGTCCGCGCGATGGGCCGCGAGATCACGGAGGCCTACCCGGACGGCCACCTGCTGGTGCTCGGGCTCCTCAAGGGAAGCTTCATCTTTCTCGGGGACCTGGTGCGGGAGATCCAGCGCCCGATCCAGATCGATTTCCTGGTCGCGACGTCCTACGGCAGCGCGACCGTCTCCAGCGGCGCGGTGCGTCTCGTCTACGATCCCGAGACCCGGCTGGACGGGAAACATATTCTGCTCGTCGAGGATATCATTGACAGCGGCCGCACGCTGAATCGTCTGGTGGACGTGCTCGGCGCGCGCAACCCGCAGAGCCTGGAGCTGTGCGCGTTGCTGCACAAGCACATCGCGCCCGACTTGCAGCTGGAGCCGAAGTTCCTGGGATTTCACGCGCCGAAGGAGTTCCTCGTGGGGTACGGGCTGGATCACGCCGAGGATTTCCGCCACCTGCCGTTCATCGCCAGCCTGGCCGAGTGAGGCTCGATGCCTGATCGGTTGCCGCCGCCGCGCTTCAGCTGGGGACGCCTGTCGAAGACGGCGGCGTTCTGGATGATCGTCATTCTGATCCCGGTCGTGCTGGTGGAGCTGACGAGCAGCCGGAGCGAGGACTCCCCGGAGATCGTCTACAACGATTTCATGCGGGAGCTGCAGCGCAGCAACGTCAACCAGGTCGAGATCCTCGACGGCCAGGAGGTGCACGGCGACTTCAAGACGCCGGTGCGGATCGGCGGGCGCGAGGCGATGAAGTTCACGATGCTGCTGCCGTTCCCCTCCTCGGAGTCGTTCGTCAAGAGCCTCGATTCGGCGAACGTGCCGGTGCGCGCGCGCCGCGCGCGGCAGGGGCTGGTCGGGGTGTTCCTGCAGCTGCTCCCGTGGCTGATCCTCCTCGCCTTCTGGCTGTTCCTGTTCAGGCAGATGCAGGCGGGGGGCTCGCGCGCCTTCGCGTTCGGCAAGTCGAAGGCGAAGCTGCTGACGGGGGACACGCCGAAGGTCACCTTCGCCGACGTGGCGGGTGCCGACGAGGCGAAGGTGGAGCTGCAGGAGATCATCGAGTTTCTGAAGGACCCGCAGAAGTTCACGCGGCTGGGCGGCCGGCTGCCGAAGGGCGCGCTGCTGGTGGGCCCGCCGGGGACGGGGAAGACGCTGCTGGCCAAGGCGGTCGCGGGGGAGGCGGGGCGGCCGTTCTTCTCGATGTCGGGGTCGGACTTCGTCGAGATGTTCGTGGGCGTCGGCGCGAGCCGGGTGCGCGACCTGTTCGAGCAGGGGAAGGCGCACGCGCCGTGCATCATCTTCATCGACGAGATCGACGCGGTGGGGCGCCACCGCGGCGCGGGGCTGGGCGGCGGCCACGACGAGCGGGAGCAGACGCTGAACCAGCTCCTGGTCGAGATGGACGGCTTCGAGTCGAACGACGGCGTGATCCTGCTGGCGGCGACCAACCGGCCGGACGTGCTGGATCCGGCGCTGCTCCGGCCCGGGCGGTTCGACCGGCAGATCGTGGTGGACGCGCCCGACGTGAAGGGGCGCGAGGGGATCCTGCGGGTGCACGTGCGCAAGATCCCGCTCGGGCCCGACGTGCGGCTGGACGCGTTGTCCAAGGGGACGCCGGGGCTCATGGGGGCCGATCTGGCCAACCTGGTCAACGAGGCGGCCCTGCTGGCGGCGCGCCGGAACAAGGCGCGCGTGGACATGGTGGATTTCGAGGACGCCAAGGACAAGGTGATGTTCGGGGTCGAGCGCCGCAGTCTCGTGCTCACCGAGGATGAGCGCCGCCTCACCGCGTACCACGAGGCGGGCCACGCGATCGTCTCCCTCGAGATCCCCGGCCTCGATCCGGTGCACAAGGTGACGATCGTGCCGCGCGGCCGGTCGCTGGGCCTCACCTCCTGGCTGCCCGAGGAGGACCGGCACAACTACACCAAGTACTGGCTGGAGGGGCGCCTGGCCTCGTCGTTCGGCGGGCGGGTGGCGGAGGAGCTGGTCTTCGGCCCGGACAAGGTGACCACCGGGGCGGCGAGCGACATCGCGGGCGCTACCGAGCTGGCTCGCCGGATGGTGACGCAGTTCGGGATGAGCGACAAGGTCGGCGCCATCGCGGTCGGTGACCGCGAGCAGGAGATCTTCCTCGGCCGCGAGCTCGCGCAGCGGCGCGAGATCAGCGAGCGCACCTCCGAGCTGGTGGACGAGGAGGTCAAGCGGATCGTGGACACGGCGTACCGGCGCGCCCGCGATATCCTCGAGCGCAAGCGGCCGATCCTGGATGCGCTGGCGGCCGCGCTGCTCGAGCGGGAGACCCTGGAGCGCGAGGAGGTCATGGCGGTCGTCGCCGGCCAGGCCCTGCCGCCGCGGCGCGAGCCGCCGCAACTGCCGTCCGGCGCCCCGGCGGGGCCGGCAGCCCAGAAGAGCGGCGCGCCCGCCCCCTTCGTCCCGCCGAAAGAAGCTCCGAGCCCGGCGTGAGAGTGACGGCGCTCGCCGGGGAGGTGCCGGCGGCGCTGGCCTCCGCGCTCGCGGCGCGGGGACTCTCTCCGGTCCGCGCCGAGGCGCTGGCCGCGGGCGGCGCGCAGGTCACGCTCCTCCTCGAACCGTTGGATGACGCGGACGCGGTACCGCTGCTGCGCGAGGCCGCGGCGGCGGGCGTGGACTGTCACACCGGCGACGGGTGGGCGGTCGTGGTCGGGACGCTCGCGCGGCTGGGCGGACTCGCGCGCGGCGGCGGGCCGTCGGGGATCCCGGAACGCCTCAGCGCCGAGCTGGGGCGTTTTCTTTCCGACCGCCAGGAGCGGCCCGAGGCGTGGCGCACGGCGCGGCGCACCATCCCGCTGGAGCGCTCGTGCCTGGTGGGCATCCTCAACGTGACGCCCGATTCGTTCAGTGACGGGGGCCGGCACCTGGCGCCCGCGGACGCGCTGGCCGGGGCGCGCGCGATGCGGGAGGCCGGTGCCGCGATTCTGGACGTCGGCGGCGAGTCCACGCGCCCGGGAGCCGCGGCGCTCGACGAGGCGGAGGAGCTGCGCCGGGTCGTGCCGGTGGTCGGCGCCCTGGCGCGCGAGGTCGGGCTCCCGGTGAGCGTGGACACGCGCCGGAGCCGGGTGGCCGAGGCGGCCCTCGCCGCCGGAGCGGAGATCGTCAACGACGTCTCCGGGCTCACGCACGACCCGCGGATGGCGGGCGTGGTGCGGGACACGGGTGCCGGCGTCGTGATCATGCACATGCGCGGCGACCCGGCGACGATGGACGCGCGCGCGACATACGCGGACGTCGCCGCAGAGGTGGCGGCGGAGCTGGCCGAGCGGCGCGACCGCGCGCTGGAGGCGGGGATCGCGCGCGAGGCGATCGTCCTCGATCCCGGGCTCGGCTTCGCGAAGCGGGCGGAGCACAACTTCGCGGTGCTGGACCGGCTGGCGAGCGTCACGGCGCTCGGCCACCCGGTGATGGTCGGGCCCTCGCGCAAGCGCTTCCTCGGCGCGGCCACCGGCGAGCCGGTCGATCGGCGCGACGCGGCGACCGCCGCCGCGTGTGTGGCCGCGCGCATCCGCGGCGCCCGGCTGTTCCGCGTGCACGACGTCGCCACGGCGCGCGAGGCGCTCGCGGTCGCCGACGCGATGCTCGGAGCCTGAGGGAGGGCGGCGGCCGATGGGGGACCGGTTCCACCTGCTGGTGCCGCAGTGGCGCGACGTGATCGAGATCCTGATCGTCGCGTACGTCATCTACCGCGCCCTGCTCCTGCTGGTCGGGACGCGGGCGCTTCACATCCTCCTCGGACTGGTCCTCCTGGGTGCGACCTACCTGCTCGCGGTCCTGCTCAAGTTCACGATGATCTCGTATCTGCTCGGCCTGCTCTTCAGCAACGCGGCCCTCGTCCTGCTGATCGCGCTCCTGATCCTCTTCCAGCCGGAGCTGCGCGCGTGGCTGGCGCGGCTGGGCCAGTCCCGGGTGATGCGCTTCTTCTACCGAGGCGAGGCCCACCAGGTGGCGGAGGAGATCGCCGAGGCCGCCGACCGGCTGAGCCGCGCCGGCACGGGCGCCATCATCGCGGTGGAAGGGGAGGTGGGACTCGCGGACTACGTGGCCAGCGGCACGCCGCTCTCGGCCAAGGTCTCCGCCGATCTCGTGACCACGATCTTCACCCCCTATTCGCCGCTCCACGACGGCGCGCTGATCGTGCGCGGCGACACCATCGTCGGCGCGGGGTGCATCCTCCCGCTCACGCAGTTCCCCGTGGACGACAAGGCGCTCGGCACGCGCCACCGGGCGGCGCTTGGCCTTTCCGAGGAGACCGACGCGCTGGTCATCGTGATCTCGGAGGAAACCTCCGTGGTCTCGGTGGCGAGGCGCGGGGCCCTCGAGCGCGGGGTCGGGGTGGAGCGCCTGAAGGAGCTGCTGGCCGGCGGCCCGTACGCCCGCCTTGGCCCGCCGGGGCTGGAGCCCGTGCGTACGTAGGTCGCTGGCGGTTCGCGGCCTCGCGGACAGGCTGCGCCGCGCCGTTGTCCTCCCGTCTCTCGCAACTGTATTGTTAAAGGTTATGGATCTGGCGGCCGTCCGCGGGCGAATCGCCGCTGCGGCGGCGCGCGCCGGCCGGCGGGCCGACGACGTGACGATCATCGCCGTCACCAAGGGGCATCCGCCGGAGCGGGTGCGGGAGGCCGCGGCGGCGGGGCTGGTCGACATCGGCGAGAGCCGCGTGCAGGAGGCCAGACAGAAGCAGGCCGCGTGGCCGGATGCGCCGGTGCGGTGGCACCTGATCGGCCATCTCCAGCGCAACAAGGCCAGACTGGCCGTGGGCCGCTTCGCCCTGATCCACTCGCTGGATTCGGTGCGTCTGGCGGATGCGCTGGAGAGCGCGGCGGCGGCCGCGGGGGTGGTGCAGGAGGTGCTGGTCGAGGTCAACGTGGCGCGCGAGCCGCAGAAGAGTGGCGCGATGCCGGCGGAGGCGCCCGATCTCGTCGCCCGCGCGGCGCGGCTCCCGCACCTGCGGGTGCGCGGCCTGATGGCCCTGGCGCCGTACGAGGCGCCCGTGGAGGAGCAGCACGCGGTATTCCGGGAGCTGCGGGAGCTGCGGGATCGTCTGGCTCGCGACTCGCAACTCGGAACTCTCGACCAGCTTTCCATGGGCATGTCCGGCGACTTCGAGGCCGCCGTGGAAGAGGGAGCGACGCTGGTGCGGCTGGGAACGATCCTGTTCGGGGAGCGTGCATCATGACCGACGATCCGTTTCGCCTCACGCCGCTCGACGTGCGGAAGCAGGAGTTCCGCACGGCGATGCGCGGGTTCGAACGCGCGGAGGTCGAGGACTTCCGCACGCGCGTGGGCGACGAGCTGGAGCGCGTGGTGCGGGAGCGCATCGCGCTCGAGGAGAAGCTGAAGACGCAGGAGGAGCAGCTGGCCGCCTTCAAGGAACGCGAGCGCGCGATGAACGATGCGCTGGTCGCCGCGCAGCAGCTCCGCGCGGAGACGCGTGAGCAAGCCGAGCGCGAGGCCCAGATGATCGTGCGCGAGGCGGCGGCGGAGGCGGAGCGGCTGGTGGACCGGGCGCGGCGCGAGATCGAGCGGCTCGAGGCCTCGGCCGAGAACCTCGCCCGCCAGCACCACGCCTACCTCGCGGCACTGCGCAGCCTGGTGGAGCGGCAGAAGGCGGAGCTGGACGCGCTGGCCGACGCGCAGCCGTCGCCGTTCGGCAAGGTGGCCGGGACCATCGCCCCGGCCGCGGCTCCCGAGCCGCAGCGCGAGGCGCGCAAGTCGTCGCCGAAGTGGATCAAGTCGATCGTCGAGGAGTGAGCGCCGAGGCGGTGCGCCGGGCGGTCGACGCGGTCCGCGCGCGGCATGCCCGAGCGCCCGGGATCGCGATCATCCTCGGGACGGGGCTCGGGAACCTCGCGCGCGACATCGCGATCGAGACGGAGGTTCCGTACCGCGACATCCCGGGCTTCCCGGCGGCGACGGTCGAGTCGCACGCGGGCAGGCTGATCTGCGGCACGCTCGCGGGGCGGCCAGTCGCGGCGATGGCGGGACGGTTCCACCACTACGAGGGCTACACCCTCCGCGAGATCGCCTTCCCGGTGCGCGTCCTGCGCGCACTCGGCGCGCAGGTGCTGATCGTCTCCAACGCCTGCGGCGGGATGCATCCGCTCTGGGCGCCGGGCGACCTGGTGCTGATCACCGACCACATCAACCTGCTGGGGGACAATCCGCTGGTGGGAGCGAACGACGCCGCGGTGGGCCCGCGGTTCCCCGACATGTCCGAGCCGTACGATCCGGCGCTCCGGCAGCTCGCGCGCGAGGCCGCGCTGGCGCGGCGGATCCCGCTCCGCGAGGGGGTCTACGCCGCGGTGACCGGGCCCAACCTCGAGACCCGCGCCGAGTACCGGTGGCTGCGGGCCATCGGCGCCGACGTGGTCGGCATGAGCACGGTGCCTGAGGTCATCGCCGCCGTGCACTGCGGCATGCGGGTCCTCGGCATCTCCATCATCACGGACCAGTGCCTCCCCGACGCGCTGGAGCCCGCCGACGTCCAGCGCATCATCCGCGTCGCGACCGACGCAGAGCCCAGGCTCACCGCCGTGATCCGGGACGTCGTGGAGCGCCTCGCCGCATGAGCGCGCCGGACGGTCGCCGAAGCGGGCACGATACTTCCGATGCGCCGCCCGCTCGATCCGGCCCGGGCGCGAGTACCACCGCGCGCTATCCGCCGCTGTCGTCGTCCGCCACGCCCGACGCGCTGGAGCGGGAGCTGCTCCAGCGCTGGAAGGCGGAGGACCTGTTCCACGAGACCCAGCGCCAGACAAGCCAAGGCACGCCGTTCGTCTTCTACGAGGGGCCGCCCACGGCGAACGGCCGGCCCGGCATCCACCACGTCGTCGCGCGGACGATCAAGGACCTGGTGTGCCGCTTCCAGACGATGCGCGGCCACCGGGTCGGGCGCATGGCCGGCTGGGACACCCACGGCCTCCCGGTCGAGATCGAGGTGGAGCGCCAGCTCGGGCTCTCCGGGAAGATGGACATCGGGGACGGCCCCGGCGCCAAGGTGTCCGTCGCGGAGTTCAACCGGCTGTGCCGCGAAAGCGTCTGGAAGTACAAGGCCGAGTGGGAGTCGCTCTCGGCGCGCATCGGCTACTGGCTGGACTACGACCACCCGTACGTCACCTACACGAAGGAGTACATCGAGTCGGTATGGTGGCTGCTGAGCCGCCTGCACGAGAAGGGCCTGCTGGTCCGCGGCCACAAGGTCCTGCCGTACTGCCCGCGCTGCGGCACCACGCTCTCGAGCCATGAGCTGGCGCTCGGCTACGACACCGCGAAGGACCCCGCGGTCACGGTGCTGTTCCCGGTGGAGGGGGAGGCGGACCGCTACCTCCTCGTGTGGACCACGACCCCCTGGACGCTGATCGCCAACTTCGCGGTCGCCGTGAACCCCGACCTGGATTACGTGGAGGTCGAGCACCGCGGGCGGCGGCTCGTCCTGGCCGAGGCCCGCGCCCGCTATGTCGTGCCGGGCGGAGAGGCGGAGCCGCTCGCCGCGAAGCCGGTGCTGCGGCGGTTCAAGGGGCGCGAGCTGGTGGGCCTCAAGTACCGGCGCCCGCTCGACGTCGTGCCGCCGGTCCCGGGAAGGCAGTGTGAGGTCGTGGCGGGCACGTTCGTCACGGCGGAGGACGGCACCGGGCTGGTGCACATGGCGGCGTTCGGCGCGGACGACTTCACGGTCGCGCAGACGCACGGCTTCGCATACACGGTGCCGGTGGACACGGCGGGGAAGTTCAGGGGCACGACGTGGCCGGCGATCGAGGGGGTGTTCGTCAAAGACGCCGACGCCGCGATCATCCAGCGGCTCAAGGACGAGGGGCACCTCCTCCGCCGCGAGACGATCGAGCATACCTATCCGTTCTGCTGGCGCTGCGACACGCCACTGCTCTACTACCCGCGCGAGTCGTGGTTCGTGCAGACGAGCCGGATCAAGCGGCGGCTGCTCGAGTTGAACCGCGAGATCGCCTGGCACCCGCCCGAGATCGGCACGGGGCGGTTCGGCGAGTGGCTCGAGAACAACGTCGACTGGGCGCTGTCGCGCGACCGATTCTGGGGGACGCCGCTCCCGGTGTGGGTGTGCGACCGCGACGACGGGCACCGCGAGGTCGTCGGCTCGTTCGCGGAGCTGGCGCGGCGGTGGGGCGGGGCGCTGCCTGCGGACTTCGACCCGCACAAGCCCGGCATCGACACGTTCGCCTGGACGTGCGCCTCCTGCGGTGGGACGATGCGGCGGGTGAGCGAGGTGATCGACGCCTGGTTCGACTCGGGCTCGATGCCGGTGGCGCAGTGGCATTATCCGTTCGAGCACGAGGCGGAGTTCCGGAGCCAGTTCCCGGCGGACCTGATCGCCGAGGGCGTGGACCAGACGCGGGGCTGGTTCTATTCGCTTCTCGCCATCGCCGCGGGGGTGTTCGACCAGACGGCGTACCGGAACGTGATCGTGAACGAGTTGGTGCTGGACGCGTCAGGCCAGAAGATGTCCAAGAGCCGCGGCAACGTGGTGGAGCCCTCGGCGGTCATCGCGCGGCACGGCGCAGACGCGGTGCGGCTCTATCTCCTGTCGGCGAGCCAGGTCTGGCTGCCCAAGCGGTTCGACGAGAGCGCGATCCGTGACGTGGCCGGCGCGGCGCTGGAGAAGCTGCGGCACACCTACAGCCTCTTTCCCCTGTACGCTGAGGGATGGCGGCCGTCCGCGGCCGACCCGCCGCGGCGCGCGCGGCCGCTCGCCGACCGATGGCTGTTGGGGCGCCTGGCGGCCACGGTGCGCACGGTCACCGACGCGTGGGACGCGTACGACGTGACCGCCGGCTCGCGGGCGATCCTCAACTTCGTCGTGGACGACCTGTCCAACTGGTGGGTGCGGCTCAGCCGGGCACGCTTCTGGGTGCCGGGAGGCACGGCCGACCCCGCAGCGCTGGCGACGCTGAGCGAAGTGCTCACGGTCACCGCGCGGCTGCTGGCGCCCGCCGCACCGTTCCTGTCCGACGCGCTGCACCGCTGCCTGATGGGGACGTCGGTGCACCTGGCGCCGTTCCCGGTGGCGCTTACCGCGGCGGCGGAGGTGGAGGACCCGGAGCTCGCGCGCGCGATGGACGTGGTGCGGCGGCTGGCGTCGCTGGCGCGGAGCGCCCGCGAGGACGTGGGCATCCGGGTGCGGCAACCGCTGGCGCGGTTGCTGGTGGCGGTGCCCCCCGACGTGGACCGGGCCGCGTTCGAGGCGCTGCTGCCCCTACTCGCGGCGGAAGTCAATGTCAAGCGGGTCGAAGTGGTGAAAGGCGGCGCGGACCTTGTTTCGCTGGAGGCGCGCCCTAGCTTTCGTGCCCTCGGAAAGCGGTTCGGCAAGGCCACGCCCGAGGCGGCGGAGGCGATCCGGAAGCTCCCGGCGGAGGCGGTGTCCCGGTTCGAGGCGGGGGAGCGCGTGACGATCGAGGTCTCCGGCGCGGTCCACGCGCTCGAGCCGGACGACCTGGTGGTGCAGCGGCAGGCGCGCGGCGGCGTGGTGGTCCGAAGCGACGGGGCGGTGGTCGCCGCGATCGATCCGGCCCTCACCGACGCGCTCAAGCAGGAGGGGTTGGCCCGCGAAGTGGTGAGTCGCGTGCAGCGGCTGCGGCGCGACGCGGGCTACCGGGTGACCGACCGCATCGTGGTCTGGGTGAGCGGCGATGCGGCCGTGGAAGAGGCGACCCGGTACCACGCCGACTACATTGCGGGTGAGGTGCTGGCGCGCGAGGTGAGCGTCGGCAGTGGGGCGCCGGCTGCCGACCTGGTCCAGGACGTGGACCTGGACGGGATGCGGGCGCGCCTCGGGGTGCGGCGCGCGGAGTGAGGCGGCACGGGACATCTGGAGAGGACGCATGAACAAGAAACAACTCGCGCACTTCGAGAAGCGGCTGCTCGAGGAGCGTGCCCGCGCGATCAAGGAGATCGGGCACTACGACGAGAGCTTCAACGCGACGCTGCAGGCCGCGGACGGCGACCTGTCGTCGTACTCGTTCCACATGGCCGATCAGGGCACCGACGCAATGGAGCGCGAGAAGGCGTTCTTGATGGCGTCCAAGGAAGGCCGGTTCCTCTGGCACCTGAACCAGGCGCTGCGCCGCCTGTACGAGACGCCCGACAAGTACGGCAAGTGCGAGAGCTGCGGCCAGGAGATCGCGTTCGAGCGGCTCGACGCGCTGCCGCACGCGCGCCTGTGCATCAGCTGCAAGGAGAAGGAGGAGAATGGCAAGCGGCAGCCGGCCTGAGCGCCGCCGTTTCGCCGCGGTGGTCGGGGCCGTCGTGGCGCTCGACCTCCTCACCAAGCTCGTCGCGGAGCGGGTGCTGCCCCACACCACCGGCGTTCCGGTCTTCGGCGACGCCGTGCAGCTCCGCCTCGTCTTCAACGAGGGCGCCGCGTTCGGCCTCAACGTGGGCCAGCAGTCCCGCTGGATCTTCATGGGGCTCTCGGTCACCGCGATCGTCGTGCTGGGTTCGATGCTGCGCTCCACGCGGCCCGAGGACCGGCTGCGCTTCTACGCCCTCGCCGCGATCTGCGCCGGCGCGCTCGGCAACCTGATCGACCGCATCCGTTCGCCGCGCGGCGTGGTGGATTTCCTCGACATCGGGCTGGGCGCCCTGCGCTGGCCGACCTTCAACGTCGCCGACATGGCCGTGACCTGCGGGGCCGTGGCGCTCGCGCTCTCGCTGTGGGGCGAGGGCAGGAAGGGCGCCGCACACGCGCCGTCGCCGGGCGCGGTGGCACTCGCGTCCGGGCCGGACCCGGCGCGCGGCGCGACGACCGCGCCGGTGAGTAGCCGGCGGGGGTCCGGCGCGGCGCCGCCGCCGAGCGTGTAGCGCCTGTGCCGCTGCCGCCGGCGACGCGGTTCTCCGTCGCGGTTGCCCGCGCCGAGCGTCTCGACCGGTTTCTCGCCGACCAGCTCCAGCTCTCCCGGACCGCTGCCGCGCGCCTGATCGCGGACGGCGCCGTGCTCCTCGACGGCGAGCCCGCGCGACCCTCGGCCGAGCCGGCGCAGGGCGCCGAGATCTCCGTGCGGTTCCCGGAGCAGGCGCCGCGCCGCCTCGCGCCCGCCGACATCCCCCTCCAGATCGCGTACGAAGACGACGAGCTCGCCGTGGTGGACAAGCCCGCGGGGCTCGTCGTTCACCCGGCCCCCGGCCACTGGGAGGACACGCTGGTGAACGCGCTGGTGGCGCGCGGGATCCGGCTCGGCGGCGCCCCCGGCGCGCTGCGCCCCGGAATCGTCCACCGGCTCGACAAGGACACCTCGGGGCTCCTGGTGGTGGCCAAGACGGAGCGAGCCCACGAGCGGCTCGCGGCCGCGCTCGCCGCCCGGCGCATCGAGCGGCGCTACGCGCTGCTGGCGTGGGGACACCTGGGAGCCGGGGTGCGGCGCATCGACGCGCCGCTGGCGCGCGCGGCCGGCGACCGCAAGAAGATGGCCGTCTCCGCCACCGGGCGCGCCGCGCTCACGCGGGTCCGGACGGTGGCGCGCGGCGCGGCGGCCGATCTCGCCCTCGCGGGGCTGCTGACCGGGCGGACCCACCAGATCCGCGTGCACCTCGCCTCCATTGGGCACCCGGTGGTGGGCGACGCCGTGTACGGCCCGCTCGTGCCACAGCGCTCCGACCGTACCGCCCGCGAGGCAGCGGCGCTCGCCAGGGACACCCCGCGGCAGGCCCTCCACGCGGCATACCTGGCGTTCGCCCATCCTGCCACCGGGGAGCGCCTGGAGCTGCGGTCGGAGTGGCCGGCGGACCTCAGGCGCTCACTCGCCGTGGCGCTCGGCGACCCGAGTTTGCTTGCCGTGCCTAAACCCTTGGAGTATCTTGGCTTGTTCGCTTTCGGGGCGTGGGATGAGCGCCCGTAAACTGCTCCTGTTCCGGGCCCGGGGCCGGGTCTTCGCGGTCGATGCCGGTACGGTTCGCGAGATCCTCCCGGCCACGCCGCCCACGCGCATCCCCGGCTCGCCGGACGCCGTGCGCGGTCTCGTCAACGTGCGCGGGACCTTGGTCACCGTCGTGGACGCCGCCCTCGCCATCGGCTTGGGGGCCGGGAGCGCCCCGGGTGGCGGCCGCGACGGTGACGCGGGGCACACGCTGGTGCTGATGGATCTGGCGTCCCATCCCATCGGCCTCATCGTGGACGAGGTCCTCGATCTTGTGACGGCCGGCGACGCGGCGCTCGCGGCCGGCGGGGCCGTCCCCGGCGTGCGGCCCGGCGTGGTGGCGGCGACCGGCACGGCCGGTGGGGAGCGGTTCGCGCAGCTGGCGACCGACGTGTTACTGGAGCCTTTGCTGGCGTAGGAGGTGGGTGTGGCTCAGCGAGTCCTCGTGTGCGACGACGCGATCTTCATGCGAACCATGATCAGCGACATCCTCGCCGGGGCCGGCTTCGAGGTGGTCGGCGAAGCGGAGACGGGGGTGCAGGCGATCGAGCGCTACCGCACCCTGCGCCCGGACCTGGTGACGATGGACATCGTCATGCCCGACATGGGAGGCATCGACGCGGTTCGCGAGATCGTCAAGGAGGATGCGAACGCCAAGATCCTGATGTGCAGCGCCATGGGCCAGCAGGCGCTGGTGGTCGAAGCGATCCAGGCCGGGGCGAAGGACTTCGTCGTGAAGCCGTTCCAGCCGTCGCGCGTGCTGGAGGCGGTGCAGCGAGTGCTCGGGTAGGATGGACGTCGGCCGCTACGCGGATCTCTTCGTCAGCGAGAGCCGCGAGCATCTCACGGCGTTCAACCACCTGTTGCTGGCGTGGGAGCGCGATCCGCAGTCCGCGGAGCCCGTGGACGGGCTGTTCCGTGCGGTGCACTCGGTGAAGGGGATGGCGGCGACGATGGGGTACGCGGGTGTCGCCGAGCTGGCGCACCGGACCGAGAACCTGCTCGACGTGCTGCGGCGCAGCGCCGCGCCGGTGACGGAGCCGCAGCTGGAGCTGCTGTTCCGCGCCGCCGACACGCTCGAGCGGGCGGTCGCCGCGGCGGTCGCCGGGCATCCGGCGGACCCGGCCGCGGCGGCGCTGAGCACGGAGCTGGACGCCGAGGTGGCGCGGACGGAGCCGGCGGCGCAGGAGCGGCGGCGCGCCTCGCGGCCGTCGCTGCCGGTCGTGCTCCCCGGCGCCGGGCCGGCCAAGGGCCCCGTGGTGCGGGTGGTGCTGCGCGCCGACGCGCCGCTCAAGGGCGCCAGGGCGACGCTGGTGCTGCAGCGCGCGGAGGCCCTCGGGGCCGTCCAGGCGGCCGTCCCGGCCCCGGCGGCGTTCGTGGGCGACGCGTTCGACGGGCGGTTCCGCTTCCGGCTCGACCCGGCTGCGCCGTCCGCCGAGAGCGAGGCGGCGGTGCGGGCGGCGGGGGACGTGGAGCAGGTCGAGGTCGCGCAGGAAGCGCCGGCGGAGGCGCGCTTCCGCCACATCCGCGTGGACCTGCGCCGGCTCGATGCGCTGATGAACCTGATCGGCGAGCTGGTCCTCGCCCGCGGGCGCCTGGCGGCGCTGGCGCATCGGCTCGGCGACCCGGATCTGGACGACGTGACCCGCGCCGTCGAGCGCCTGAGTGGATCGCTGCAGCACGAGATCATCCAGGCGCGGATGGTGCCGGTCTGGCAGGTGTTCGACCGCTTCCCCCGGATGGTGCGGGACCTGGCGCGGCAGATGGGCCGCGACGTCGCGTTCCGGGTGGAGGGGAAGGAGATCGAGCTGGACCGGGCGATCCTCGATGAGATCGCCGAGCCGCTGGTGCACCTGCTGCGCAACGCGGTGGACCACGGCATCGAGCCGCCGGCGGCGCGGGCGGCGAGCGGGAAGCCGGCGGTCGGCCAGCTGGTGCTGGCGGCGGTGCGGGAGCGCTCGTCGGTGGCGATCAGCGTCCGCGACGACGGGCGCGGGATCGACCGCGCCGCGGTGCTGCGGCGCAGCCGCGAGCTGGGGCTGGGCGACGCCGGCGAGGGAATCGAACAGGTGGGGGACGAGCTGCTGTTCCACCTGATCGCGCAGGCCGGCTTCACCACGGCGGAGCACGTGACCGACGTGTCGGGGCGGGGGGTGGGGATCGACGCCGTGGCCTCGGCCGTGCGCGCGCTCGGCGGCTCGGTGGAGCTGCAGTCCGAGGTGGGTGCGGGCACCACCTTCACCGTCCGGCTGCCGGCGACGCTCGCCATCGTGCGGGCGCTGCTCGCGCGGGTGGGGGGCGAGACCTACGCGGTGCCGATCACCCACGTGGCCGAAGCCGTGGATCCGCGGCACGGCGAGGTGCGGCAGGTGGACGGGCGCGAGGCGCTGGTGCTCCGCGGGCGGACGATCCCGCTGGTGCGCTTACGGGAGCTGCTCGGCGTGAGCGGCGGGGAAACGCCGCCACGCCAGCCGATCATCGTGCTGGAGATCGGCGAGCGGAGGACCGGTGTGGTGGTAGACGCGGTGCTGGGGCACCAGGAGATCGTGGTGAAGCCGTTCCAGCCGCCGCGGGGCACGCCGCCGCTCTTCAGCGGCGCGACCATTCTGGGGGACGGCGCCCCGGCGCTGATTCTCGACGCCGGCGGCCTGATCTAGCGGGAGCGTGATGGACGACATCCGGGATCTCAAGGAGCTGCAGCTCGACGCGCTGAAGGAGATCGAGAACATCGGCGCGGGCCACGCGGCGACGGCGCTCTCGCAGATGACCAACCGCCGTATCATGATCACCGTCCCGCGGATCACGGTGACGCGGCTTGAGGAGGTCGCCGGCCTGCTCGGCGATCCGCAGCAGGTGGTGGCCGCCGTCCTGCTGCACATGCTGGGCGACCTGACCGGCCGGACCCTGTTCGTCTTCCCCGAGCGCGCGGCGCTGCGGCTGTGCGACCTGCTGCTCAACCGGCCCGTGGGCAAGACCGTCCAGTTCGGCCCGCTGGAGCAGTCGAGCCTCAAGGAGGCGGGCAACATCCTGTGCGGGGCCTACATGAACGCGCTGTCGCAGTTCATGGGGATGCTGCTGCTGCCCTCCGTGCCGACGCTCGTGGTCGATCTGTCGGCGGCGGTGCTGACCTCGACCTACCTCGATTTCGGCGGCGAGCGGGACTACGTCTTCTGCGTCGAAACCGAATTCCAGTTCGCCGTGGGGGAGGAGGCGCTGCGCGGCCATTTCCTTCTCGTGCCGGACTTCGCCTCGCTCCGCGCCATCCTCCAGGCCGTCCGCCTGTCCTGAGGCTCGGGCGGCGATGGCGTCCACCGTGACCTCGGAACGCGACCTTGCGGTGCTGCGATCGTTCGCCCGCCGCATCGACCCCTCGGACGCGGGCGCGCACAACAACCTCGGCGTGCTGTACTTCCGCAAGGCGCTGTTCGCCGAGGCGGTGTCGAGCTTCAGCCGCGCGCTCGAGCTCGATCCCAGGATGGCGATCGCGCAGCGCAACCTGGAGATCGCGTACCGGAGCAGCGGCTACTACGACCGGCGCATCCTGGAGCTCCGCGAGGCGCTGCGCCGCCACCCCGACGGCCGCGATGCACGCTGGGAGCTGGCGCGCGCGTTCGCCGCGGTGGGGCAGTACGAGGAGGCCCTGGCCGAGTTCACGACGCTGCTCGGCCAGAACCCGCGCGACCTCGGTGCGCTGATCCAGCTGGGCCTGCTCGAGCAGCGGCTCGGCAACCTCGAGACGGCACTCGAGTGGTTCGACCGGGCCCGCGAGCTCGATCCGGACTCGTCGGTGGTCGAGTTCCACCGGGGCGAGGTGCACTACAACCTCGGCGCGAACGACGCCGCGCTGCAAGCGCTGGAGCACGCGGTGGCGCTGAATCCCGACAACCCCGATGCGCACCACCTCCAGGCGTTCGTCCTCGGGGACCTGGGCCGTCACGCGGATGCGCGGGCCGCCGCCAAGCGCGCCGCCCGGCTCAATCCGGCGCTCGCCCGCGCCCAGGCCAACCTCACGCTCGAGCCGAAGGACGCGCCGCGGCCGCCGCTCGACGTCGCCCGGCCCGCCGAGCGGGTGGCGGCGCGGGGCGAGCGGGGCCGCCTGGCGCACTATCACCTGGGTCGCGTCTTCCGCGACAAGGCCCTGTACGTCGAGGCATTGCGCGAGTACCGGCTGGCCCTGGAGCGGGGCGAAGACCGCACGCTCGTGCGGCGCGCGATGGCGGAGGTGCACCTGGTGCGCCGCGACCTGCCCGGCGCGCTGGAGCTGTACGACGCGCTGGTGGGGGAGGATCCGGCGTCGGGGAAGTACTGGAACGAGCGCGGGGTCGCACTGCACCAGTGCGGCCGCCGGGACGACGCGGTGGCGTCGTACCGGAAGGCCTTGGAAGTGGAGCCCGCGCACGCCCCGGCCGCGAACAATATCGGCGTCGCCCTCGCCTCGTCGGGACAGGTGGAGAGCGCCGTGCAGGCGTTCCGCTCGGCTCTCTCCCACCGGCCCGGCCTGCTCGCCGCCCGGCTCAACCTGGCCCTGCTCCTGACCCAGCAGCGGCGCTACCAGCTCGCGCTCGAGGCGTACCGGCAGGCGCTGGAAGTCGAGCCCGGCTCGGCGGTCGCGTGGAACGGGGTGGGCGTAGCGTTGATGGAGCTGCAGCGCTACGCGGATGCGCGCAACGCCTTCGCCCGCGCAGTCGAGGCGGACGAGCAATCGGCCTCCGCGCACTACAACCTCAGCTTCACGCTCTCCCGGCTCGGGGAGTTCGACGGCGCCCTGCGCGAGGTGAAGCGCGCGCTGGAGCTTGACCCGTACTACGTCCCCCAGAAGTACCTCCTCGCGATCGAGGTGGCGGAAGGGGAGTCCGCGCTCGCGGTCGTGCCGGATCTGTCATCCGAGCGGCCGCTCGAGGCGGGTGCCGAGGGATTCGTGTTCGATCCGCGCCTGCTCGACGGCCTGTTCGCGGAGTTGAAACCCGCCGCGGGCGCGGCAGTGCCCGCGTCCGCGGAGGCGGCGCCGCCGGATGATCCGTTCCGCCTGGCGCGCGACTTCTTCACGAAGTCGCTGTTCGAGCACGCGGTGGCGGAGGTCAACCGGGCGCTGGGGCGCGGCGCCGACCGCGCGGAGGGCGCGGCGCTGCTGGGCGACGTGTTCGCGCGGCGGGGGCTGTTCGGCGAGGCGCTGGAGCGCTATCGCGAGGCCCGCGCCGCGGCACCGGCGCACCGGGGCGCCCGCCTCGGCGAGCTGCGCTGCCTCCTGGCCCTCAACCGCGCCGGTGAGGCGATGGCCCCGGCCGAGGCGCTGCTGAAGGAGATGCCGGACGACGTGGATGCGGCTCTGCTCGCGGCCGAGGCGCGGAGCCGGATCGGCGACCCGGCGGCGGCGCTGGATGTCCTGCAGCGCGCGGCCGCACGGGCGCCGGCGCGGGCCGACGTGCGGAAGCTGCTGGGGGACGTGGCGCGCGGCGTGGGCGACGGCGACCTGGCGCGGGAGGCGTATCGCGTCGCGCTCGACCTCGATCCGGGCTACGTGGAGGTGTGGGTCGAATACGGCCGGCTGTGCGAGCGGCGCGGCGCCGTCCGTGAGGCGGAGGACGCCTACCGTGCCGCCCTCGCGCACCTGCCGAGCTACGGCGCGGCCGCCCACGAGCTGGCGCGCCTGCAGCTGTTCGAGGGCCGGGGCGCGGAGGCGATGCAGCTGCTCATCGCGCAGCTGGAGAAGGACCCGTACGATTTCGATGCGCTGGTGCTGCTGGCGCAGTGTCTGCTGGAGCGGGGGCGCGACGCCGACGCCCGGACCGCCGTGGAGCGGGTCGTGCGATTCGAGCCCGACCACGTGGGGGCGCGCTACCATCTGGGGCTGGCGCTGGCCCGCGAGCGCCGCTACCGCGATGCCGTCGCCGAATTCGACCGCGTCGTCGTGCTCGAGCCGGCGGGGCCGCTCGCCCAGCAGGCGCGGACCCATGCGCGCACCGCGCGCGACCTGGCCCACGTGCTGGCCGGAGAGGCGGCGTAGCCGTGCCGATCGAGGGCCCGCTCAAGGAGCTCGGTCTCCATGACGTCTTCCACCTGCTCGACCTGAGCCGCAAGACCGGGGTGCTGCGCATCACCAGCGACCTGCGCAACAACGAGGGCACCGTCTTCTTCGACCGCGGCGCGATCGTCTTCGCCACCGCCCGCTCGAAGGCGCAGCGGTTGGGAGAACGGCTGGTGCACGCCGGGAAGATCACGCCGGCCGAGCTGGAGCACGCGCGCGCCGTGCAGCAGCGCGAAGGCGGGCGGCGGCGCCTGGGGCGGATCTTCGTCGAGATCGGGGCGCTGACCCCGCGCGAGTTGGAGCGCGAGGTGGAGAAGCAGGTGGAGGAGGAGGTCTTCGAGCTTCTGTCGTGGCGCGAGGGCTTCTTCTCCTTCACCGAGGGGACGGTGGACGAGGCACCCGCCGACACGCTGGTGCGGATCCCCACCGAGAAGGTGCTGATGGAGGGGGCGCGCCGGATCGACGAGTGGTCGCGCATCGAGGCTCACGTGCCGCACCTCGGGGTGATCCCGGTCCTGGCGCCGCTGGAGGCGGCCGGTGCCGGAGCGGCTCCGATCCTGGATCTGCGGCCCGCGGAGTGGGCGATCCTCGCCGAAGTGGACGGCGTGCGCGACCTGCGGCAGATCGCGGCGGGGCTGCACCTGCCGGAGTTCGACGTGTCGCGCACGGTGTTCGGCCTGGTGGCGACCGGAGTGGTGGTGCTGCGCGACCCGGCGGCGCGGAAGTCCGGGGCGGCCGCGGCCGGCGACGTGGATGCGCTGGTGGCGACGGCGGAGGTCCGGCTCGAGAGCGGCGACGCGGCTGCCGCGCGGGAGGCGGCCGAGGCCGCGCTCGCGCTCAAGCCCGAAGAGCCGCGGGGGCACCTGGCGCTGGGCCGCGCGCACCTGGCCGAAGGCCTCTTCGGCGAGGCAGTGGAGGATTGCCGGCGCGCCATCCGGCTCGCGCCCGACCTGGCCGACGCGTACCGCTGGTGCGGCTTCGCGCTCGCCGCCTCGGGCCGGTTCCACGAGGCGCGCGAGAGCTGGGAGCGCTGGCAGCGGATGGTGGACGGCGCAGCGGGCACCGAGCAGCGGCGCGAGGTGGCCGACGCCCTCGCCGCCGCGGCCTCGCTCGAGCGGCTGCTGGGAGGCGAGCGTGCCTGACGACATCCGGTCGCTGACCGCAGCGCTGGCGCGCGACCCCGAGAGTCTCGCGTACGCCGATCTCGCCGAGGCGCTGCGGCGGCGCGGCCAGCGCCAGGAGGCGCTCCAGGTCGTGCTCCAGGGCCTGATGCGGCATCCGATGCACGCCGACGGCCACGACTGCCTGGCCCGCATCTACGCGGACCTCGGCGACCTGGAGCGCGCGCGGCTCGCCTGGAGCAAGGCCCTGGAGATCGCCCCCGACCACATGGGCTCGCTGCGCGGCGTGGCCTTCCTCCTGTTCCGGCAGGGAGACCTCGCGGCGGCCGAAGCGGCGCTCCAGAAGGTACTGGCGATTTCCCCCGCGGATGAGGGCGCGCGGCGCGCGCTCGCGGTCGTGCGCGCCGGGCGCGGCGCGGCGCCGGCGCCCGCCGCACCGCAGCCGCCGGCCCCCGCCTCCGCGGCTGCGCAGCGCCCCGCCGTCTTTCAGGGCTTCGACGGCGCGACGGCCGACATTCTGCTGCTCGACCAGCGAGGCCTGGTTCTGGCGGGGGGCCTCACGGACGCCGAGGGGAAGGACGCATCGGAGCTGGCGGCTGCGGCGCTGGCCGGCGTCTCCGGTGAGGCGGCACGGACGGCGGAGTACCTCGGCCTGCAGTCGTGGAGCGCGATCGTGGCGGAGGCGGAGACCGCCAACCTGGTGGTCGCGCCGGTGGGCGAAGGGGCGCTGCTGCTGGTGCGGCGCGACCGGAGCATCGCGGTGGGGCTGGCGCTGCGCTTCGCGGAGCGGGCGCGCGGGATGGCGCTCGCCTGGCTCCAGGGGCAGGGCGCATGAGCGCGCCGGACGGCCGCCGACCGGGGCACGACTCCTCCGATGCGCCGCCCGCTCGATCCGGCGCGGGCGCGAGTGCCACCGACCACCTGCAGCGCGCCCTCGACCGCATCTCGCGCGTGCGCGGCGTGCGCGGGTCGATGTGGGTCGCCGCCGACGACGGCATCCCCGTGGCGCAGCTCCTGATGGAAGGGGTGCGCGGGAAGGCCGTGGCGGCCCTGGCGGCGTCCCTGGCGCGCAAGGTGAGCGGCGCGGCTGCGGCGACCGGCGCGGGCCGGGTGCGCTTCGTGCAGATGGAGGCGGCGGGAGGGACGCTGCTCGTCGCGCCGGCGGCCCAGGACCTCCTGATCGTCGCCCTGGCCGACAGCCGGGTGAACGTCGGGTTGGCGCGGCTCGAGATGATCCGCGCCGCCGAGGCGCTCGCGTGAGTGCCACGTCGGTCGTCGAGGGCTGGACCGAGGGCCCGCTGGTCCGCTACGTCGGCCAGGCGAGCGCCCGTCTCGTGGCCGTGATGACGCCGGCGGGGCAGGTGCTCGCCCAGCACGGCTTCGCCCGCGCCATGGACCTGATGGCGGCGGCCGCGCTCGGCGCAGCGATCATGGCCTCCTCCGGCGCCCTGGCGCAGCAGCTCGGGGAGCAGTCGTTCGGCGCGCTGTTCCATGCGGGCCAGCATCACGGAATCCATCTGGCGCAGTGCTCCACGCCGCGCGGCCCGCTCATCGTGCTCACGGTGTTCGGGCGCGAGACGTCGATCGGCCTGGTGGAGCTGTTCTACGAGGAGTTCGCGGCGGCGCTCCGCAAGGCGGCGCCCGTCTCTCAGGTCCGGGAGCCCGTCCTCGCGAAGGACTTCGAGGCGGACCTGAACCGGAGCCTCACCTCACTCTTTCGTCGGTGACGGCATGTCCCTGGTCAACTTCACGACACGGGAAATCACCTGCAAGATCGTCTACTACGGCCCCGGACGGTCGGGGAAGACGACGAATCTGCAGTACGTGTATTCGCAGGTGCCGTCCGACCGGAAGGGCCAGATGGTGTCGCTGGCGACCCAGACCGACCGCACGCTGTTCTTCGATTTCCTGCCCCTCGATCTCGGCACGATCTCCGGCTTCACCACGAAGTTCCAGCTCTACACGGTGCCGGGGCAGGTCTACTACAACGCGACGCGCAAGCTCGTTCTCCAGGGCGCCGACGGCGTGGTGTTCGTCGCCGACAGCCAGATGCGCCAGCTCGACGAGAACCTGGAGAGCCTGCAGAACCTCCACGCCAACATCCTGGAGCACGGCGTGGACATCCGCACGCTGCCGCTGGTTCTCCAGTTCAACAAGCAGGACCTCCCCCCCGAGCTCATCCTCACGCCGCCCGAGCTCGACGAGGCGCTCAACTTCCGCGGGCTTCCCACCTTCGCCGCCGACGCGCTGCACGGCCCGGGCGTCTTCGAGACGCTCAAGGGCATCGCGGCCGACGTGCTGCGGAAGCTGAGCGAGGGCGGCGGCGGAGTCCGGCGGCTGTAGCGTGGACCTCAACCCCCGGTTCCGCTTCGAGACCTTCGTGGTCGGCGCGGGGACCCAGACCGCGGCCGCCGCGGCGCGCGCCGTCGCCGAGTCGCCGGGTGCCACCTACAACCCCCTGTTCATCTACGGGAAATCGGGACTCGGCAAGACGCACCTGCTCCAGGCCATCGGCTTCCTCGCGCTGGAGCGCCAGCCGAGCCTGCGGACCGAGTACCTGACGCTGGAGGAGCTCGTCGAGCGCTACAACGCCTCGGTGGCTGCGGGCCAGCTCGACGCGTTCCGGCGCAGCGCCCAGGAGACCGATCTCCTGCTGCTCGACGACGTGCAGTTCCTCGCCGAGCACCTCGAGATGCAGGCCGAGCTGCTCCGGCTCGCCGAGGCGATGCAGGCCGTCGGGCGCCAGGTCGTCCTGACCTGCGACCGGCCGCCCGGGGAGATCGGCGAGCTGGACGAGCGGCTGGTGACGTGCCTCTCCGGCGGCCTCCTCGTGGACGTCGCGGCGCCCGATTTTGAGACGCGGCTGGCCATCCTGCGGCGCAAGGCGGATGAGCGGGGCGTGCAGATCCCGCCCGCCGTGCTGGAGACCGTGGCGGAGATCGGCGCCGCGAACGTGCGCGAGCTGATCGGGATGATCAACCGCCTGATCGCGTACCAGGGCGTGTCCGACGTCCCGATCACGCCCGACGGCGCCCGGATGCTGCTCACGGGCGAGGCGCCGGAAGCGCCGGCCGCGGCGCCGTTCGCGCCCGCCCCGGCGCCCGCGCCGCCGCCGCCCGACGAGTTCTCCGCGTTCCTGTCGGCGGTGTCCACCACGGTGGCGCAGACCGTCGAGGCATGGCGCTCGCGCGTGGGCGAAGCGGTGCTGCGCTGGCAGGGCGAGGGGTACCGGACGCGCCGGCTGGAGCAGCTGCTCCTGGGCGACGACATCCCCGACGTCACCGCCGAGCTGGCGCGGTTCGGCGCCGACGTCGAGGAGCTCAGGCGGCTTGCCGAGGAGGTCGCGGCGTTCGACCCGGCCGCAGCGGGCCACGCCTGCTTCCGGGATCCGGACGCGCTCGAGGAGGCGCGCTCCTACGCCGAGCGGGTGAAGGAAGGCGTGACGCCGCCGCCGCCGCCGTCGCGCGGGCTCGACTTCAACGGCTACGTCGAGGGCGCCGCGAACGAGGGGGCGGTGCGCGCCGCGAAGGCGGTCTGCGCCGACCCGGGTCGCCACTTCAATCCGCTGTTCATCGCCGGCCCGTCGGGGACGGGTAAGACGCACCTGCTGCATGCCGTCGGCAACGCGTTGCTGGCCGCCCGGCCGGGCACGACCGTCGCCTGCCTCTCGGCGCAGGTCTTCACCGAGGAGCTGGTGGCGGCGCTCGACGCCGGCCGCATCGAGTGGTGGCGGCGGCGCTACCGGCGCGCCGACGTGCTCCTGCTCGACGACATCCAACTCCTGGCGGGGCGGGACCGGACGCAGGAGGAGCTGTTCAACCTGTTCAACGCGTTCGCCGATGCGGGGCGGCAGCTCGGCTTCACCGCGGACAAGATCCCGGCCCAGCTGGCCGGCCTGGCCCCGCGGCTCACCACGCGGTTCGAGGCCGGGCTCGTCGTCGAGCTGACGGCGCCCGACCGCCCGATGCGCGCGGAGATGGTGCGCCGGCTGCTGGCGGCGCGCGGCGTGGCCGCCGAGGACGAGGTGGTGCAGTATCTGGCCGCCCGCCCCGCCGACAGCGCGCGGGCCGTGCAGGGGCTGGTCAACCGGGCGCTCTCCCGGATGGATCCGGCGAGTGAGGCCCTCACTGTCGAGACCGCGCGGCTCGCGATCGAGGGGCGGCCGCCGCGCCCCTCCCAGGCGCATGCCGTCTCCGCCACCGTGCCCTCGGGCCTCGACGCCGCGCTCGGGAGCCGCGAGAAGGTCGTCTGGGATTGGCCCAACGTCGGGGACCGCCTCATCGAGGAGCTGCGCTGATGGCGATCAAGGGCAGTCTCAAGGAGGCGAGCCTCCCCGACGTGCTCCAGCTGCTCTCGATGGGGCAGAAGACGGGGTGCCTCTCGGTCGCCGACCGGAACAACTTCGGCTACGTGTATTTCGACCACGGCTACATCACCTACGCGTCGATCGTCAACCGCCGCGACCGGCTCGGCGACATCCTGGTCAAGGGTGGCCTGATTTCTCCGGAGCAGCTGCAAGCCGCCGTCGAGCGGCAGGCCCACGAGCGCGACAAGCGGCTCGGCGAGCTGTTGGTCGCGATGGGGTCCATCTCCCGGCCGGATCTCGAGCGCTACATGCGGGTGCAGATCGAGGAGGCGGTCTACTACCTCTTCACCTGGATGTCCGGCTCGTTCTCCTTCGAGCCCGACGTGCAGCCCGAGGAGCAGGACTTCCTCGTGCGCATCACGCCGGAGTCGCTGCTCCTGGAAGGCGCGCGGCGGGTGGACGAGTGGAGCCTCATCGAGAAGAAGATCCCGTCCTTCGACCTCATCTTCGTCGTGGACCGGTCGCGGCTCGCGGCCTCGGGCGTGTCGCTCACCGCCGAGCAGCAGCGGCTGCTGCCCCTGCTGGACGGCCACCGCGACGTGGCGTCGCTGATCGACGACTCCGGCCTGCTCGAGTTCGACGTGGGGAAGGCGCTCTACGGCCTCATCACCGCGGGCTTCGCGCACCGGCTGGGGAGGACGCAGGCCGACGTGGTGCCGGTCGGCAGCGACGCACGGGTGGAGGAGCACCGCAACCTGGGGCTCGCGTTCTACAAGACGGCGATGCTGGACGAGGCGGGCCGCGAGTTCCGCCGCGTGGTGGAGCTCCGCCCCGCCGATCCGCCGGCGCACTTCTACCTGGGGCTGGTGGCCCTGCGCCAGGGCCGGTGGGGCGACGCGGTGGATTCGCTGCGTCTCGCCGCGGAGAAGGGCGGCGGCCGGCCGGAGGTGCTCCACAACCTCGGCGTGGCGCTGGAGCAGCTCGGGCGCCTCGGCGAGGCGGAGGCCGCCTTCGCCGAGGCGGCGACACGGTCCAAGGACGACTGGCGGATCATGCTGGGCTGGGGGATCGTCGCGCTGAAGCGGGGCCTGGGCGATCTGGCGGTCGAGCGGCTGGACCGCGCGCGCGGCCTCGCGCCGGGCGGGATGCCGCCCAGCGCGATCTGGTACTGGGCCCGCTCGCTCGCTGCGGTCATGGCGGGGCGCGAGGCGGAGGCGCTGCCCGTCGCGGAGGAAGGGCTGAGCCGCTTCCCGCACAACGCGCCGCTCCGCAACAACATCGCCGTGCTGTGCGAGCGCCGCGGCGAGCTGGACCGCTCCGAGCAGCTGCTGGTCGCCGCCCTCGAGGAGGAGCCGTCGCTTCCGCAGCTCTCGAAGAACCTCGGCGACCTCTGCTACCGGAGCGGCCGACCCGACGAGGCGCAGCTGGCGTACCAGCGCGCCGTGAAGCTGGCGCCGCGGCTCGGCGACGACGTGTACTTCAAGCTGGGGAACCTCGCCTTCCGCGACCGGCGGACCGAAGAGGCCGCGGCGGCCTGGAAGGAGGCGCTGGCCCTGAACCCCGCCCACGAGCTCGCGCGGGCCAACCTCGCGACGCTGGACCACGTGTCCTGATGCCCGTGTCTCCGGCGCGGACGGACGATCCCGCGTTGCACGCACTGCTGGGCAAGATCGAGCGCGAACACGGGCTGCTGCTGTCGAGCTACAAGCAGCCGTGCCTGAGGCGCCGCCTCGCCGTGCGGATGCGGGCGTGCGGGGCCCACACGTTCGCCGCGTACGCCGAGGTGCTGGACGCCGTTCCCGCGGAATACGACCGGCTGCTCGATGCGCTCACGGTGAACGTCACGCGGTTCTTCCGCAACCCGGAGACTTGGGCCCTGCTCGGACGGCGGATCGTGCCGGAGCTGTGGGCGGCTCGGGGGCACGTCCGGGTCTGGTCGGCGGGATGCGCGTCGGGGGAGGAGCCGTACTCGCTGGCGCTCCTGTTCGCGGAGCACGCCGGAGCCGAGGCGGGGGGAGAGGCGGCGCTCGCCCCGCGGCTCCGGATCGACGCCACGGATCTGGATCCGACCGCGGTGGCGGCCGTGCGCCGGGCGGAGTATCCCGCGGCGGCGGTCGCGGAGGTTCCTCCGGCGCTGCTGGCGCGCTGGTTTTCGGCCGGCCCGCCGTACCGTGTCGCTCCCGCGCTCGCGCGGCGCGTGAGGCCGCTGGTGCACGATCTCACGCGCGAGCCCCCGCCCGCGCCGCGCTACCACCTCGTCGTGTGCCGCAACGTGGTCATCTACTTCGGTCGCGCGGCTCAGGAGCGGCTCCTTCTCGCGTTCGCCGACGCGCTCGCTCCCGGCGGGCGGCTCCTGCTCGGCAAGGTCGAGACGCTCGTCGGGCCGGCGCGCTCGCGCTTCGAGCTGGAGGAGCCGCGGGAGCGGCTGTTCCGCCGGCGATGAGGGAACGCCTGGTCGGCGTCGCCCAGTGGGCCGTGGACCGGGGGGACACGGTGCTGGCCACCCTGGGACTGGGGTCGTGCGTGGCCGTGGTCCTCTACGACCCGGATCCCAAGGTCGGGGCGCTGCTGCATCTCATGCTGCCGTCGCAGCAGATGGCGCGCGACCGCTCGAACCCCGGCCGCTTTCCCGAGACGGCGATTCCCCGCGTGCTCGCGGAGATGGAGGCAGCCGGCGCGCAGCGCGATCGGCTGACCGCGTGGCTGGTGGGCGGGGCGAGCATGTTCGGCCCCGGAGCAGCCGCGATCGGGATGGGAGAGCGGAACGTCGCGGCGGCGCGGCAGGCGCTGGCGGCCGTACACATCCCGGTCATCGGCGAGGACGTGCTGGAGCGCCACGGCCGCTCCGTGTTCTTCTACCTCGACGACGGGCGGATCGAAGTGCGCACGGCGGCGCATGGGACCCGGAAGCTCTAGCGCGCCGCGCTCGGTGCTGGTGGTGGACGACAGCGCCCTCATCCGGCAGGTGCTGACGGACATCGTGACGGCCTCGGGAGAGTTCCGCGTGGTGGCGACCGCGCGTGACGGGGGCGACGCGCTCGCCAAGGTGCGCGCCTACCGTCCCGACGTGGTGACGATGGACCTCTCGATGCCCGGGCTGGACGGCCTCGCGGCCATCGCGGGCATCATGCGCGAGTTGCCGCGCCCGATCGTGGTCGTCTCGGCGCGCGCCGGCCGGAGCTGCGCGGAGGCGGTGCGCGCGCTGGAGCTGGGTGCGGTCGAGCTGGTCGAGAAGCCCGAGGGCGGCGCAGGCGGCGCCGGGCCGGCGGAGCTGGGACCGCGACTCCTGGCTGCGCTGCGGGCAGCGGCGGCGGCGGACCTGTCGGCGTTCGCGGTGCGCGCCGCCCCTGCGCCGGCGGCCGCTCGGCCGCGCGCGATCCCGGGCGCAGCGCGCTACGTCCTGGCCATCGCAGCCTCGGCGGGCGGTCCCCGGGCGCTGGCCGAGTTGCTCCCGGCGCTCCGCGGCGGCCTGGACGCCGCGACACTGGTCGTGCAGCACATGCCGCGCGGCTTCACGCGGAGCCTCGCGGAGCGGCTCGACGGGCTGTGCGGCGCGCGTGTCGTCGAGGCGGAGCACGGAGCGAGTGTGGCATCCGACACGATCTACGTCGCACCCGGCGACTACCACATGCGCCTGCGCGGCGGCAGCGGGACGGCGACCATCGCCTTGAGCCGCGAGGAGCCGCTGTGGGGCGTGCGGCCCGCCGCCGACCACCTGTTCCGGAGCGTGGCCGAAGCCTTCGGCCCGCGGGCGGTAGGGCTGGTGCTGACCGGGATGGGCCGGGACGGGGCCGAAGGCCTCACCGCAATCCGGCGCGCGGGCGGCGCGACCCTCGCGCAGGACCGCGCGACGGCGGTGGTGTTCGGGATGCCGCACGCGGCGCTCGAGGCGGGGGCCGTCGAGGAGGTCGCGCCGCTGGGCGGGCTGGCCGAGCGGTGTGCGGCGGCGATCGAGCGGCGCCGCGCCGGCTCGCCGTTCTTCGGAGAGGACCATGGCTGACGATCTGGTGCAGTCCCTCAAGGCGCGCCGCGAGCAGATCAGCGCGGCGCTCGAGGCCGCCAAGACGGCTCCGGCGCTGGCGACGGTCAAGAAGGACATCATCGCGCTGTTCAAGCAGGTCGACGGCGCGATCACGGATCTCTCCGCCCTCAAGGAGGAGATCCGCACGCGGGTGGACCGCTACAAGCACGCGGACGAGCAGGGAGAGGCCGGCGGCGGGGCGGCACCCGGCATCGAGACGGCGCGGCCGGTCGTCCAGGCGGACCACATCGGCGCCTCCACCTTCATCGAGAAGGGGTGGAGCCTGATCTCGCTCGGCGACTACGACGGCGCGATCCAGGCCCTCACCAAGGCGTTGACGCTCTCGCCGGGGGAGCTGCAGGCCGAATCGCTGCTGGGCTGGGCGCAGATGCTGAAGGAGGACTACGACGACGCGCTCGCCACGCTCCAGAAGGTCCTGATGAAGGAGCCGGGCAATTCGCTGGCCCGCATCAACCTCGGCTACGTCTGTCTCAAGAAGAAGATCTACGGCGAGGCGATCGAGCACCTCTCCAAGGCGATCCGGATGGCGAACGACAAGAAGGCCACCCTGTACGCCAACTTCTACCTCGGCCTCGTCTACCTGCAGCGGGAGATGTTCGAGGACGCGGAGAACTTCTTCCGGAAGACGCTCGACATCGGGCCCAACATGATCGAGGCCTACTACGAGCTGGGCCGGGCCCAGTGGCTGTGCGGCAATCCCGACGCGGCGAAGGCCACCTGGCAAGCGGGTTTCGCGGCCAACAAGTTCAATCCGTGGGGAAAGAAATGCCGCGACGTCCTGGCCACGGTCGAGACGGGCGGTGCCCCGCCGCCGCCCTAGGGGCGGCGCGCTTGACGCCTCACCGGGGGGCCGCTATCCTCAGTCGCTGTGCAGAGTTCCGAGCCTCAAGCGCGGCTCCAGTTCGGCGCCGTCAACGCCGCCCTGTTCACAGGGGCGGCCCTCGCCTTGGGGGCAGGGTATCTGCTGCTGGCGCATGGGTCGACGACCGCGGCACCCGTCTTGCTCGTGCTGGGGTACTGCGTGCTATTGCCGCTCGGCCTCATCCTGTAGTTGGCGCACGGGCGAATAGCTCAGCTGGTCCAGAGCGCCTGCCTTACACGCAGGAAGTCGGGGGTTCGAATCCCTCTTCGCCCACTTCGGGCGGCAGCGCGCATCATCGGGTGCAGGCTCACCGGAGGATTCATCGCATGACGTGGCGTGCAGCGTCTCTCGAGGCGTGGACGCGATCGGTCGGGATCGCCCTGGGGAGTGCGGTGTGCCTTGCGGCGCCCGCCGTCGCGCAGCTGGTGCGGGTGCCCCCGCCGCAGAATGGTCCGAAGGTGCTGGTCGTGCCGTTCGGGCGCATTCGACCCGCGGACTCCAGCATTGCCATCGAAGTCAGCGACGCATTCCGCGACCGGATCCAGGCCGCCCATGCCGACGACTTCACCGCCATCCAGAAGCGGGTGATGTGCGACGCGCTCGACCAGAGCGGCTTCGGCTGCACCGCGGAGCTGGAGCCCACCCAGGTCGGCCAGCTCGCCAGCGTGCTGAACGCGCGCTTCATCGTGGACGGCCGGGTGTTCCCGCGCGGCACGGACTCCGTCCTGGTCCTGGCGCGGCTGGTCCAGGCCATCCGCACCAACCCGATGGGCACGGCGGCGTCGGTGGTCGTGCCCCGCTCGAGGGTGAGCGGCGCCATCGGCAACACCCTGGCCGACCGGATCGACGACAAGTACTCGTCCTTCGAGCACATCCAGCACTGCCGCGACGCGCGCGAGCAGAAGAACTACCAGCGGGCCATCGACATGGCCCGCCGCGCGTTGCACTACGATCCCGAGAGCGGCGGCGCGCTCCTCTGCCTGGCGCTGACGCTCCAGGACCAGGGGGCACCGCAGGACTCGGTGCAGCGGTCGCTCGAGCGCGCGCACGACGCCGACTCGCTCAATACCACGGTGGCGCGGACGCTCGCCGGCATTTATCAGGAGAAGCACGACACGGTGCAGCTGCTCCACATGCTGCACCATATCCTCCAGGTCGACATCAACGACAACGATCTCCGCAAGGGCGCGGCCCAGCTCTACGTGCTGCGCGGCCAGCCCGACAGCGCCGTGATGCTGCTGAACGACGCGCTGCAGCGGAACCCGGTGCAGTGGGACCTGCTGAACGTCAAGGCCATCGCGTTCGGTGCGTGGCAGAAGTGGGACAGCGCGGCCGCGACGATGAGCCTCGCGGCGGAAGCGGATTCGTCGAAGGTGGATTCGACCTTCATCGTCCGGATGCTGGACTTCGCCGGGCGCGCGGGGGACAGCGCGCGCATCTTCCGGTGGGTGCAGCGGGGCACGGTGAGGGTGCCCACCTGGGCGAACAACTGGTACCTCTATACGACGCTGCTCCTGGGGAAGAACGACACGACCGGCGCCATGACGGCCGTGCAGCAGTTCATGAAGTTGGCGCCCCAGGACGGCCGCGGACACCTGGTGTATGCGACCCTGCTGCAGGCGACGGGGCACGGCGATTCAGCGGTCGTCCACGCGAGGATGGCCGGCATGGCTGACTCGAGCTACCGTCCCGTGGCGGCCGGCGTCTTCCTGCGCGGCGCGGTGAAGGCGTTGCAGGACACAGCGTTTGCGCGCGCCGACACATTGTTCGGGGCGGCGCAGGACTGGGCCACCGGGGACGCGCAGAAGACGGCGACGTTCTACCGCGGGTTAGCCCAGTTCCAGGAGGGCTACGCGCAGTACCAGGTGGCGGTGGACGCGTACAAGCGCGTCCAGGCAAAGGACCAGACGGCCCGCGAGCCTGGCTGCGCGGCGGTCAAAGCCAGCACGGACTTCCTCAGCCAGGCGGAGACGAACATATCGGGCGCGGCTGCCGTAAACCGCGATCAGGCGAATCAGCTTCTCAACTACCTGCCGCAGCTGCGGACGACGTTGACGCAGCTGGGGAGCGCCCGCGCGCTGAAGTGTCCGTAGTAAGCTTGTAGCTGGCCCCCCGCGTTTCTATATTGACGTGCTTGGCCGCGGGGGGCTGTAGCTCAGCTGGTTAGAGTGCCGGTCTGTCACACCGGAGGTCGCGGGTTCGATCCCCGTCAGCCCCGCCATCTGCGCCCCGCCTGCGCCTGCAGGTGGGGCGTTTCGTTGGGGCGCGTGAGAGGTGAGGCGTGAGAGGTGAGAGGGCCAAGTGAGAGGTGAGAGGTCGAACGGCGTGAGCGGTGAGACGTCGCGCCCCGTGGAGGGGAGCGGCCCTCTCACCTTGTCGTCTCACCTCTCACCCGAACCTCTCACGGCT
>DATKLR010000277.1:0-12397 GCA_035542295.1 Gemmatimonadales bacterium | reverse complement strand
CGCGCCACGGTGAAGAACGAGAGCCCGGACGACATGAGCTGCTTCTCTGCCGCGTCAACGATCGTATCTCGCTTGTTCACAACGACCTGCCATATGACTGATGAATCAGTCAGTCTAAGGCGGACGGCTGCGCTGTCAAGGTGGGGGGCGTAGGCGCGTGGTCCACTTGGCTCTGGCGACGGTCCAGTTCCTCTTCGCGTCCCTGACGGTCGTAGCGAAGTTCGTGTTGCCCAGCATCTCCCCCACGGGCATCGTCTTCTTCAGGATCTCGGGCTCGGCAGTCGCCTTTTTCCTGCTGCAGCGGACACTGGTGCACGAGCGCGTCACCGACCGGCGCGATCTGGCGGCGCTGGCCGGACTCGCCCTTATCGGGGTCGTGCTGAACCAGCTCCTGTTTCTCGAGGGAGTGAAGCGGACGACGGCGATCAACACGAACATCATGGTCACGACGATCCCCGCCTTTACCCTGGCCATCGCCCTCATCCTGGGGCGCGAGCGCGCGACCTGGCCGAAGCTCGCCGGGATCGCTCTCGCGGCCGTCGGTGCCGTCTATCTGATCGGTCCCGATCGCATGCGCTTCGATCCCTCGACGGCGTTCGGGAACGCCCTCATCGCCTGCAACACATGCTCGTATGCCGGGTATCTGGTGCTCTCCAAGCGGCTCCTCGAGCGCTATCACCCGCTTACCGTGGTGACGCACGTGTTCATCTTCGGAGCCGTGCTGATATTGCCTTTGGGCCTGGTGGCGCTGCACGATGTGACGCTGTGGCAGCTGCCGACCCGGGCGTTGCTGGGGCTCGCGTACATCGTCCTGTTCTCCTCGCTGCTGGCCTATTACCTGTCGATCTGGGCGCTTCGGCGCACCGACTCGAGCCTGGTGGCGATGTACGTCTACTTGCAGCCGGTGATGACGGTGGCCGGGGCGCCGCTGGTGCTCGGCGAGCGCATCACCGCGCGCTCGCTGGTCGCGGCGGCCGTGATCTTCGGCGGGCTGGCCCTCGCCACGTGGGGAGAGCAGCGATCCGGCCGGGCGCTGGGCGTCGCGTTCCGCGCGCCTGCCGAAGGCGTATAGCGCGCAGAAACCTTGCGGACTGGCGGGGCGTAGTGGATTGGGCATCGTCCAGGGGACTCCCGCGGTGATAGCATGGCCGGCGCTGTTGCTCTGGCTCCAGGTTCCGGCGCCGCATTTTGCGGACTCCGCCACCGCCCTGCTGATCGCGCGGGCGCGTCAGAGGCACCTGCAGCAGGATGCCGCCGTCCACGATTACAGGGCAACCCTCGTCACCCGCCTGGACGCGAGCGTCGGCCGCGGCGCCTTCGCCCGCCTGTTCCCCCTCGCCGTCGAGGAGCAGAAGTCGGCGCTTTCCTGGCAGGCGCCGAACGACGTCAAGGTGGTTACGATCGGGCGGCGGTATCGGACGGCCTTCCGGAACGCGAACCTCAGCTCGAGCTGGACGCGCCCGTGGTTCGTGCCGCGCTTCCTGGGCGACTCGATTCGTCTGTTGTCGGGGGAGGACTTCCCCGAGCGCGCGGCCGTGCATCCGCTCTCGCCGGGCGCGGAAGGCTTCTACGACTACGCCATCAACGATTCGATGACGCTGTCCCTTCCGGGACGGACCGTCCGCGCGATCGGCGTGCGCGTGACGCCGGTGCGCGCGGATGCTTCGCTCATCGCCGGAGAACTGTGGCTCGACGCGCAGACGGCGGAAACCGTCCGCCTCTCGTTCGTGTTCGTGGGGAAGCGGCTCTGGATCGACACCATCGGTCCGACGCACCGGGACACCGCACGGGCGGACCGCAACGACGCCCTGGTGCAGAGCATCCTGCGCGTCTCGGCGGACCTGGAGTACGGGCTGTACGATCAGCGGTACTGGCTGCCGTACCGTCAGGCGGTCACGTTGGACGTGGAGCTGCCGTGGTTCAAGAATCTGGTCGTGCCCGTGCACTTCATCACCACGTTCGGCGACGTCCGGGTCAATCAGAACCCGCCAATCACCTTCACCGAGCTGCCACCCGACACGACGAAGCACGAAGGCAGGCGACGCCGCGGCCCGGTCACCACGCGCTGCGGCGACAGCCTCGCCGTCGGGACGCAGGCAGACCGGCTGGCGGATCGTACGCGCGACGGCTGTGTCACGGTTGGGGCGTGGGCGGGAGGGCGCTTCGAGGTGGATGCGGCGAAGGACTCGGTGCTGCTTGCCTACAAGGGGTGGAGCGATTCGCTGAGCTTCGGTCAAGCGCCGGGCGACGCCGAGCGCCTTGAGGAGGTCCGGCGTGACGTGCTCTCCACGCTCCAGCGGCTGCCGGACAGCTTGACGGGCCAGCGGCGGTTCGGCTTCGCCTTCGACTTGCTGACGGACATCTGGCGTTACAACCGCGCGGAAGGGGTGTCGCTCGGCTTCGGCTACGAGTGGCGGCCGGGGGTGCCGTTCGTGTCCGTGCTCGCCAAGGCCCGTTACGCGTTCACCGACCGGCGGCTGCAGGGGTCGCTCGCGCTGCGCCGGGATGGGGCGTCTTCACGATGGGAGGCGGTGCTGTTCCGCGAAATGCGCGATGCCGATCGAATGGCGCCGGGGCTCACGTTTTCGAACTCGGTCACGGCCCTCTCGCTGGCGCGAGACGACGGCGACTACGTCTTGATGCAAGGCGGCGAGCTGCGTTACCAGAGCCTGCTCGGCCCGGCGGTCGACCTGACGCTGCAGGCGCGGGTCGCCGACGAGTCCGCGCCGCGCTCGCTGGCGCACGATGGGCTCAACGAGCTGCTGGGAGGAAAAGGCGCGTTCCAGGCCAACGGGCCCGTGGCACCCGGCCGGTACGTCGTGACGAGCGCGGAGCTGACCGGCGGCGGGCTGGAGCTCGAGTGGAGGGCCGGCCTGGAAGGCACTGCGGGAGACCGCGAACAGGGACGGGGATGGATCGGCGTGACGGCGAGGACGTCGCCAGGGAGCAGCTTCGGGGTCACCGCGTCGGGCTGGGCGGGCATGGGTGCAGGGGACAGTGTCCCGCAGCGCCAGTTCCGACTGGGCGGACTGAAGACGTTGCGCGGCTACCCCCCGGGTGCGTTCCGCGGCGCATCCGCGTGGACGGCCAGCTTGGATCTCGGTTATGCCGCTGGTACCCTGACTCCAGTCGTATTCGTGGACGCGGGCCAGGTAGCGCCGAGGCTCGCCCGGTTCTCAGGGCAGACGGCCGTCTCGTTCGGCGCCGGCCTGTCGCTGCTGGGGGGCGTGGTGCGGCTGGACGTCGCGCGACCGGTGGCGCCCGATGCCAGGTGGCGGCTCAATCTCACGTTGGGGGCGCGCCGCTAGGCAAGCGTCGGTCGCACCCCTAGCTTCCATCCGCGATGCGACGGCTACTCCTGGCCGCGGCACTGCCGGTGCTTGCCGGCGGCGCCTGCAGCGCCGGCCACCGTGCCGGCGACAGCCCGTTCCCGGTCGGGGGCCGCTTCCTCGCAGAGCAGGTCGCGCGACGCACCACGACGCTCGTCAACGGTCCCGCGTGGGCAACCTACTGCCCCTCTGACAGCGTGCTCGTGATCATCGCGCTCGGCCGCACGTGGAGCGGCGGGCTCGCCATGCGGACGTTTCCTCTGGTCGCTGCTCCGCATGAATTCCAGGTACAGCTCTCGCTCGACGCCGTCGGCACCGCCACGGCCGCGTTCCGCGCGCCTTCCGCGGGCCCGGCGCGGGTGGCTGTCGGCGGGACCGTCCAGGTCGCAGTCACGAACGCGGTCAGCGGGCGGTTTGATCTGGCGCTCCCCGACTCGGCAAAGGAGCACGTGTCGATCCGCGGGACCTTGACGCGCATCCCGTTCGCAGTGCTTCCGGCCGCCACGTGCTCGCCAATCTGACCAGTGCCTTTCAGGTTGCGAGCGCGCCCGCGTCCGACCCGGCCGCCGGCGCACGCTCGCTCCGTGTAGTGCACGTCGACACGGAGCGGAGCTGGGGTGGCGGACAGCGGCAGCTGTGCCTGTTGTGTCGGGGCCTGCTGCGGCGCGGCCATCGGGTTTGGGCGGCGGTACGTCCGGGCACGCGGGTTGCGGCCGAGCTGGCCGAGGCGGGTGTCGTGGTGCTCCCGTTCGCTCCCGTCGTCGAGTGGGACCCTGCGGTGGTCCGCCGGCTGCGGACGCTCGTCAGGGAGGTGGGCGCCGACCTGATTCACGCGCACTCCGGTCACGCCGTGGCCCTGGCAGCACTGGCGAGCCTGGGGACGCGGACACGGCTCGTCGTGGCGCGTCGCGTCGCCCTCCCCCTGCGCTGGAACCCCGTGACGCGCTGGAAGTACGCACGCGCCGAGCGCATCATCGCAGTGAGCGAGCATGTGCAGGAGGTTCTGCGAGCGGGCGGGTTCGCTGCGAGCCGCATCGGCGTGGTCCGGAGCGGCGTCGACCTGGTGAAGGCTCCGTCCCCGGCCCGCGCGTCGACCCTGGCGGAGCTCGGCGTGGATGGGCGGCGGCCCTTGGTCGTGATGGTGTCGGCTCTCGTTCCACCGCACAAGGATCCCGTCACGTTCGTCGCCGCGGTGGCGGCCGCGCGCGCGGCCGGATGCGATTGCCAGGCGTTGCTGATCGGCGCCGGGCCGCTGGCGGGGTCGGCCGAGCGGGCGCGACGCCGAGCCGGGCTGGATGGGGCTCTGCGGCTGACGGGCTACCGCAGTGACGCGCCGGAGATCCTCGCCGCGGCAGACGTCGCCATGCTGACCTCGCGCGATGAGGGGCTCGGGACGTCGCTGCTCGATGCGATGCAGGCGGGCGTGCCCGTCGTGGCGACCGCCGCGGGCGGTGTGCGGGAGGTGGTCCGCGACGGCGTGGACGGACTGCTTGTCCCGGTGGGCGATGCCGCGGCCCTCGGGGCGGCCATCGCGCGTGTTCTGGCGGACGGGAAGCTGCGTGGCGCACTGGCTGCGGCGGGCAGGGAGAGGGTGAAAGAGTTCTCGATCGAGCGGACCGTGGAGGCGACGCTGGGGGAGTACCGGAAGGCCATGAGCGCCGACTGCGGTCGCTCGGGGACGGAACGATGAGCGGCGGGGGACAGACGACTCCTTCCATCAGGCTCAGCGCGGTGCTCATCACGCGCAACGAGGAGGGCAACCTCGGCGCCTGCCTGGCCAGTCTCAGCGGCGTGGCCGATGAGATCGTGATCCTGGACAGCGAGTCGACCGACCGGACGGTGGCGGTGGCCGAGGCGGCCGGCGCGCGCGTCGTGCGGCACCGGTTCGACGGCTTCGGAGCGGCCAAGCAGCGCGCCCTGGAGCTGGCCACGGGAACCTGGGTGCTGTCGGTGGACGCCGACGAGCGCGTCACTCCGGCGCTGGCCGACGAGATCCACCGGACCCTGGCCACCGAGCCCCCGGTGAGTGGGTATCTGGTGCGTCGCGACGTGTTCTTCCTCGGCAAGCGCCTGCGGTTCGGCGGGATGGGCAACGACTGGGTGTTGCGGCTGTTCCGCCGCGCCGGCGCGCGTTTCTCGCTCTCTCCGGTGCATGAGCACGTCGAGATCCCGGGCCGGCCCGCGAGGCTCGACGCGACGCTCGAGCACCACGCATACCGGACGCTGGCGGAGCACGTCGAGAAGATGAACCGCTACACGGATATCCAGGCGCAGATGAAATCGGGAAACGGCGTGCGCTATCGGAACTGGATGTGGGTGCGGCTCCCGTGGGAGGTGTTCGCGCGGTGCGTGCTCCGGTTGGGCATCCTCGACGGGACGGCCGGAGTCATCTTCGCGACGATGTCGGCCTACAGCGCCTGGCTGAAGTACGCCAAGACGTGGCGTCCGGCAGCATGAGCGCACTCGATCTGCGGAACCGCGACAACACGGTCGGCTGGGCGGTAGCGGCGGTCGCGCTGGTGCTGCTGGCCGTGTCCGGCGCGGAGGGGGATGCGCGCTGGCCGTGGCTGGCGTTCAACCTGGCGGCGTCGGCTGCTTATCTGCTGTTGCTGGTCCCGGAGTGCCAGGCGTGGACCCGCGCGCTCGTGGCGCGGCATCCGAGCCTGGCGGTGCACGTGCCGCTCGGGCTGGCGCTGTATGGCATGGTCGCCGGGCTGCTCGTCGGCAGTCACAACTGGGTGAACTTCCTTCTCTGGCCGGTGGGTGCCGGACTGGCCACGGTGGCGTTGGGCGTCGGCCGCGAGGACGAGCCATCACCACCGCGCCTGCTGGTCGCGGCGGTCGCGCTGAGTGCGATCTGGGGCATCTGGGAACGCGGGCTCACGATCGCCGTGCCCGGCGGCATGCACTTGAGCCTCGGTCCGCTCGTCGCCGTGGTGCTGGCGCTGTTCCTCCTGGTGATAGTGCATCCGCTGCGCACGTTCGATGTCGGGCTCGGGCTCACGGCGCGGCAGCTGGGTGTGGCGGTGGGGGCGGTGGCCGTGCTCGCCGTGGCTGCGATTCCGCTGGGCTTCGCCATCGGCTTCCTGTCCTTCCAGTCGAGGTGGCTGGGGATCACGCATGGCGTGCTGAGGCTGTTCGGACTAGTGCTGTTCGTCGGTTTGCCGGAAGAGATGCTGTTCCGCGGCACGATCCAGGAGGCGTTCTCGCGCATCTGGAACCCGCGGGTCGGCCTGGTGCTCGGGTCGGTGGTGTTCGGGCTCTTGCACCTGCTCAAGCACCCGACGCACCCGAACTGGGGATACGGGTTGCTCGCCACGGCCGCGGGCCTGGCCTACGGGTGGGTGTACCAGCGGACCGGGAGGCTGGCCGCCGCCGCGGTGACGCACGGGGCGGTGGACTGGATCTGGAGCATGTTCCTTGGCGCGTGAGCCTCGCGTCTCCGGGTTCTCGATCGTGCGCGGGGCCCGTGAGCTGGACTACCCAATCATCGAGTCGCTGCGGTCGCTCCTGCCGCTGGCCGAGGAGATCGTGGTGGTGGCGCACCGGGGCGACGAGGCGACCTTGAACATGCTCGGGAGCCTTGGGGACGAACGGCTTCGGGTCGTGCCGGTCGACTGGGACGAGGGTCCGCGGGGCGGGGGCCGGACGCTGGCGTGGCTGACCAACCTCGGGCTCGCGCGCTGCCGCTGCCCCTGGGCGCTGTACCTCCAGGCCGACGAGGTCATCCACGAGGCGGACTACGATCGCATCCACGGCGCGCTGGAGCGATGCGACGGCGTGCCGGCGGTGGACGCGCTGTCGTTCCGCTTTCTGCATTTCGAAGGCTCGCACGGCTATGTCAATCCGCTGCGCTATCGCCGCCAATGCCGGCTCGTGCGGAACGACGGACGGCTCGAGTCGGTGCGCGACGCCGCGGGCTTCGGCCGTGTCGACGGGCGGCGGCTGCGCACCAGGAGCAGCGGCGCGCGGATCTTCCACTACGGGTGGGCGCGGAGACCGGACCAGCTGAAGGCGAAGACGCTGGCGCTCGCGCGTCTCTATCACGACGACGCGTCGGTCGACCGCCGCTGGGGCGGGCTGCCGGCGGAGCGTTTCGGCAGCGCGGAGCTGGCGTTTCGCTGGGCCGGGAGCCATCCCGCTGTGATGGCGTTGCGCATCGCGCGCGGCGACCTGGGGCGGGTCGTGCGGCGCGGGCCGCTCGAGACGCCGCTCCTGAGGCGGCGCTTCTACGCGATGTGGCTGCGCAAGTGGGGCGTCCTGCCGCGCTGGGAAGACGCGCGCCCAAAGTGAGATGAGATGGCCCGTTCGCTGCTGAAGCGCGTCCGACAGGGCATCAAGCTCCCGATCCAGATGGCGTTCGCGCGGGTCGCGGTGCTGCCGCTGGACCGCCGGCCGCGGACGCCGCGCGACCTGGACGGCTTGGAGCCGCGGCGGATCGTGGTGTCGCGGACGGATCGGATCGGCGATCTGCTGTGCGGCTCACCGGTGCTGGTCGCGCTCCATCAGCGCTGGCCGGCGGCGCGCCTCGTGGTGATCGCGGGCCCGAAGAACCGGGCGGTGCTGCGCGGGTTCCCGTTCGTGGAGGCCGGGCCGGTGTTCCGGCGCGACCCGGCGAGCTGGACGGAGCTCGCCTGGTGGCTGAGGCGCCAGCGCTTCGACATTTGCGTGAGTCTCAGGGCGGAGTCGATGGCGGGGGTGTGGATCGCGGCCTGGAGCGGGGCGCCGGTCCGGATCGTGACGCACGCGACGAAGGCGGGCGCCGCCTTCAACCTCATTCTCGGCGCGGACGACGCCCACCAGACGACGCGGTACTGTCATGCCGCCGCCATCCTGGGCTTCCCTCCCGCGGAGGTGCGCCCGGTCTTCGTGGTGCCGCCGGAAGCCGAGCGTCGGGTGGAAGAGCTGCTGCCGGCTGGCGAGCGGACCGACGGCGCGCCGCTGGTGGGCCTACAGATCCCGCACCGCAGCACGAAGCGGTACACGGTGCGCGCGTGGCCGGTGGAGAAGGTGGTGGCCCTGGCGCGCGCGCTCACGGGAGACGGCTGCCGGGTGATGTTGTGCGGGACCGGCAGCGAACGGGAAGAAGCCGAGTACGTGCGGACGCAGGTCCCCGCCGCGGTGCTCGCGCCTGCGGGTGTCTCGCTGGCGGAGTTCGCTGCGATCCAGAGCCGGTTCGACCTGTTCATCTCGCAGTTCACGGGCACGCTGCACCTGGCTGATGCAGTGGGTGTGCCGACCGTGAGCTTCGGAACCGAGGAGCAGGTGGAAGTATGGGGCGTGCTCGGCGATCGCCACCGCTGCATCCCCGCCCCGCGGGTCGCCGACGTGGCGGTCGACACGGTCCTCGATGCGGCGCGCGCGCTGCTCGCCGTGCGGCGGCGCTGACCGGGGTGCCAAAGAACCCGCGTGCGGGCTAGATTATCCGCACTCCCGTGGAACAGACCTATTTCCGGAAGGGATTCGGCCTCAAGGGCGAGATCCAGGGCGCCCTGGCGGACGACTACCACAGTGCCGTGGTGGACGAGCTGCGCGCGCGGGGTTACCAGATCACGGTCGACGACCTCACGGTGCGGCTGGCGCAGGAGTTCGGTTTCTGCTACGGCGTGGACCGCGCGGTAGAGTACGCCTATGAGACCCGCACCAAGTTTCCGGACCGGCGCATCTTCCTTGTCGGCGAGATCATCCACAATCCGCACGTCAACCAGAAGCTCGCGACGATGGGGATCGTGATCATCGCGCGCAGCGCGGCGGGGGAGTTCGACTTCGCCGGCGTGGGCGCGAACGACGTCGTGATCCTCCCCGCCTTCGGCGTGACGCGCGAGGACTTCGAGCGCCTGCGCGGCATCGGCTGCGTCCTGGTGGACACCACCTGCGGATCCGTCCTGAACGTGTGGAAGCGTGTGGAGAGCTACGCGAAGGACGGGTTCACCGCGATCATCCACGGCAAGTACCACCACGAGGAGACCAAGGCGACTGCCTCGCAGGTGACGCAGTATCCGGGCGGCCGGCACTTGGTGGTGCGTGACATGGCGGAGGCACGGCTGGTCTGCGACTTCATCGAGCGCGGAACGGGGGCTGCGGAGCTGCGCGACCGGTTCCGCGCGGCGTCGTCCCCGGGCTTCGATCCGGCGCTGGACCTGGTGCGCGTCGGGATCGCAAACCAGACCACGATGCTCTCGACGGAATCCTTGGCCATCGCGGCGGAGCTGCGCCGCGCGATGGCCGCCCGATATGGCCAGGCCGATCTGGCCGCCCACTTCCGCAGCTTCGACACCATCTGCTCGGCGACCCAAGACCGGCAGGACGCGGTGCTGAGGCTGCTCAAGGACTCGGTCACCATCGTGGTGGTGATCGGTGGGTACAACTCGAGCAACACGAATCACCTCGCGGCGCTCTGCGCGGAGCGGTTGACCACGTACCACGTCGAGGACGCGGCATGTATCGACCCCGCGGCGGGCACGATTCGCCACAAGCCTGTCGGGTCGCAGCAGGAGGCGGTCGCGCGCAACTGGCTGCCGCCCGGGAACGTCGTGATCGGCGTCACGGCCGGGGCCTCCACGCCCAACAACAAGGTCGGCGAGGCCGTCGAGCGGGTGTTCGCGACCCGCGGGGTTTCGCTGGCGTCGGTGCTCGCGTAGACGTCCGACGCGCTTCAGTGAAAATCGTGTGACGTGACGAATGCCGCCCCTGCCTCGGGGTGCGGCGCGGCGAAGCGCTTCGCCCGGACATTGAGCACGCCCTGCTCCTCCTGCAGCACGCCGCTCACCACGAGCAGCGGCGATCCTCTGACCAGCCGCTTGTTCGCCTCGAACAGCTTGGGCGTGATCACCACGTTGGCCAGGCCGGTCTCGTCTTCCAGCGTCACGAAGCAGAATCCCTTCGCGGTGGCGGGCCGCTGGCGGCAGATGGCGAGGCCGGCCACCGAGACCCAGTCGCCGTCGCGGCGGTGCGCGAGCTCGGCCGCGGGGATCGCGCCCATCGCGGCGACGGCGGCGCGCAGGTGACGCATCGGATGTCCGGCGGGGGAGAGTCCGGTCACACGGTAGTCGGCTTCGGTCAGCTCGACCGGCGTCAGGGGCGGCACCGGCGCCCGCCGGCGGTCGGCGGCGACCGGTGCCAGCGGGCCTGCGGCGCCGCGGGCGTGTTTCAGGACCTCCCAGAGCGCCGATCGGCGGTTGGGCCAGAGGCTGTCGAACGCCCCGGCCTCGGCGAGCGTGCGCAGCAGCGTGACGGTGAGGCCGCTGTCCTGGACCCATGCTTCGAGCGAGGCGGGGCGCGTGCCGCCGAGCAGCGGCTCGAGGCTCTCCCGTGCCCTGGCCCCGAGTCCTGCCACGTAGCGCAGCCCGACGCGCACCGCGCCGTCCTCGATTGTGCAATCCCATTCGCTGCGCAACACGTCCGCGCCGCGGACCTCCACCCCATGCCGCTTGGCGTCCTCGACGATGGTGCCCGGCGCGTAGAAGCCCATCGGCTGGGCGTTGAGGAGCGCGCAGGCGAACTCGGCGGGATAGTAGAGCTTGAGGTACGCCGAGGCGTAGACCAGGAGCGCGAAACTGGCGGCGTGGCTCTCGGGAAAGCCGTAGTCGGCGAAGGCGGCGATCTGGTTGAAGATGCGGCGCGCGATGTCGGGCTCGATCCCGTTCCGCGCCATGCCCTCGACCAGCTTGGAGCAGATCTTCGCCATCCGTTCGTGCGAGCGCTTGTGCCCCATGGCGCGGCGCAGCTCGTCCGCCTCACCCGGCGTGAAGCCTGCAGCCGCGATGGCCACCTGCATCCCCTGCTCCTGGAAAAGCGGCACGCCAAGCGTGCGCTCGAGGATCGGCTCGAGGGAAGGATGCGGGTACGTCACCGGCTCGAGCCCGGCGCGCCGCCTGAGATACGGGTGCACCATCTCGCCCTGGATGGGCCCGGGGCGGATCAGGGCGACTTCGACGACCAGGTCGTAGAAGGCGCGCGGCGCCAGGCGGGGGAGCGTGTTCATCTGGGCACGCGACTCGACCTGGAAGACGCCGATGGTGTCGGCGCGGCAGAGCATGTCGTAGACCGCCGGGTCGTTCATCGGGAGGCGCGCGAGGTCGATCGTCACGCCGCGGTGCACGCGCACCAGCCGGATCGCCTCCTGGATCATGGTGAGCATGCCGAGCCCCAGGAGATCGATCTTGATGAGGCGCACCGGCTCGAGATCGTCCTTGTCCCACTGGATCACGGTGCGCTCCGGCATGGCCGCCGGCTCGACGGGGACGACGTCGGCGAGCGGCTCGGCCGTGAGGATGAAGCCGCCGACGTGGATCGAGCGGTGCCGCGGCAGCTGGTGGAGCCCGTGCACCACCTCCGCCAGCATCCGCACGCGGCGATCCGACGGATCGAGATCGGCGGCCGCCGCGCCCCCCGCCCGCAGCTTCTCTCCGGTCTCGCGCGCGCCGTCGCGGTCCGCCTCGTCGGCCAGCTTCTCGGCCTGCTGCACCGAGAAGCCGAGGACACGGGCGGCGTCGCGCACCGCGGCCCGCCCGCGGTAGGTGATTGCCTCGCACACCATCGCTGCGTGGTCGCGCCCGTAGCGGCGGTAGACGTACTGGAGGATCTCCTCGCGGTCCTGGTGCGCGAAGTCGATGTCGATGTCGGGCGCCTCGCGCCGGTCCTCCGAGAGGAAACGCTCGAACAGCAGCTCCATGCCGACCGGGTCCACCGCGGTGATGCCGAGGCAGTAGCAGACGGCGGAATTGGCGGCGGAGCCGCGCCCCTGCGCCAGCACGCCGAGCCGGTTCGCCTCGCGGACGATGTCCCAGACGATGAGGAAATAGCCGGCCAGCCCCAGCCGGCGGATGACGTCCAGCTCGTGGCGGAGCTGCTCGCGGTGCCGCGCCGTCAGCCGCTCGCCGTAGCGCTCGCGCGCGCCCGCCGCGACCAGGGAGGCGAGGTACCCGTCGGCGGTGACGCCGGGGGGCGTCGGGAAGACGGGCAGGGTGGGCGTGAGTGCCGCCATGCGGAAGGCGCAGCGCTCGGCGACCGCGCGGGTGGCGAGGAGGCCTTCGGGATAATGGCGCCAGCGGTGGGCGATCTTCTCG
>DATKLR010000276.1:0-5385 GCA_035542295.1 Gemmatimonadales bacterium | reverse complement strand
GTACCCCGGCAGCTCCAGCACTTCCATCCGGTCGATCAACGGCGGCGGGACGGTCGCCAGGGTGTTGGCGGTCGCGATGAACATCACGTCGCTCAGGTTGAACGGCACCTCGACGTAGTGGTCCACGAACGCGTGGTTCTGCGCCGGGTCCAGGACCTCGAGCAGCGCCGAGGTCGGGTCGCCGCGGAAATCGGCCCCGAGCTTGTCCACCTCGTCGAGCATGAAGACCGGGTTCCGCGTCCCCGCCCGCTGCAGCAGCTGGATGATCCGCCCCGGCAGCGCGCCGACGTAGGTGCGGCGGTGGCCGCGGATCTCGGCCTCGTCGCGCATGCCCCCCAGCGCCATCCGCACGAACGAGCGCCCCAGCGCCTGCGCGATGCTCTGCCCCACGCTGGTCTTGCCGGTGCCGGGCGGCCCCACGAAGCAGAGGATGCTGCCGTGCGCCTCCGGATTCAGGAACCGCACCGCGAGGTACTCGATGATGCGGTCCTTCACCTTCTCCAGGTCGAAGTGGTCGCGGTCGAGGATCTCGCGCGCGTGCGCGATGTCGAGCCGGTCCTCGGTGAGCACGCTCCACGGCAGACCGGCCAGCACTTCGACGTAGGTGTGCGCCACCTGGTACTCCGCCGACTGCGGCGCCATCCGCCCCAGCCGCTCCAGCTCGCGCCGCCCCGCCTTGAGCGCCTCCTCCGAGGGCTTGGCCGCCTCCAGCTTCTTCAGCAGCTCGCCGGCCTCGCCCTCGGGCCCGCCCTCGCCCAGCTCCTCCTGGATGATCTTCAGGTGCTCGCGCAGCACGTACTCGCGCTGGTGCTCGTCGAGGCGCGACTTGACCTTCTCGGAGATCTGCGAGCCGACCTCGAGCACCTGCAGCTCCTGGGTCATGAGCGCGCCGAGCCGCTCCAGCCGCGCGGTCACGTCCCCCGTGCCCAGCAGCTCCGCCTTCGCCTCCGGGGCGAGGTCGATGTTCGCCGCGACGAAGTCGGCCAGCTTGCCCGGATCGGTGATCCCGGCCAGCACCTCCCGCAGCTCGGCCGAGAGGGTCGGCGTCATCTCGATGACCTTTTCCATCTGCCCGGTCACCGAGCGGCGCAGCGCCTCGGTGCGGAGCGGATCCGTCACCGTGCTCGCGATCGGCTCGAAGCGCGCGCTCAGCCCCTCGTCGGCGCCGGCCTGCACGTCCAGCAGCCGCACCCGCTCCATCCCCTGCACCAGCATCCGGAGCGTGCCGTCGCCGAGGCGGAGCAGCCGTACCACCACGCTCAGGGTGGCGGCGTCGTACAGCGCGTCGGGCGCCACGGTGTCGAGCACGCCCTGCGGAAGCTCCCCCCCTCCCTGTGGGCGGACCACGCCGAGCAGGAGGTGCTTGTGGGTCTCCACGGTCCGGTTCACCGCCGCCACCAGCTGCGGCGCGGTGACGGAGATGGGGACGACGACGTGCGGAAAGACGACCAGCTGCGACAGCGCCAGCACGGGCAGCCGGTCGGGCAGGCCCCCCTCGGGCGCGGGGGAGAGGCGATCGGTCTCCACCGGCGCGCTCACTTCCGCACCACGCCCACGGCGCGCGCGGGCGCCGCCGGCAGCTTGGCGAGGCGGATCTCGAGGAAGCCGAGGTCGTACGTGGCCTTGAGGGACGCCGCGTCCACCGGCTTGGGGAGCCGGAAGGTCCGCTCGAACGGGCCGACCTTCACCTCCATCGCGTGGTACTCGCGGCGGCCGCTCGCGCGCTCCTTGCGCTCGCCGCTCACCGTCAGCATCCCGCCGTCGAGCGCCACGCTGAACTCGCCGGGCTCGACGCCCGCGATGTCCATCACGAAGACGAAGCTGTCGTCGGTCTCGTAGACATCGGTGGGAGGACGCCACTTCGGCGTGGAGACGAAGCCGACCGGAGAGCCGCGGACGTAGTCGTTGAAATACACCTCCAGCTCGTCCGCGACGTACGGCGTGCTCGGCCCCGAGGGCCGAGGTGCGTTGGGTCGGCGGGGTGCGTCAGGCATGGCCCTACGGATGACCGGTGACCCAGCGCCGCGCCGCCGACTCGACCGTCGCCTCCGGGCCCAGCGGCTTGCCGTCGGGCCCGCGCAGCGCCCGCACCAGCGCCCCCAGGATCGCGGCGGGCTTGCGCGCGAGCGGGAAGTCGTGCGCCTGCTGGCGCAGGTCGTCGCCGGCGACGGTGTAGACCAGGGCGCCGCCGCGGCTGAGCGACACCGTGTGGGGGATCCCCCACGACCCGTCCGCGAGCGCCTTCGCCGCCGCGAAGAGGCCGCGGAACACGTCGGTCGTATCGGCCGTCCCCACGCCGCGGAGATCGAGGCTCAAGGTGGTGGGATCGACGAAGTAACGAAGGTGCGCGGCGAGCGTGATGCCGGCCGTACGCGGATCCGCCGCGAGCGCCGCCGCGACCGGACGGCTGATCATCACGTAGTTCAGCCCCCAGACCAGCGCGACCAGCACGACGAGGGCCACGACCCAGCTGCGCCGGCGCTTCTTCTCGCGCTGGACGCGCAGCTCCATGAGGCTCTTGCGCACGGCCTGCGCAGAGGAGCGTGGAACCCGTGGATCGGTCGCCGGATCCTCCTCGGCCTGGGGGTTGCGCTTACGCGCGGTGGACGGCCGCCTCGCGCAGCGGCTGCCCGTAGAGTGGGAACTGGGACGCCAGGTCCAGCACCTCGTGCCGGATCCGCTCCAGCGTCTCGGGATCGTCGCGCCCCGTGACGGCCCGGTCGATCAGCACGGCGATGGCGCGCATCTCCGCCTCCCCCATGCCGCGGGTCGTCAGCGCCGGCGTGCCGATCCGCACTCCGCTGGTCACGAACGGCGACGCCGTGTCGCCGGGGACCGTGTTCTTGTTGACCGTGATCCCCGCGTGCCCCAGCGTCTCCTCCACCAGCTTGCCGGTGAGGCCCTTGGCGCGCAAGTCCACCAGCAGCAGGTGCGTGTCGGTGCCGCCGGAGACCAGCGTGAAGCCGCGCTCCGCCAGCGCTTCGCCCAGCGCCTTCGCGTTCGCGATCACCTGGCGCGCGTATACGCGGAACGAGGGCTGGAGCGCCTCGCCCAGCGCCACCGCCTTCGCCGCGATGACGTGCATCAGCGGACCGCCCTGGTTGGCCGGGAAGACCTGCTTATCCACCACCTTCGCGTACGCCTCGGAGGCCAGGATCATCCCGCCCCGGGGCCCGCGGAGGGTCTTGTGTGTCGTGGTCGTGACGATGTCGGCATGGGGCACCGGCGATGGATGCGCGCCGCCCGCCACCAGGCCGGCGAAGTGCGCCATGTCCACGATCAGGACCGCGCCGACCTCCTTCGCGATCGCGGCGAACGCGGCGAAGTCGATGACCCGCGGGTAGGCGCTGCCGCCGGCGACGATCAGCTTGGGGTGCTCGGCCCGCGCCAGGTCGCGCACCTGGTCCAGGTCGATGAGGCCGTCGGCCTCCCGGACGCCGTACTGCACCGCGTGGAACAGCCGGCCCGACGCGCTGACCGGCGCCCCGTGACTCAGGTGGCCGCCGTGGCGCAGCGAGAGCCCCATCAGCGTGTCGCCGGGGTTGGCGACCGCGAGATACGCCTCGAGGTTCGCCTGGGTGCCGCTGTGCGGCTGCACGTTGGCGTGCGCCGCGCCGAAGAGCTGCTTCGCCCGCGCGATCGCGAGCGCCTCCGCCTCGTCCACCACCTCGCAGCCGCCGTAGTAGCGCTTGCCCGGATAGCCCTCGGCGTACTTGTTGGTGAGCGGCGAGCCCATCGCCGCCAGCACGGCCGGCGAGGCGAAGTTCTCGGAGGCGATCAGCTCGAGGCCCGACGCCTGCCGCGCCGTCTCGCGCGCCAGGATGTCGGCCACCACCGGATCGGCGGCGACGAGCTCGGGACACACGTTCCAGGTATCCATGGTCAGACCCAGGTCCGCTTCAGTTTGGCGATGGACTCGATGCGGCGCTCGGCGAGCCGGTCGGCGGCGCGGTAGGTCGGCAGGCCCTCCTCCTTCGCCAGCGCGAACAGCCGCAGCAGCGTGTCGTAGATCTCTCCCGCCTTCCGCTGGGCCCGCTCCGCCGTCCACCCTTCCAGCTCGCTGTTCACGTTGATGAGACCGCCCGCGTTGATCACGTAGTCGGGCGCGTAGAGAATGCCTCGCTCCTCCAGCAGGTCGCCGTGCCGCTCCTCGGCGAGCTGGTTGTTGGCGCCGCCGGCCACGATCTTGACCTTGAGCTGCTTGAGCGTCGCGTCGTTGATGACGGCGCCCAGGGCGCACGGCGCGAACACCTCGGCCTGGACGCCGTAGATCTCATCCAAGCCCACCGCGCGCGCGCGGAAGTCCTCCACCACGCGCTTGACCTTCTCGGTGTCGATGTCGGTCACCACCAGCCGAGCTCCCTCCTCGTACAGGAAGCGGCACAGGTGGTACCCCACGTGCCCGCACCCCTGCACCGCCACGGTCTTCCCCGCGAGGCTGTCACTCCCGAACGTCGCCTTGGCGCAGGCCTTCATGCCGCAGTAGACGCCGTAGGAGGTGACCGGTGACGGGTCGCCCGAGCGGCCCTGGAGCCCGACCACGTGCTCGGTCTCGAGGTGGATGTAGTCCATGTCGGCGGGGCTGGTGCCGACGTCCTCGGCCGTGATATAGCGCCCCTTCAGCGATTCCACGAACCGCCCATGGGCGCGGAAGACGGCCTCGCGGTCGTGGGCGCCGTGGTCGGCCAGCACCACGGACTTCCCGCCGCCCAGCGAAAGACCAGCGACGGCGGCCTTGTACGTCATCCCGCGCGACAGGCGCAGCGCGTCGATGATCGCATCGTGCTCGTTCTTGTAGCGCCAGTAGCGCGTGCCGCCGAGCGCGGGGCCGAGCGTGGTGTTGTGGATGGCGATGAGCCCGCTGTAGCCGGACGACGGCTCGTGGCAGAAGATCAGCTGCTCGTGGTCGTGCCCGGCCAGCAGTTCGAAGATCTCCATTGCCCCTCGCCTCGCTGACGCGCTAGTGGGAGTTCAGCAGCTCGCGCCCGATCACCAGGCGCTGGATCTCGGACGTGCCCTCGTAGATCTCGGTGCCCTTGGCGTCGCGCATCAGCCGCTCGACCGGGTAGTCGCGCATGAAGCCGTACCCGCCGAACACCTGCACCGCCTGCGCGGCGACCCACATCGCCGTCTCGGAGCAGAACAGCTTGGCCATCGCCGCCCAGCGGGTCGTCCGCTCGCCCGCGTCCTTGCGCCGCGCCGCTTCGTGGAGAAGCGCCCGCGCCGCGGCGAGCCGGGTGGCCATGTCGGCCAGCTTGAACTGGATCGCCTCGAAGTCCTTGATGGGCCGGCCGAACTGCCGGCGCTCCGCGGCGTAGCGGGTGGCGTGCTCGAGCGCGGCGCGAGCGATCCCGCACGCCTGGGCCGCGATCGCCATCCGCCCGC
>DATKLR010000275.1:0-6558 GCA_035542295.1 Gemmatimonadales bacterium | reverse complement strand
CCTGCCGGCGGGCGCGGTGGTCATGAGCTGGCATCCCGCAATCGCCATCTGGGCCAGGAGGGAGTGGCGCGTGCTGCCGTACGACTCGTTCGAGCGCATCGCCGCCTACGCCGTGCACGAGCGGGCGGCGGCAGTCGTCTTCTCGCGGTTCGAGCCCTCTCCCATTCCGCAGCCCCCGCGCGCGTTCACGATCGTGCTACCGCTCGCCGGTACCACGGCAGCGAGCGGCGGCAGGGTCCAGCTCCAGCCCGTGGACGAGACGCCACTCCTCTTCGTCGGGCGCATCGCCGCGCCCTCCGCGCCATGAGCCGCTCCGGCCGCTGGGCGACGCTGGCCGTGCCGGCCGGGGTGGCCGTGCTCGCAGTCTGGTCGCTGATCCCCTTCGGCGCATGGTGGGCGGGGGTGGACATCCGGTACTTCCGCGCAGCCTGGGCGACCTGGCTGTGGGGGACGCTCATCGCGGCCGGCATCGCCATCGCGCTCCTGGTCCTGACCCGCGGCCGAGTCTCGCTGGCGCTGGTGGAAATCTGGCGGCGGTACGCCGCGGCTCCTCCGGCCGCGTGGTTCGTCGGCGTGGTGGCGGCGGTCCTCGCTCTCCTCGCGGTGCTGATGTGCGTCGTCGTGTTCTCGGGCAATCCACGCAACGTGGATGGCTTCGCCCAGCTCTTCCAGGCCCGGATCTTCCTCGCGGGGAGGCTCTGGGCCGTCCCGCCGCCCGACATCGCGAACTTCGCGACGCTTCACGTCGTCTTCACGCCGCGGTGGTTCTCGCAGTATCCGCCCGGCCAGTCGCTGGTGCTCGCCGCCGGGCTCGCCCTCGGTGCCTGGTGGCTGCTGAACCCGTTGTTCGCCGCCCTGCTGGTGTGGGCCACCTGGCGCGTGGCGCGCTGGTGTGCCGACGAAGCCGCGGCCCGGCTGGCCGTGCTGCTCCTGTGCATCTCGCCGTTCGTGGTCGCCGTGTCGGGCAGCGAGATCAGCCATCTCCCGGCCGCGGCGCTCGGCATGGCGGCCGCGGCGGCGGCTACCTCGGTTCGCCCGGGCCGAGGGTGGCGCGGGGCGGCGCTCGCCGGCGCGGCGCTCGGGGCGGTGGCCATGTTCCGGCCGCTCGACGCCGTGGCGGCGGCGGCGCCCGTGGCGCTGATCCTCATCCTGGCGGCGCCCGGCCGCCGGGGCGTCGCGGTCCTGGCCGTGACGGCGCTGGCGGGGGCCGTCTGCACGGTGCCCACGCTCTGGTACAACCGCGAGACGACGGGCCGCTGGCTCGAATTCGGCTACAACTTCCTCTGGGGTCCGGGGCACTCGCTCGGCTTCCATCCCGTGCCGTGGGGCGTCCCGCTTACGCCGCTCCGGGCGGTGGGGCTGACGGGTCTGGACCTGCATCAGCTGAACCGGTACCTGTTTGACGCGCCGTTCCCCATCCTCGTGCTGATCGCGCTCGGCCTCGTCGCCGGCCGCCGGCACCTCGGTGCGCGCGACGCGGTGAGCGTGGCCGGCGTGGCGGCGCTGTCCGGGCTCCTTTTCTTCTACTGGCATCGCGACTGGTTCTACGGCCCGCGGTTCCTGTTCACGGCCGTGCCGTGGGTCGTGATCCTGCTTGCGCGGGGCCTGACGGTGCTCCGCAGATCCGGGCGCGAGACCTACCCCGGAGTGAGCGCCGGACTCGCCGCCGCGTTCGGCGGCGCGGTGGTGCTGGTGTTCGGCCTGGTGGCGGTGACCCCCGGCACCGTGACCGCCTACGCGCGCGCGACCCCGGTTTTGGACCTGCACCCGGACCGCGCGGCGCGGCGCGCCGGCATCTCCCACGCGGTCGTGGTCATCCCGGACGGCTGGGGGCAACGCCTCATCGCGCGGATGTGGGCGCTCGGCGTCCCGCCGGTCCGCTCGACGCGGCTCTACGCCGCGATTGACGCGTGCACGCTCGAGCGGGCGTTGGACGCCGCGGCGCTCGATTCCAGCGGCGTCAAGCGCGCGCCCCTCGGCGCGACGCTCGACTCGCTGGCGGCCCTCGGGCGTCCGGGCGCGGCCTACCGCGTGACCCAGGACCCCGGTCTCCGGCTCCCCGCCGACTCGACCCTGCCCGCGGTCTGCGGCGACGAGCTGCTGCGCGACGCGTCGGGGTTCCTCGAGTTCTCGCCCTTCCTCTATCTCGACCGCCCGAGCCTCGACGGCGACATCGTGTGGGCGCGCGACCTGGCCAGGTGGAACGCGCCACTGTTCGCGCGCTATCCGGACCGTGCGCTGTACCGGTACGCGCCGCACGAGCTGGGCGGCCGACCGGGATTCTCGCCACTCGAGCGCGCGGCACGCGGCGATGCCGTCCGCTAGGGCGTACGCGGCGGTCCTCGCCGTAGCGCTCGCCTCGTCGGTGACGAGCCTGGCGAACGGGTTCGTGTTCGACGATGTGCGCGTCGTGCAGCAGGACGAGCGCGTGCACTCGCTCCGCCACCTGCCGGAGCTTCTGACCGGGCCGTACTGGAGCCGCGACTACGCCAACAGCGCGTACCGGCCCGCCACCTCCGGGTCGTTCGCGCTGGACTGGGCCATCGGCGGGGGCGCTCCCGTGGTCTTCCACGCCACGAACGTGATGCTGCATCTCGCCGTTGTTGCGCTGGTGCTGGCGCTGGCGTCGCTGGTCCTCACCGCGCCGGGGGCGGTGGCTTCGACAGAAGGGCGAGATCCTGCGGACGACGCAAAGAAGGCTCGTGCCGCCAAAGCGGGATCGGCCGGCGCGGTGGTCGCCGCCCTCTGGTTCGCCGTGCAACCGGTGCACGTCGAGGCAGTGGCGAACGTGGTTGGCCGCGCCGAGCTGCTTGCGGCCGCCGGCTACCTGGTCGCCGTGCTCGCCTACATCAGGATCGGCGACGACGCGACGGAAGCGTGGCGCGGCGTGCGCAGCGTCGCCCTCGTGCTCGCCGTGCTGGCGGGCGCCGCAGTCGCATTCGGCGCGAAGGAGCACGCGCTCACACTGCCGGCGGTGCTCGTGCTGGCGGATGTCTGGCGCTCGCAGGTGCGCGGCGAGGCGGTGGGTGCGCGCCTTCGTCGGAACGCCCTGCTGCTCGGCGGCGTGCTCGCGCTCGCCCTGGGGTACCTCGCCGCGCGCGCCCACGCCGTGGGCGGCTCATTCGCGACCGGGGTCGCGGCTCCGGGCCTCGAAGGCGTCACGCTGTGGGGGCGCATGCTCGTCATGGCGCCCGCGGCGCTGGTCTGGCTCCGATGGCTGATCTTCCCACTGCATCTCTCGGCCGACTATTCGCCGAACGCATTCGTGCCGCGGGCCGTGCTGGCGCTGCCCCAGATCGCGGGCTTCCTGGCGGTGGCCGCGCTGCTCTGGGCCGCCGCGGCTGCGCGGAAGCGCGCGCCCGGCGTGACGCTCGGCGTCGTCTGGATGCTCGTGACCGCGGCAGTTGCGGCGAACGTCGTCTTCCCGACGGGCGTGATCCTGGGCGAACGGCTCGCCTATCTCCCGTCGGTGGGCGCCGCGGCGGCGGTCGGCGCCCTGTGGCAGCTGATCCCGTCGAACCGGCTCCGGTGGCCGGCGACCATGGCGGTGCTCGCGCTGCTGGCGGCGCGGACGCTGCAGCGCATTCCGGTATGGCACGACGAGCAGCGGTTCCTCGCCGCGCTGGTCAAGGACGCGCCCGATTCGTACCGCACGCACTGGGGGCTGGGCGCCGAAGCCTTCAGGCGCGGCGCGTTCGCCGAGGGGGAGCGCGAGCTGCGGACGGCGATCCGCATCAACCCCTCCGACGCGGCGCTGGTCCAAGAGCTGGGCGAGCGGTACCTCGAGGCCGGATTCTTCGCGCCGGCCGCGCGTTACTTCGAGGCGTCGTACCGGATCGACTCGCTGCGGAGCGACGCGGCGGTCCGCGCGGCGTTCGCCTGGCTCAAGGCCGGCCGCCCGGATTCAGCGGCCGCGATCGGCAGCGCCGCGCTGCGGCGCACGCCGGACGCGCCCGCGCTCCTGATAGCCACGGGTGAGGCATACCTGGACCTGGGCCGCCCGCGTGACGCGCTGGCGCTGGCGCGCCGGCTGGCGTGGCTGGCGCCCGGCGTCTGGTGGTACCAGCAGACCGCGGGTTACGCGGCCGCGCGATGCGGGCGCTGCGCCGAAGCACGGGACCGGCTCGAGCGGGCCATGCGGCTGGCGCCGGCGGAGCGGGGACCCGTCGAGATGCTCCACCGCCTGGACGGCGGCCCGGCGTGTGGCCTCGGCATGGGGCCGTCGTGACGAAGGCACGCGCGGCGCTGCTGGCGGCCGGCGTGGCGGCCGCGGTCTACCTGCCGTCGCTCGGCAACCGGTTCACCCTCGACGACGGGGCGATCGTCGAGCGGAATCCCGCCGCGCACTCGGCCGCCGCTGCCCTGCGGGCATTCGGCCGGACATACTGGCCGCCCGAGCACGCGGCCGGCCAGTGGCGCCCCCTCGTCATTCTCTCGTTCGGCGCGGACTGGCAGCTCTCCGGCGGCAGCCCGGTGTGGCTGCACGCGGCCAACATCGTCTGGCATGCGGCGGCGACCGCCGTGCTCGTCCCCGTCCTCGCGGCGTACGTGCCGGTGACGGCTGGACTGGCCGGCGCGATCGTCTTCGCCGTCCACCCGGTGCACGTGGAGGCGGTGGCCAACCTGGTCGGCCGCGCGGAGCCCATGGCCGCCCTCTTTCTGATGCTGGCGCTGCTGGCGGGTCGGGCGGTGCGCCGGAGGCTGCACGAGGGCCGCGCGGCCGCTCCTGCGGAGCTCGCACTGCTCGCGGCGGTGCTCGCGGGCCTGCTCACCAAGGAGCACGCGGCGGTCGCGGTCGCGCTGCTCGCCCTCGACGATCTCGCGACGCGCGACGCGCTGCCGAGGGCCCTGCCGTGGCGCGACTACGCGGCCGTCGTCGCGGTCACGGCGGCGTGGTTCCTGGTGCGGCGCGGGATCGATGCCGGCCAGTCGTTCACGATGCTGGCGCCGACCTTCTTCGGCCTCGGCGCGGTGGGCCGAATCAGTACGATGCTGCCGGTCGTCTTCGTGGTCGTCCGGCTGCTCGTCTGGCCGTTCAGCCTGTCACCGGACTACTTCCCGCAGGTCGTGGCCCGGCTGGAGCACCCGACGGTCCTGGGCGGCGCGGGGCTCCTGCTGCTCGTTGCGCTCGTGGGCGTGGCGGTGCTGGCTTGGCGGAGGAACCGCGCGCTCTCCGTCGGCCTGCTCATCGTCGGCGTCGCGTGGCTTCCGACGGCCAACCTGCTTTTCCCGACAGGGATCGTCCTCGCGGAGCGAACGCTGTACCTCGCGACGACGGGCGTGGCGCTCGTTCTGTCCGCCGGTTTCGTGTGGCTCGCCGCGCGCCGCGGCACCCGCGTCGCCGCCGCGGCGACGGGATGCGTCGCCCTGGCGTTCGGCGCGCGCACGGTGTCGCAGATCCCGGTGTGGCGGGACAACAGGGACCTCTTGCTGTGGGCCCTGGAGGTCCATCCCGAGGCCTACCGCTCTCATCAGGCCGCAGCGCGCGCCCTGGTCCGCCTGGGAAACCTGCCGGCCGCGTTGCGTGAGTACGGCGTGTCGATCGAGCTCTACCCGCTGGATCACTACAACCTCACCGAGGCGGCCGCGGCCGCCCTCGACGCGGACCGCGTCCGAATGGCGCTCGACTATCTCCGTCGGGCCGAGCGCCTGAACGGCTCATACGGCCTGGCCCAAGTGCTCCTCGCAAGGACACTGCTTGAGGCGGGGAATCCTCGCGATGCGCTCGCTCACGCCGAGCGCGCCGTCGCCCTCCTCCCGCGCCACCCTGAGGCGGCCCGGATGCTGGCGGCGAGCTTCATGGCGCTCGGACATCCGGACAGCGCCCTCGCCGTCTGGCCGGCCTTCCTCGGCCGCGGCGGGTCCCCCTTCGAGGCGTGGCTCCTCGAGGCTTCGACGCTCGCCGCGGCGCACGATCCCGGGCGGGCCCGGGCCGCGCTGGACTCGGCGGCGCGCTACGCAGCTGCGGACAGCACGGCGCCGCGCCGCATCGCCGATGTCCGCGCGCTAATCGAGAAAGCCGGCCGCCGCTAGCCCATTGCGAGGAGCGAGCCGCCTTGCAGAACGCAAGACTGCCGGGGGGCGTGACGGGTCGTTTCAGGGGTTGAGAATCCCACCCATCACCAAGCACGGCAACGTGTTAGATGCAGAGACGGGTGGGATGGCACAGCGGTTGCTCCCCTGGCCGGTGGGCGCTTCATCCTGCTTGTCACGTCTCCGGAGGTAGAATCCGTGCGTAACTCCAAGGGCTTCACCCTGATCGAGCTTCTGATCGTCGTGGTCATCATCGGCATTCTGGCCGCCATCGCGATCCCGAAGTTCGCGAACACGAAGGAGAAGGCGTACGTGGCGTCGATGAAGTCGGACCTGCGCAACCTGATCACTGCGCAGGAGGCGTACTTCGCCGACAACGTGACTTACGCGAGCACGACGACGAACCTCAACTACAGCGTGTCCGCGGGGAACACCGTCGCGATCGGGACGGCGACCGGGACGGGCTGGAACGCGACGTCGAAGAACAACGCGACCACGAAGACCTGCGGGATCTACGTGGGCGCG